>JBBRGF010000062.1:0-15643 GCA_038240975.1 Gemmatimonadales bacterium
GGCTCCGGAGATGGCAGGCTGCGCGCGCGTGCCGGTTTCTTCCCCACCTGCAGCGCCATCACGGCGGCGACCAGGCACAGGGCGCCGGATGTCCAGAACGCGGGCTGATAGTCGCCGGTCGCTGTGCGTACCCATCCTGCGGCATACGCGGTGAGCGCGGCGCCGATCTGGTGCCCCGCGCCGATCCAGCCGAACATGATCGGCGCACGCGCGGCGCCGAAGGCGTCGTTGGCGAGCCGCACGGTCGGCGGCACGGTGGCGATCCAGTCGAGGCCATACCAGACCGCGAAAATCCAGAGTCCGCTGTGCTGTCCCGCCAGGGCGCTCGGCAGGTACATGAGCGAGAGGCCGCGCAATCCGTAGTACCAGGCCAGCAGACGCCGGCTGCTCCAGCGGTCGGAAAGCCATCCCGAGCCCGTCGTTCCTACCAGGTCGAACACCCCCATGAGTGCCAGCAACCCCGCCGCCCGCACTTCGGGAATGCCGTGGTCGTGCGCGGCCGGAATGAGGTGGGTTCCGACGAGGCCGTTGGTCGATGCGCCGCAGATGAAAAACGTTCCGAAGAGCAGCCAGAAGTCGCGCGACCGCGCCCCGTCAGCCAGTGCGCGAAGGGCGGTTCGGGCGGGGTTCGCCGTCACCGGAGCGGCCACCTCGATCTGGTCGGCCCCGTACGCCGGGAGCCCGACGGTCGCGGGCCGCTCGCGCAGCAGCAGGGCGACGAGCGGAATCGCCAGCGCCGTGGCACCCGCCACCACCATCGCCGCGGCGCGCCATCCGTGGTGCTCGATGATTCGCGCCAGCAGAGGCAGGAAGACGAGCTGGCCGGTCGCGGTGCTGGCGGTGAGGAGGCCCATTGCCAGCCCGCGCCGGGCGCTGAACCATCGGTTCACCACCGTGGCGCCCAGTACGAGCGCCACCATCCCGCTCCCGACGCCTACGACGACGCCCCAGGTGAGCACGAGCTGCCATGGCTCCCTCACCATGGTCGAGAGCACGACTCCCGCCGTCAGGAGGCACAGCGCCGCGATGGTGGTACGCCGGATGCCGAGCCGCTGCATCAGCGCACCCGCGAACGGGCCCATCAATCCGTAGAGCAGGATGTTGACCGAGATGGCGAACGAAATGGTCGACCGCGCCCAGCCGAACTCTTCTTCGAGCGGCACGATCAACACGCTCGGCGTCGCGCGCACTCCCGCGCCCGCCAGGAGCGCCAGGAAGGTGACGCCCAGCACGACCCAGGCGTAATGGACGCGCCGACGCGTCATGGCTTTCGGCCGCCTCCCAGTTCCTGAATGAGCCGATACATGAACTCGACCCCTTCGTAGAATTCCTCGACCCCGACCCGCTCGTCGCGGCCATGCGCGCGAGTGTCGTCCACGTCGATGAACACGGCGGAGACGCCGTAGACCGGAATCCCGGCGCGCCGAAAGTGCAGGCCGTCGGTGGACCATGGATCCATGACCGGCAGTACCACCGCACCGGGCCACATGTCGGAGGTGATCCGGCGGACCGGCTCCATCACTTCGGGATCGACAGGCGAGGCGGGGCTCGGTTTGGGCTCGTTGGCTATCGTCACGGTGATCTGCGAATCGGACACGACGCGACGGAGCGTCTCGCGGATGCGGTCCGGCTCCTCGCCGGGCAGCAGGCGGCACTGTACGGTCGCCTGCGCGCGTTGCGGAAGCGCATTCTCCGCGTGCCCGGCCCGGAGCATCGTGGCGACGCACGTATTCCGCATCATCGCATGATAGAACGGCGACGCCCCGAGCCGCCTGACCGCCTGCGGATCGGGCTTCCGACGCGTGATGGCCAGCAGGTCGGCGCCGACCTGCCCCGGCTCCTGCTTCGAGATCGTCTGAAAGAACGCCCTCGTCGTCTCGTTGAGCCTGAGCGGAAAGTCGAAGCGGGCGAGACGGCCCAGGCCGGCGGCCAGGCGGTAGATGGCATTGTCGGGCACCGGCATCGAGCTGTGACCGCCGGGATTCACGACCTCGAGCGTGTACGTCACGTACACCTTCTCGCTCGTCTGCACCGGATTCCGCAGGTGCTTTCCGTTCTTGAGCTGCCCTCCCGCGGCGTCGAGATTGATCACGTATGCGGCGTCTACCAGGTCGCGTCTGTTGGCGACCAGCCACGCTGCTCCGTTGAAGTCGCCGCCTTCTTCGTCCTCGGTAAACGCGAGCATCAGGTCGCGCGCGGGAACGAAGCCTTCGCGCTTGAGCCGGAGAAAATTGCTGGCGAGGTCGGCCACCTCGTCCTTGATGTCCGACGATCCCCTACCGTAGAAATACCCGTCGCGCTCGGTGAGCGTGAAGGGGTCCAGCGACCAGTCCTCGGGCCGCGCCTCCACGACATCGAGATGGGCAATGAAGAGAATCGGCTTGGCGGAGGCCGAGCCGTCGCCGCGGTATCGCACGACGAGGTTCTGGTGATCGGGACGCGGACCCAGCAGCACCACGTCGGAATCGGGAAAGCCGGCCGCCCGAAACCGCGCGGCGAGCGCCTGAGCGGCGGGCGTCGATCCTTTCGCCTCGGTCGTGTTGGTCTCCACGAGCTCCTTGAAGATCTCGCGGGCGAGCTTCTGGTGCTCGACCGGAGGCAGCGTCTGAGCATGGGCGGCGATTGGCGCGACGACGCGCGGCTTCCGTCCCAGCCACGCCTCTCTGAGCAGCAGCTGTTCGGGCGAGGGCTTGGGGTCGATGTCGAACCGGACGGTATTGCCCTTCTCGTCCTCGATCAGATGGATCCCGAGCTTTTCGTAGTACTCCTTGACCGGCAGATGGTGGGCCGACATGACGTAGTTATCGAAGAAGTCGCGGACTGACGGGTCGGTAAGCGCCACGAGAGTGTCGACGAAGGTCGACTCGGGAAACGCGCGGCGCTTGCCGTAGCGGTGCGCGAGATCGAGAATGAGGTTCCGCAGTCCTCGCTGTCCGTGCGAGAGCTCGAGCAGCCGGATATCGAGAAGGCCCGCCGTAAGCGCGCCGCGCATGTAGATGTTTCCGTACTGGGCCTGCCCGGAGTCGCTATACGAGGTGAGCGCCAGCTCCTTCAGGCTGTACGTCGAGTCGAAGGCGGAGCGGTCGATGTTCATTTTCCTGATGATCGTGGCGAGGTAGGCCTCGGGCGTCTTGAGGCCGGCGCGCAGTTGCATCATGTGGGCCGCCCACTCGGTCGTCCCCTCATATAGCCACAGGTGCTCCGACGGCACCGGCGTCACGAAGTTGAAGTGCTCGATGATCTCGCTGTGAATGTTGAGCGGCGTGACGACGTGAAAGAACTCGTGCGACGCGATATCGGTGACGACCTTGCCGACCGAGTCGGTGAATTCGGATTCCTGGAGTACGTACTCGGAGCTGAGGGAGTGCTCCCAGGCGCCGGCAGACTTGTCGCCGAAGTGATAGAGAAAGGTGTAGCGGGGCACCGGCAGCGTACCCAGAAATTTGCCCGCGGCCTGCAGCATACCGTTCATCGAGGCGAGTAGCTGAGGTGAGGTGATCTTGCCGGTCTTGCTGTAGGTGTAGATGGTCACCGGCACACCCGTCACCCGGGTCTCGGCGGATGTCAGCGGCCCGAGCAGGATCGGCGAATCCACGAGCTGGTCGTAGTCCTTGGCCAGGTACGTGCCGTCCTTGGCTCGATCGAGGGCCGTCCCGATCCTCCACCGGGCCGGATACGAGAGCCTGAGACGCACCGGCGTCGCCTGCATGCCGCTCGGGTAGCCGATCACGCCCTGCGGGTTGATGAGCGCGTGGTCGGACTCGAGCGACGTGCCGCACATGAGGTAGATCGGGTGATCGAGCTGGCTCTCCCACGTTTCGGCCACGGAGTACTTGATCGTCCGCACCCGGGGCGCATCCGAGAGCCGCCATTGATTGATGGACACGTGGTCCACCGGCACTCGTCGCCCCCGTCCGTCGAACGCCTGGAAGCTCCGCACGAACCGGCCCACGTTCATCACCTGGTACGTCCCGGGCGCCGTCGAGGCGAACTGGTAGACCGCATTGTCCGGCGTGAGCCCGTTGACGGCGAGCGTGACCTTGAAAAGCTCGTCGGCCCGATCGTTCAAATTGATCGTGTAGAGGAGCGGTGACTGCTGGGCGAAGGCCATGCCGGGCAGGAAGGATGCAGCCAGCAGGAGCAGCCGGGAAACTCGGGTCATGGGATTCGATCCTGTCAGAGCGGGGAACGGAGAACGGAGAACGGGGAAAAGCAAGAAGGGAAAAGGGAAAAGAGAAAGGGGGACTCCATTCTTCTCCGTTCTCCCTGTTCTCTAATAGTTGACTATGTCAATCAAATAGTTGACATTGACAAATCATGACTCCTCCTCTCGTCGCCCAGGTCGACGCGGTGCGGCGCTTCAATCGCTCGTACACCCGCGGCATCGGGGTACTCAACGAAAGGCTGCTCGGCAGCGGTCTGACCCTCGCCGAGGTCCGTCTGCTCTACGAGATCGCCCACCGCGATGGGCCCTCCGCCGCCAGCATCGGCAAGGATCTTCGGCTCGATGCCGGATATCTGAGCCGGCTGCTCGATCGCCTCCGCACGCGCGGCCTGCTCGAGCGCCGTCCCTCCACCACCGACCGGCGGCAGAGTATCCTGCGGCTCACCCGCCGCGGAAAGAAAACTTTCGCGTCGCTCGACCGACGGTCGCACGAGCAGGTCGCCGCCATGCTGCTACCTCTCGTCGCCGGTGAGCGCCGGCGTCTCGTCGAGGCGATGGCGACGATCGAATGCCTCCTCGGGGCCGCGCCCCCGTTGGCGTCCTTCCTCCTCCGGCCGCACCAGCCGGGCGACATGGGGTGGGTCATTCAGCGCCACGGAGCGCTGTACGCCGAGGAGTATGGGTGGGATGCGGAGTTCGAGGCGCTCGTCGCCGAAATTGCGGCGCGATTCCTTCGCGGGTTCGACCCCGGACTGGAGCGCTGCTGGATAGCCGAGCGGGACGGCGAGAACGTCGGCAGCGTCTTCCTGGTGAGGAAGTCGCCGACGGTGGCCCAGCTCCGGTTGCTGCTGGTCGAGCCCTCCGCGCGCGGCCTCGGCATCGGCAGGCGCCTCGTGGCCGAGTGCATTCGGTTCGCCCGGCGCGCCGGCTACCGCAAGATCACGCTGTGGACCAACAAGGGGCTGGATGCCGCCCGGCACCTCTACGAGGAGGCCGGCTTCGTCCTCGTAGAGGAAGAGCCGCATCACAGTTTCGGCCATGACCTCGTCTCTCAAACCTGGGTTCTTGCGCTCTAGCTCTTGCATCCTGAGAGGGCGGATCGGCCGACGGCCCATCCAAACACCCCGTTGGCCGTTGTCTGACAACGACTTGCCGGCATCCAGCCGGCGGCATGTCGATTGCCCTTGCCGACGGCATGCACATGCCCCGGCTGGCTCTGGTCGCTCCCTTCCTGGCATTGCTGGCTGGGTGCGGCTTTGATCCCGCGGGCGACCAGCCGATGGTCACTCCCACGAACTACCGGGCATGGTGGATCAAGACCGAAGTCTGCTCGGGGCTCACCGGCGACTTCGATCGCGTCGAGTGGCTGGTCGTTCCCGGGCACGGTTTCTCCTGCACGAGCGGCCAATGCGCCGGGCACTGGGAGCCGGATCACCGCATCTTCATCGCCGCCGACTGGACCGCCAACGAAATGGTCGTGCGACATGAGATGCTGCACGAGTTGCTCAAGCGCGCCGGCCACCCTTCACCACCCTTCGGCAAGGGGTGTCCGTTGACCTGGGACACCTGGGCCGTCCACGACACGACTCACGTGGCGCAGGACATCGTCGTCGAGTAGCCACGCCCGCCCGAGCGCCACCGCCTGAATCCTCGATCACCCCCGCTCCGTCCATATCGGCGTTCCGTTAGCTTGGGTCACCTCGACCGGAGCCCGCTCGATGCGCCT
The DNA here is from genome assembly GCA_038240975.1 of Gemmatimonadales bacterium. Lineage (GTDB taxonomy): Bacteria > Gemmatimonadota > Gemmatimonadetes > Gemmatimonadales > GWC2-71-9 > CAVVWJ01. Next base: position 5,892 of record JBBRGF010000062.1, read on the forward strand.
GTTGATCCGCCTGGTTCCCGCGCTCGCGCTGGCCGCGTGCCATCGGACCGCACCGCCGCCCGCTCCGGCGGCGCTCGACCCGATCGCGCGGCGCTACGTGTCGCTCGTGCTGGCGATGGGCGCTCACGACCCGAACTACGTGGACGCCTACTACGGTCCCGACTCGGTTCGTAACCGGGCACTCGCTGAGTCACTGAGCGTGGAGCGGATCAGGTCCTCCGCCGATTCCCTGATCGCGTTGCTGGGCGACAGCGTGCCGCGGTACGCCGACTCTCTCGTCTCGCTGCGCCACAGCTATCTCCGCACGCAGCTCGCCTCGATGTCGGCGCGAGCTCGCTTCGTCGCCGGCGAGCACCTGCCGTTCGATGACGAGGCGCGCGCCTTCTATGACGCATCGCCGCCTCACTTTTCCGATGCGCACTTCGACTCGTTGCTCGCGCGCCTCGACTCGCTCATCCCCGGGCAAGCCCCCCTCGTCCGACGCTTTGAGCGCTTCCGCGATCGTCTGATGATCCCCCCGGGGCGGGTCGACACCGTCTTTCGTACCGCCATCGCTGCCTGCCGGGCGCGTACCCTCGCCCATCTTCGGCTTCCGAAGGGGGAGCGGTTCGATCTCGAGTATGTGAAGGGGACGTCGTGGAACGCCTACAACTGGTACAAGGGCGGCTACCGGAGCCTCATCCAGGTGAATCTCGACTTCCCGATTCCAGTGGACCGTGCGATCGATCTCGCCTGTCATGAGGGGTATCCCGGGCATCACGTCTATAACGCCCGGCTCGAGGAGGCACTCGTCAGGGGTCGGGGCTGGGTCGAGTACTCCGTGTATCCACTGTTCAGCGCGCAATCGCTCATCGCGGAGGGAAGCGCCAACTTCGGCATCGACATGGCGTTTCCCGCGGCTGAGCGGACTGCCTTCGAGCGCGACTCGCTCTTTCCCCTGGCCGGTCTCGACACGGCGCTGGCAGAGCGCAACGCCGCGGTGCGCGAAGTGATCGAGCGGCTGAACTACGCCCGCAACGAGGTCGCCCGCCGCTATCTCGACGGCCAGGTCGACTCCGCCGCCGCGCGGTCGGCGATGCAGCGCTATTGGCTCATCGCGCCCGCCGCCGCCGCGAAGACTCTCCGGTTCATCGAGACGTATCGCAGTTACGTCATCAATTACAATCTGGGCCGTGATCTCGTGGCCGACTGGGTGGCACGGAAAGGCGGTGCATCGCCCGACGCCCGGTGGCGCGTGTTCGGGGAGCTTCTCAGCTCGCCTCGCCTGCCGCACGATCTCAGGTAGCGGCTATCTGGGTTTCGAGACGCGAAGGTGCTCCGACCCGACGAGCTGCGCGGGGCGGAGGTCGAGTACGAGCTCGCCCTGGCCGGAGGCGACGACGCGCACCAGCAGGGCGTCGGGAGCCGCGCGAACGCCGAGCCCCTTGCCCGATTGTATGTGGGTACGGAGATGTACCCCCTTTGCCAGGTCGCGATTGAGATTCTTTTCGAGCAGCGCGCGTCCGCCGGCGATCACCTTGTCGAGCTTGATTCGGACCCTGTTCCGGAGGTAGTCCTCGACCGCGCCGCCTGCCAGCCAGCTCAGTGCGCCGGTCAGCAGGTCGCGGGTTCCTACGTCGTACTCGAGGTCGGGCATGTACAGCTCCGCGCGCGCCGTATCGTATGCCGGATGCCCCACCACGTAGAGGACGCCCGTCGCCGCCCCGCTCACCGCGAGTCCTACCGCCGCGCGGCCGTCGCCTACCCCGAGAACCCGGAGGCTGTCGACGATGAGCTCTTGAGTGGCGACGTGGATGGTGTCACCGCGCAGCTCACGGCTGAGGATCGCGCTCGCAACGCCGTACGGGAGGCGGCCCTCGGTCAACAGGTGGAGCACCGGGGGACGCGACGCCGAGTCCTGCGGTGGAGGGATGGGCCTCTTGGCGCTGTCGGGCCTCGCCCCTCCAATCACGCGGGGGTGCCCGGAGATGCCGAGCGCGGTAACCAGGGTATCGCCGTGCATCGTGAGAAGTCCGACTCGTACAGCCGTGGGATCCATCACGAGCCAGAGACTGTCGGTGAGCCTTTGCGGCGATTGCAGAGTCTTCCAGAGCTTCCGGGCTTCTCCGGGCAGGTCGAACGCGGAGAGGCGCGCGTCGAACTCCGTGAGCTCCTTCTGCAGCGCATCCTGAGCCGCGCCCATGACCTTTCCCGTCACGTCCACCGAGATCGCCGTCACCTTGCACTTGTCGCGGTCACCGGTGGTGAGAGGCCGAGCGCTGGCGCGCGTGCGCGGCCTCAGTGCCCAGCTGTCGGTCAGCTCCACATCGCTCTCGATGGTGAGTCGCGCCCGGGGACGCGCGCTGCCGGTGCCGCACGAAGCGCCGATTTCGGGGAGAACGGGAGGGTTGTACCACACCTTGGCCTCATATTCGACGTCGGCCTGGAGCACGGCACGCCGGCCCGAGATGGCAAGACGGAACGGGGTGCGCCTGCCGGCATAGGCATAGTGCAGTCGGTCGTTGCCTGACGCCCGCCGCTCCTCGATGTCGCCGAGGTCGCGCGGCACCTCCGACTCGAGCCATCTGAGGGCCGGACCCAGATCGTAGCGGACGGGCAGGTCGATGAACGACGAAGGCACGGGCGGGAGGGTATCGACCCAGCCCGATGAGACGCGCGGCATCGGCGGGGCGACCTTGTCGGGGCCGCATCCCACCGTCCACCAGGTGCACAGTGCTGCCGCACCGGCGGCCGTCGTCCGCGCGCGCAGAAAGATCATCGAAGGCCTTTGTAAGAAGGCCTCAAGGTTTCGCTTTTCCGGGTTGCCCCACCATGACCTGGGTCACATGGGGGCCGTGAATGGATCTTCACTCCGACCTGCCTTTCTGGACAGTGCGCGACGGGCTGCTGCGGGTCTATCCCCCGCTCCAGGCCGACGTACGTTGTGATGCCGTGGTGCTCGGCGCCGGCATCACGGGTGCGCTGCTGGCGCACGCGCTCACCGAAGAAGGCGTCGAGACCATCGTCATCGACCGGCGTGACGTCGGCTACGGAAGTACGAGCGCGAGCACCGCACTGCTGCAGTATGAGCTCGACACGCCGCTCCACGAGCTGCTCTCACGAATCGATCGAGCCGGCGCCCAACGCGCCTATCGTCTCGGCGTCGAAGCCATCGAGCGCATCGGGGTCTTGAGCGGAAAGGAGTGCGGCTTCGCGCGCCGGCCCAGCGTGCTCGTGGCGCGAAGGGCCGGCGATCTCCCATCGCTGAGAGAGGAGGTCGATGCAAGAAAGAAGGCGGGCCTGCGCGTTCGATTCCTCGAGCGCGAGGAGCTCGGCGATCGATTCGGAATCACCAGGGCGGGCGGGCTGTATTCCTCCGATGCCGCAGAGGTCAACCCGTACCGTCTCACCCACCGGCTGCTTCGCCTGGCCGTCAAGCGGGGCCTCAGGGTGTACGACCGGACCGAGGCCAAGTCGTACCGGCACGCTGGTAGAGGAGTGGTGATCCGTACCGATCGCGGCTTTACCATCACGGCGAAGCGGGTGTTCTTCGCGACCGGATACGAGACCCAGGAGTTCCTGCCCCGGCGGATCGTCCGGTTCAGCACCACGTACGCCCTCGTGTCCGAGCCGCTGTCCGACCTGTCGTGGTGGAACCGCCGCGCCCTGATCTGGGAGACGGGGAAATCATATCTCTATACCCGCACCACGTCCGACGGACGCGTGCTCGTCGGAGGCGAGGACGACGAGGTGCAGGACCCGAGCCGTCGGGATGCCCGGCTCGAGCGCAAGAGCGCGAGGCTATTGCAGCGGTTCGCCCGGCTCTTTCCCGATGCGCCGCGACTCGAAACTGCGTTCGCCTGGGGCGGCGCCTTCGGCCATACGCGCGACGGGCTGGCGTATATCGGGCCACATCGGGCCTTTCCCCGCGGCTATTTCGCATTGGGCTTCGGGGGTAATGGTATCACGTTCAGCGTCACGGCCTCGCTCGTTCTCCGCGATCTCTTTCTGGGCCGCAGCAATCCCGATGCGAAAATTTTCCGGTTCGAGAGATAAGAGGTAATTGACTTTCGGTATTTATTCGGGTATCATGCTCTCGGTTATCTACCGGAAGGCGCCATGCACAAGGGAAATGATCTCGAGCGCAAGCTCGATGTGTTGATGTCGCTGGCTGTCGACGACCGCGAGGGGCTTCCCCCCAGGCTCCGTCATACGAAAGAGGTGGGCGCGCTTCGGCCGCTCAACATCAGAAACCTGCGGCCGGGGCCTGGTGTCCGTATGTCACTCCTGCGCATTCTGATGACCTACGCCTGCAGCTATAACTGCCACTACTGTCCCATGCGGCGCGACCGGTCCATGCCGCGTACCCTCCTCAAGCCCGAAGAGCTGGTCCGAATCTTTCTCGGGGCGCACCAGCGGGGTTGGTGCCAGGGGCTCTTCGTCACCACCGGCATTCCCTCCCGGCCGGTCAAGGTCGTCGACGATCTCATCTGCGCGCTCGAGCTTCTCCGCGAAAAGCATCGATTCGGCGGCTACATCCACGTCAAGCTCGTGGCCGGAGCGGAGCAGGCGCAGATCGAGCGGCTCACGCTGCTGGCCAGCCGGGTGTCGCTCAACGTCGAGGCGCCGTGCGGAGCCAGCCTGTCGGCCATCGCCCCCGAAAAGAGCTTTGCTCGCACCGTGGCCGATTTCGATCGTGTGCGGAAGCTCGTCGTGCACGAGCGGGCTGAGCAGGCCGGCGGCAAGCCGCACGATCCCCTTCATCCCGGCGGCCGTTCCGGCATGACGGTACAATTCGTGGTGGGCGCCACACCCGATACCGATCGCGCCATCCTCGACACCGCCACACGCCTGTCCGCCGATGGCGGCGTACACCACACCCACTTCAGCGCGTTCCGCCCCATCCGCGACACCCCCATGGAAGAAGTACCCGCCGCGCCCGCGTTGCGCGAGCACCGGCTATACCAGGCCGACTATCTGGTGCGCGACTACGGGTTCACCGCCGATGAGGTCGTGTATGCCCCAAGCGGCAACCTGCCACTGGGTCTCGACCCCAAGAGCGCGTGGGCGCTGGCTCATCCCGAGCGCTTCCCCATCGAGGTCGGAAGCGCAGCGTACGAGGAGTTGCTGCGCGTGCCAGGAATCGGCCCGACGGCGGCGCGGCGCATCGTCGAGCAGCGGGCGAGCACCAACTTCACCGGCCTTGGCCATCTGCGCCGGCTCGGCGTAGTCACCACGCGGGCCAGTGGCTTCCTCACTCTGCGCGGCCGGCGGCTGCAAACCACACGCTGGACGGAGCAATTGGGCTTCTGGGCGGCCGAGGACGAGGTGGGTATGCATCACATGGTGTACGAAGTGAGCCCCGGAACGTTCAGGTAATACCGGCAGCCCGCCGCCACTGCTGTCGTATTTTCGTACGCGGCGTCGCGAATTTGACAATTGACAACTTGCGCGCCGACTCCCATCGTGAAGGCGTCGCGAGCAATCGAACACGAGATGGCGTCTGCCGGCGCCCATTCCTTCGCGATCTGCAGGAACTGAGCAGCTCCACCCCCTCTCCACAGTCATCGTCGGCGTCCTTCCGGGACGACCACATCCTTGCGCGAGCCGGCTCGACAGCCGATGCTCGAACATGCGTGTGCCCTTCCGCGCGCGGGCCACCGGCACAACCGGCGCCCGCGGACAGGGCCGAGCGTCGTGCGAACCATCGCGCGTCCCCTTTGCGACAGGAGCCTCCCAATGTCGCGCAAACCGCTCGTTCTTGCTCTGCTGCTTGCGGCCGCCTGCAGCGATCAAACGGATGTTACCGCACCTCCGAAGGACAACGAACCGACTCCTGCCTCGGTGCCCTCCGACGTCGAGCTCGAGTTCAGCTCTCGCGGAATCGGCGCCGCGCACACCGCCCTGTCCGGAGGAGCGACGACGGTCTTCGATGCCACCCTGGCGGCCTTTTCCCTCCCCGCCCCAAACCTCACCGACCGAAGTCTCGCCATCCACAATGTGGGCGATGTTCAGTTCGAGTTGGAGTTTGGGCCTACAGCCGGCTTGCCGAACTCGGGCCTCGGCCCGGTGTTCGACAACGTTTCCTGCGAGGCGTGTCATGAGGGAGACGGCCGCGGGCGCCCTCCCGCCGGCGCCGAGCAATTCAGCTCGCTGCTCTTTCGCGGAAGCGTGGCGGGGTTTGGCGTCCGTCGGAGCCCGAAGCCCATTCCGATCTTCTGCTGCACGACATGGGCGCCGGACTCGCCGACGGACGGCCCGACTTCCTGGCCTCGGGTCGCGAGTGGCGCACACCGCCGCTTTGGGGTGTGTCGGACTGCTGCAGACGGTCAACGGCCACACCAACCTGATGCACGATGGAAGGGCGCGCGGGTTCCTCGAGGCCATCCTCTGGCACGGCGGCGAGGCAAGTAAGTTGCGCGAGCGGGTTCGCCGGATGTCCGCCCAGGAGCGGGGCGCGCTGGTGGCCTTTCTCGAGTCGCTCTGACAAGCAGGACTCGGCGGGCCCGGGCGTCCTTACTTCCGCATCCTGCTCATGTCGTCGAGAATTGCCTGTGGCGACACCGGGCCGCCGAGAAAGTCCTCCACTACCGCCCGCGCGGGACGCTCGAGCCCGAAGCGGAAGAGGCGCGGCGCCACCCACCCGTACCAACTCGGGTTGCCTGTGGCGAACGGTCCATGCTGCTCGACGGTCCGCCGGCGGATGGCCGCGATGATGATTGCCCCCACGGCGTAGTTCATCATGTAGCCGGGGGAGTCGATCAACTGTCCCCGCATCGCCCACCAGGAGATTTCGGGGTGCGGCCGCATGCGCAGGTAGTCTCGCGTGATCCCTGCCCAGACTTGATTCGGGTCCGCCGCAGGGTCGCGCAGCATGTGCGCCTCGAACAGTGCCCACGCCACGTCCATCACGATGCCGGAGTAGCGAGCGCGAAGCCCGGCAGCCAGCGGTACCGAGTCGCCGAGCCAGCGCTGCTGCCATGCCGGTTCCGCAATGTCGAGCGCCGCGAAGTCGCCGAGCGCTTCGGTGAACGGGTCGCTATCGGGCCAATCGGCAAAGGCCGGACGGGTGTGGATCGCGGCGATGTGAACTGCGTGACCCGTCTCGTGCAACAACTCGGCGAGGTTGTCGAGTCCTCCCTCACGGTAGGTCGCGAAGACCCACGGTTCGCCGGCCTCCCATCGTCCCGCCCGAAGGCGCGCCCTGGCGCCGAACGTGGTGTATGCCACCGGCGTCTTTCCTTCGCGCTGGGCGAGATCGTAGTGCACCCGGAGAGCGGCGACATCCGCACCGAGAGAAATGAAGACCTCGGCGTTGAGTCGCTCGAGGCGATCGGCCGGAATGCGCGGGCTCAGCCTCCGGGCGGCTTCACCAGCCGCGTAGTACCAATCCCAGGGCTCGACCAGAGAGTCGGGTGACGCCATTCTCCACGCATTCAGTATCGAATAGAGCCACCGCTCCAGTGAATCCGCCGGAATACCCGAGGTACCGGCCCGCTCCACCTCCGCCGCCTCGTTTTTCCCACGGCTTTCCACCTCGGACGCGATGAGACGACGATATGGGCTGTTCGCGCCGTCGTCGCCGTTCATGCTGCGCCAGACGGGCTCGAGGGAGAAAAAGAGCCGCCGCCGCTCCGCCGGATCTGCGTTGCGGCCGATGGCGCCCAACACGGTCAGCCTGTCGAGCGTGTCGGCGCCGATCATCACATGGTGTTGAGCCCATCCGTAACAGTCGTAGATTCTCCGGCGCAGCGAATCGAGCCCTCCGCGGGCTCCTGCGATCGAGGCGGAGTCGATCGTGCAATGAGGCCGTGCATCCGCCACGCCGGTGGCAGACGTATCGCCGATCGGAGTGATGTCTCGTGAAATCGTCGCCCGCATCACACCCAGGGCACGGGCGTCGTTGGACGGAAGAGCGGTCGAATCGATGGCCGAAAGCCGGTCGAGGACGGCCACTCGAAGGTCGTCATGGCGCCGTGCGAGCTCGGTCAGCCGCATTCCCGCGGCTGTCGTCGTCATGCCCGCGGCGGAGCCGACGTCGTAGCGGTCGCGGAGCGTACGCAGGTCGGCGTAGGCCGACTCCGCCTGGGCCAGCCCCGAGGCCATTGGTGGCGTGGTGGCGGGAGGCGTCGCACACGCCGCGAGCATGGCCGCGAGTCCGGCGAAGACGTTACCGTTCGTTTTCCATCGGTCGGGGATGATCATGGTGCTTCGGCTTTGCCTCGCGGTCGCGACGGTCGTCCTCTTTCTGGCCCTGTGGGTCGTGGTGCCGCCGCCGACGTATCCCGCACTCATCCTCGCGGTCGGGGCGCCCGAAGTCGCCGCATGGCTGATGGTCGTCTCAGTTGCCGTTGGGCTCGCGGCAGGCCGCGCGGTGGGCCGCTCCTGGCTTGCCCGCCTTACCGTGCTCGCCGCCGCCGGGGCCATCGCTCTCGCCGTGATGCCCTTTGTCCGGTTTCCGGGAACCGCTCGCCGCTTCGATGTCGCGATGCGTACCGCGCTGGGGGCCGACTACCTGTGCGGCGTGCCGGCCGGCGTGTTGCGGTCGATGCGGCCGCGCACCCTGGACCCCCTGGAGCTGTTCGCCGGGCTCGACGCCGGTCATGCCCGCATCACACGTGGCGTGCGGTTCGCGGTACACGATGGCGTTCCGCTCACGCTGGACGTCTTTCGCCCGGAGCGGGCCGGCACCTACGCCTCCGTCGTTCAGATCTACGGAGGCGCCTGGCAGCGCGGCGCTCCCGGTAACGACTCGGCCCCTGCCGCGTATCTGGCGTCGCACGGGTATGTCGTGTTCGCGATCGACTATCGGCATGCGCCGCGTTGGCGGTGGCCCGCTCAGCTCGCCGACGTACGCGCGGCGCTTCGATGGATCGAGGTGCACGGCCCCGAGTACGGCGCCGATCCCGAACGGATCGCGCTGATCGGCCGCTCGTCCGGTGCGCAGCTCGCTTTGGTGGGTGCCTATGCACCCGGAGCGCCGCCGGTACGTGCCGTGGTCAGCTACTACGGACCCGTGGACCTCGTAGAGGGTTACCGGCATCCGCCCAGTCCCGACCCGCTCCATGTGCGCGGCATCGAAGAGGCCTTCCTCGGCGGTACCCCCGACGAAGTGCCGGAGCTGTACCGTGAGGCCTCGCCCATTACGTACGCGGCGCACCCTCTACCGCCAACGCTGCTGGTTTATGCGACCCGTGATAACGTCGTCGAAGCCCGTTTCGGCGCGCTGCTCGATGAGCGCCTTCGTGCGACGGGTACCACCTCGGTGCTGCTCGAGATTCCCTGGTCGGAGCATGGGTTCGACGCGGTGACGGGAGGTCCGGGAGCACAACTCGCCCTGTACTACACCGAGCGGTTTCTTGCCTGGTCGCTCCGGTCGTCCGATTCTACGTCGTGCGCCCGGTCGCGGTCGACCCTCCACCATCTCCAGTAGAGCACCGCGTTCAGCGCCAGCACGATCAGTCCCAACGCGAGCTGGATCCCCCTCGTGAGCCCATTCGGGTAGATGGCCGCGGTGAGATAATGCTCGATGAATCCGCCTCGGTAGCCGGGCCGGCCTCCCCTTTGCCGCAGGTACTGCTCCAGGGGTGTCAGGGGACATTGGCCACCGGTGAACTCGATGAGCGCTCCCCATACGGCGGCCGGCAGGTGCAGATAGATGGCCCTCGGCCATCGCCTGAGCAGGAGGGCGCCCAATACGACGAAGAGTATGAATCCCAGATGAAGGGCGAGAACCAGATCGGCGAGCCAGCGATAGAGCATCTCTCAATATC
>JBBRGF010000063.1:0-15640 GCA_038240975.1 Gemmatimonadales bacterium
ATCAGCACGGCATGCTGCAGAACGTACTGACCTACGAGATCATCCGGCCCGAGATGGTCGGCATTCCGCGGTCGACGCTCGTGCTCGGCAAGCATAGCGGCCGCCACGCGCTCGAGCGGCGCTTCCGCGAGCTGGGCTACGAGCTCAACGACCTCCAGCTCGCCGAGGTGTACCGGCAGTTCAGCGCCCTGGCCGACCGCAAACGCGAGATTCTGGACGAGGACCTCCTGGCTCTGCTGCACGAGAGCTTTCACGACGCGCCCGAGCAGTACCAGCTCACCCATCTCCGCGTCGTGTGCGGCAGCGTCACGCCCACCGCCGAGGTCCGCATGAGCGGGCCCTGGACGGGCGAGCGGGGGGCCCGGGGCACCGGCGACGGCCCGATCTCCGCCGCCTTCACCGCCATCAGCGACATTCTCGGGCGGCCCATCGAAGTGTCGAGCCTCTCGCTCCGCTCCCTCACGCCGGGCCGCGACAGCGTGGGCCAGGTATTCCTCCAGGCCAAGATCGACGGCAAGTCGCTCTCGGGCACCGGCGCCTCCACCGACATCGTCGAGGCCAGCGCGCGTGCGCTGGTGCACGCACTGAACAAGGCGTACCACGCCGAACAGCTCGAGGCCACCAGCCTCAACTCGACGTATTTGTGGGGGGTGTGATGACGCCGAATGGAGAATGGAGAATGGAGAACGGAGAACGAGGAACGGAGAACGCCTTTCTCCCTTCTCCATTCGTGGATGCCGACAATGACTGAGCTCCTCACCGGCTCCCAGATCATCTGCCGCGCGCTGCTCGAGGAGGGGGTGGACGTCCTCTTCGGATATCCCGGCGGCGCGATCATGCCGTTCTATCACGCGCTGCCCGAATATCCCGGGCTTCGTCACGTACTCGTGCGGCACGAGCAGGCCGCGGCGCACGCCGCCGACGGCTATGCTCGCGCCTCGGGCCGCGCCGGCGTGTGTGTGGCCACGTCAGGACCAGGCGCCACCAATCTGGTCACCGGGCTCGCCACGGCGCACATGGACAACACCCCGGTGGTCGCGATCACCGGGCAGGTGCCGCGGCCCATGATCGGACGCGACGCCTTCCAGGAAACCGACATCATCGGCATCACTCAGCCGATCACCAAGCACAACCGCCTGGTCGAGGACGTGGAGGAGCTGGCCGACGCGGTGCGCGAGGCGTTCGCGGTGGCCCTCGAAGGCCGGCGCGGGCCCGTGCTCGTCGATGTGCCCAAGGACGTGCAGACGGCAAAGACGGAATGGCGGGATGGCGGCAAGGCGGCAAGGCGGGATGGCGGCATGTCTGGGGGTACCGGCCTACCGTCCTGCCAGCCTATCGCCGCCGACCTGGACCACGCCGCACGCCTCATCGGCGAGTGCCGCCGCCCGCTCATCATGGCTGGCCACGGCGTGATCCTGGCCGGCGCCTACGACGAGCTGCGCGCGCTGGCGGAGCGGGCCGACATTCCGGTGATCACGACTCTGTTGGGCATCAGCGCCTTCCCCGAGTCTCACCCCCTCCATCTGGGCATGCCCGGAATGCACGGTGAGGTGCACGTCAATCGCGCCATCCAGCAGGCCGACGTGATCATCGGTGTGGGACTCCGCTTCGACGATCGCGTGACCGGCAACCTCGCCGCCTTTGCTCGCGGCGCGCGGATCGTGCATATCGATCTCGACCAGTCGGAGATCGGCAAGAACGTGCCGGTCGAGGTGGCGCTCGTGGGTGACGCGAAGGCGACGCTGGAGGCGCTGCTGGCCCGGGTGGCCCCGCGCGATTGCGCCGAGTGGCGAGCCGAGATCGCCGGGTTCGTGCGGCCGCGGTTCGAGGGATTCCGAGGCGGTCTCTCGCCGGAGGGGATTCTCAGCGCCATCAGCGAAATGGCGGGCGGGCGGTGCACCATCGTGTCCGACGTGGGCCAACACCAGATGTGGGTGGCGAAGCTCTTCCCGTACCAGCGCCCGAATACCCACATCACGTCGGGCGGACTCGGCACGATGGGCTTCGCGGTCCCCGCGGCCATGGGTGTGGTGCTCGCCCGGCCCGGCGAGGCGGTCTGGGCCATCTCGGGCGACGGCGGCTTCCAGATGAACCTGCAGGAGATGGCCACGATGGTGCAGGAGGGGATCCCGGTGAAGATGGCGATCCTCAACAACGGATACCTGGGGATGGTGCGGCAGTGGCAACAGTTCTTTCACGGCCGCCGCTACTCGGCGACGCCCATCTGGAGCCCGGACTACGTCCGGCTCGCGGAGGCCTACGGCATCCCCGGCTGGCGTGTCGAGCGCGCGGGACAGGTAGAGGGGGTCCTCGGTGAGGCGATGGCGAGCCCGGGCCCCGCGCTCGTCGAGTTCGTGATCGAGCAGGAGGCCAACGTCTTCCCGATGATCCCGCCGGGCGCCTCGCTCTCCGAGCCGATCGAGTCCGAAGAGATTTCTCCCCCGGCTCCTCCGCTGATCACGGTATGACGGTCACACACGCCGTCGCCGTGCTCCTGGAGGACCGGTTCATCACCTTCAACCGTGCCGTCGGACTCCTCCGGCGGCGAAACCTGCCCGTGCGAAGCATCGCCGTGGGACCCACGATCTCGCCCGGGATGTCGAGGCTTACCATCATGGTCGAATCCGACGGCGAGACGGCGGAACGCGCCGCACAGCATCTGCAGAAGGTCATCGGCGTGCGGGAGGTGGCGTCGTTTGCCGTACGCGACGGCGTGACGCGGGAGATGGCCCTGGTCAAGATCCGCCCTCCCACCGAACGCTACCGCGAGCTGCTCGACGTGGTGCAGCTCTATCACGCGACGATCGTCGACGAGTCGGCCGACTCCGTCATCCTGGAGCTCACCGGATCGGAGGCCTTCGTGCTGTCGTGCATCAGGGCGCTCGAGCGGTTCGGGATCGTCGAGATCGCGCGGAGCGGGGCGGTGGCGATGGAGGTCGCCGGTCGCGCGACCCGCGACCCGTAACCCGTCACTCGCTGCCCGCGATTCGCACCCATCGACCCCAACCGGGAACCACCATGAGCGACCGTCTCAACATCTACTACGACTCCGACGCCGACCCGAGCCTCCTCAAGGGTCGCACGTTCGCGATCATCGGCTACGGCAGCCAGGGCCACGCGCACGCCCTCAACCTGAGCGAGAGCGGCGCCCGGGTGATCGTGGGACTTCGGCCCGGCGGCGGGTCGTGGGCCCGCGCGGCGGCGGCCGGGCTCGATGTGCGCCCGGTGGCGGAGGCCGCAGCGGCGGCCGACGTGATCATGATGCTCACCCCCGACCAGGATGGTCGCGAGATCTACGAGGGAGGCGTCGCCTCGGGGCTCCGGCCCGGCAACACGCTGATGTTCGCCCACGGGTTCAACATTCACTTCGGCGAGATCGTGCCGCCGGCGGGCGTGGACGTGTCGATGGTGGCGCCCAAGTCGCCGGGCCACCTGGTGCGGAGCGAGTTCGAGGCGGGGCGGGGCGTGCCGGCGCTCGTCGCCGTTCACCAGGATGCCAGCGGCCAGGCTCTGGCCAACGCCCTCGCCTACGCCGCCGGGATCGGGTGCACCCGGGCCGGGGTGATCGAGACGTCGTTTCGCGAGGAGACCGAGACCGATCTCTTCGGCGAGCAGGCGGTGCTCTGCGGCGGAGTCACGGCGCTGGTCAAGGCGGGCTTCGAGACCCTCACCGCCGCAGGCTATCATCCGGAGATGGCGTACTTCGAGTGCCTCCACGAGCTCAAGTTGATCGTGGACCTCATGTACCGGGGCGGAATGCAGTTCATGCGCTACTCGATCAGCGACACCGCCGAATATGGCGACTACACCCGCGGCCCCCGGGTCGTCACCGACGAGACCCGCGCCGAGATGCGCCGGATCCTCGCGCAGGTGCAGGACGGGAGTTTCGCGCGCGAGTGGCTCGCGGAGAATAAGTCGGGTGGCGCCACGTTCGAGAAGCTTCGTCAGGTCGACAAGGAGCACGAGATCGAGCGTGTCGGCGCGCGGCTCCGCGCGATGATGCCGTGGTCCGAGGAGGCAAAGGCCGCAGCGAAGCCCGCGGCCGCCGCCCGGAAGCCGGCCGCGGTCTCGTGACGCCTCGCACCCTGTTCGAGAAGGTGTGGGACGCGCACATCGTGGCGCAGAGCCCGGGCGGGCCCGCGGTGCTCTACGTGGATCTCCATCTGGTGCACGAGGTCACCTCGCCCCAGGCGTTCGACGGGCTCCGGCTCGCGGGGCGCAGGGTTCGGCGCCCCGAGCTCACCGTGGCCACGGTGGATCACAACGTCTCGACCGGCGACCGCCGCCTGCCGATCGCCGACGCGACCTCCGCCCGCCAGTTGGCCGCGCTGGTCAGGAATGCCCGGGAGTTCGGCGTCGAGCTCTTCGACCTCGATTCTCCGGAGCAGGGCATCGTCCACGTGATCGGTCCCGAGCTGGGGATCACACGCCCGGGGATGATCATCGTCTGCGGCGACTCCCACACCTCGACGCACGGCGCGTTCGGCGCCCTCGCCTTCGGCATCGGCACCAGCGAGGTGGAGCACGTGCTCGCCACCCAGTGCATCGTCCAGGCGCGGCCCCGCACCATGGAGGTGAGGTTCGACGGGAGCCCCGCGCCGGGCGTCACGGCCAAGGACCTCGTTCTGGCCCTCATCCGGCGGATCGGCACCGCCGGAGCGACCGGGTACGTCGTCGAGTATACCGGCGAGGCCATTCGCGCCCTCTCGATGGAAGGCCGGATGACGGTCTGCAACATGTCCATCGAGGCGGGCGCGAGGGCCGGCATGGTCGCTCCCGATGCGACGACCTTCGGCTATCTCGAGTCTCGACCCCGCTCGCCGAGGGGCGACTCCTGGGCCCGCTGGGTGGAGGAGTGGAGCCGGTTGCCCACCGACGCCGGCGCCACCTACGACAGCCGGCTCTGTCTCGACGCCGGCTCACTCGGCCCCCAGGTCACCTGGGGCACGAGCCCGGGAATGACCGTCGAGATCACCGAGCTGGTGCCCGACCCCGCCGACGCGCCTTCCGATGCCGACCGCCAATCCTACCGTCGCGCCCTGGAGTACATGGGGCTCACACCTGGAACGCCGCTGGAAGGCCTCAAGGTCGACCGCGTCTTTCTCGGCTCGTGCACCAACGCTCGCATCGAGGATCTGCGCGAGGCCGCCAAGGTCGCGCGCGGGCGCCGGGTCGCGAGCGGTGTGCGCGCGATGGTGGTGCCCGGCTCGCAACAGGTCAAGCTCGAAGCCGAGCGCGAGGGACTCGACCGGATCTTCACCGACGCCGGCTTCGAGTGGAGAAATCCGGGCTGCTCGATGTGCCTCGGCATGAACGAGGACATCCTCGGTCCGGGCGAGCGCTGCGCCTCGACATCGAATCGAAATTTCGAGGGGCGGCAGGGCAGGGGAGGACGCACCCACCTCGTGAGTCCGGTGATGGCGGTGATGGCGGCGGTGGAAGGGCGGCTGGTGGACGTTCGGGGCTATATGCGGGACTGAAGGCGGCCATATACAACGCGCATTCCTGGTTATGCAACCAAGGATGAACGTGAAGTTGAAGGTTCAAGGTGTTCACCTATAGTCTGTTACCTAACGTACTTAATGTAAATTGTCATGTAAGCCCGGTAGCTGTACCTCATAATTATTCGGAGCCGTATGCAGCCGTTCTCCGTGCACACAGGACGCGTCGCAGCGCTGCCCCGCGCCAACGTCGACACCGATCAGATCATCCCGAAGCAATTTCTCAAGCGGATCGAGCGCACCGGATTCGGATCGAGTCTCTTCTTCGACTGGCGCTATCTCGCCGATGGTTCGCCCAATCCCGCCTTCGAGCTGAACAGGCCGGCAGCGGCAGGCGCAACCATTCTCGCGGCGGGACCCAACTTCGGCTGCGGCTCCTCACGCGAGCACGCTCCGTGGGCGCTCGGTGAGTACGGATTTCGAAGCATCATCGCCCCTTCGTTCGCCGACATCTTCTACGGCAACTGCTGCCAGAACGGGATGCTTCCCGTCACCCTTCCGGAGCCGAGTGTCGACGCGATCCTGGAGCGGGCGGGTGCGGGCGGATACGAGGTGACGGTGGATCTCGAGCAGAGGCGCGTGTACGACGGCAGCGGCTTCGATGAGCGGTTCACTATCGACGACTATCGGCGAGACATGCTGCTCCAGGGGCTCGACGAGATCGGCAAGACGCTGCTGCAGGAAGACAGGATCGCGGCCTACGAGCGGCGCCGGAGAGCGTCGTGAAGCGCTTCACGATTGCCGCTCTGCCGGGCGATGGGATCGGTCCCGAGGTCACGGCGGAGGCCCTGCGAGTTCTGGCGGCTGCCGCCGATCTCTTCGGCTACGGCGTGGACGTCGCCGAGTATCCCATCGGCGCCGCCGCCGTGGCCGAGTCGGGCGATTCGCTTCCCCAGCGGACCCGGGATGCCGTAGTCGGAGCCGACGCCGTCCTGCTCGGTGCAGTGGGGCATCCTTCGCTTGCCGCCGCGGAGGGCAAGCGAAGGCCCGAGGCTGGCCTGCTGGCGCTCAGAAAGCTCCTCGAGGCATACGCCAACCTCCGCCCTGTAACGGTCCATCCGGCGCTTCGCCACGCCTCTCCACTCCGGCCCGACCGGCTCGACGGAGTCGACTTGCTGATCGTTCGCGAGCTGCTCGGAGGGCTCTACTACGGCGAGCCGAGGAGCCTTGGGCCTACGGAGGCGGTGAATACTCTGCGGTACACCGTCCCCGAGATCGAGCGCGTGTCGCGCGTCGCCTTCGACCTGGCCCGCACCCGCCGGAGCCGGCTGACCTCGGTAGACAAGGCCAACGTCCTCGAGGTATCGCAACTCTGGAGGGAAACGGTCACCCGCGTCGGCGCCGACTATCCCGACGTACGGCTGGAGCATCTCTACGTCGACTTCGCGGCCATGCGCCTCGTGTCCGATCCGGCATCCTTCGACGTGCTCCTCACCGAAAACCTCTTCGGCGACATCCTCAGCGATGAGGCCGCCGTGCTCTCGGGCTCGCTGGGGCTGCTTCCGTCGGGCTCTATCGGCGATGGGCCGGGACTCTTCGAGCCGGTCCACGGCTCGGCGCCGGACATCGCCGGCAAGGGCATCGCCAATCCGATCGGCGCCATCGCCTCGGTGGCGATGCTTCTCCGGCACGGCCTCGGCCTCCCCGAGGCGGCGGCGGCAGTCGAGCAGGCCGTCGCGGCGGTGCTCGCCGCCGGCGGGCGAACGGCGGACATCACGCGGCCGGGGGAGCCGACGGTGGGGACCCGGGAGCTCGGCGAGGAGGTCGCGCGGCTGGTGCTCTGGGGCCGGGCGGTCGCCCCGGTGGAATAAGGCTGCTGTCGACGTCACTCGCTGGATGTCACTCAGGACAACATTTCGGCCACAGCGCGCTCAACGTGAATCCTGGTGGTGTCCAGGAATGCAAGGTCTTTCCCTGGGGCTCGCAGAATCAGTGGCAGCTCCGTACCGCCAAGGATCACACCCTGGATGCCCGTCCGCTCTCTCAAGCGGTCCACGATTGCCAGCAAGCTCTCCCGCGTCTCGGACAGAAAGATGCCGGCGATCAACTCGCTCATGTACTTGTCGTGGATGTAAGCCTGATCATCCAACTCCGGGGCCACCAGCTCGATACCCTCCCTGGAGAACACATCAGGATAGAACCGGCCTTGCATCGTGAACCGGGTGCCCAGCAGGCCCACGGTACGCAGTCCCATCGCCGTGGCGGCCTGGCAGCACGATTCCGGACAGGTCATTCGATGTGATCAAGCCGACTAGGCGCTGCAAGTCTATGCTGTTGATGATGAGCGCAGGGTAGCCGCCGGAGGGTCTCCGGGCGCGGTAGGAGGCTACGATCAACCGGTAGTACTCGATGGTCGATTCCGGGCCGATGCCCCCGATGATTCCCAGTGTCTTCACGGGGTGAACTCCACCTCGCCGCGCGCCCTCCGCTCGAGCGGAAGGAGGGCATGATAGACGAAACGGTAGAGAGGGACCTCCACGCCCGCTCGCCGGCCGAGTCGTACCACCGCCCCGATCTGCGCCTCCAGCTCCGACGGCCGTCCCTGCATGACATCCCGCTGCAGCGAAGCGGTGCCCTCGGCGGGAAGACCGTCGATAAGCGCCAGCGTCTTCGTCACGATGTCGGGTGGGAGCACTATCGAATGGCCAACGGCCACCGAATGAACTTCGCGTAGCCCCTGCTCGATCAACTGCCGCGTCTCCGGCTGACTCCGAAGTATCCCGATGGGTGCCCGCGTCAACGCGCCTATTCCGCTCATCGTCGCAATGAAGATGAACTTGCTCCACATCGCGACTCGGATATCGGCGGGGATCTCGGCCGTAACCGCCTCGGCCCGGCCGAACGCGGTCCGGAGCCTCTCCGCCGGCGCACTCTGGGAGCTGTCCAGAGCACCGAACGCGATGTAGGGCTCGGCGCCGAAGTGGCCGATGTGGCCCGGCCCTTCCACTCGACCGAGAATTCTGCACAATCCTCCCAGCACGTGCTTCGCTCCCAGGACCTCGCTCAATCGATCGGGAGCCTCGACCCCATTCTGCAGCGGGACGACGATCGTATCCGGCCCGATCATGGGACGGAGGGCCGTTGCTGCATCGGCTACCTGCCACGCCTTGACGCCGAGAAGGATCGCGTCGACCGCTCCGACCGACGATGGGTCGGCCGTCACGCGAGCCGGCTGGACCACAAAGTCGCCGGCGACGCTGCTCACTCGCAGCCCATGCTCCCGGAGCGCTGCCAGGTGCTCGCCGCGGGCGACAAACGTGACCTCCTCGCCCGCCTGCGCCAACCGGCCGCCGAAGTATCCGCCCACGGCGCCGGCGCCGAAGACCGCTACGTGCATCGATTCATACTCCTATGCCTCGGGCTTCCTCGCCATCGTTCCCCACCACCAGAACCAGAACGAGCTCCATGCCACTCCGAGCAGCAACCCGCCGACCGCGTCGCTGGGATAGTGGACCCCGATGTACACCCGCGAGAACGCGATGGTGAGCGCCAGCATGCTCCCCGCCGCGATCAGTGCGTGCCGCAGGCGTCTCGACTTCCACGGCGCGCTCCAGAGTACAGACGCGAGGCCGAAGACGATCGGCGCAAGGGTGCTGTGCCCCGACGGGTAGGAATACCAGCCCGCGCCATGAAAGAGATAGGGAATGACGTGGGGTCGGGCGCGGCGGAGCGAGAGCTTGGCCAGTCCGTACAGTGCCCATCCGGTCAGGGCGATGATGGCGTAGGCGCGCGCGTCGGCCGTGCGCCGGCGGAGGCGCAGGAGGAAGACGAAGCACAGCGCCAGGGGAATCGCGACGGTGCCGCCGCCGATGATGCTCGCGGCGTGCATGAGCGGGGAGAGCCAGGCGCGGCGCGCCGCCCCCATCGCGAGCATCAGGCTGGTGTCGAGGCCCAGGGTGTGGCCGGTGGCGACGAAGGTGGTGAGAACGGCGTAGAGAGTGATCGATACGGCGGCCACGACACCCGAGCGGGTGCTGCCGCGCGTGCGTCCGCGCTCCACGGCGGCTGCGCTAGAGATCGGTAACGGCCCCCAGGCTCGCGCTCGATACGAGTCGCGCGTACTTGTAGAGGACGCCGGCGGTGTAGCGAGGCGCAGGGGGCGACCATTGGGCTCGCCGCCGGGCCATCTCGTCCTTGCAGACGTCCACCTCCAGCGTCCGCCGTTCGGCGTCGATCGTGATCAGGTCGCCCTCTACGAGCAGCGCGATCGGACCACCGGCCGCGGCCTCGGGCGCGACGTGGCCGACCACCAGACCGTAGGTC
The DNA here is from genome assembly GCA_038240975.1 of Gemmatimonadales bacterium. Lineage (GTDB taxonomy): Bacteria > Gemmatimonadota > Gemmatimonadetes > Gemmatimonadales > GWC2-71-9 > CAVVWJ01. The sequence goes on from JBBRGF010000063.1 coordinate 9,765, forward strand.
CCGCCCGAAAAGCGTCCGTCGGTAATGAGCGCGACCGAGTCGCCGAGTCCCGCGCCGATGATGGCCGACGTGGGCGCGAGCATCTCGCGCATGCCGGGGCCGCCGCGCGGGCCCTCGTAGCGGATCACGAGCACGTCGCCCGGACCGATCAGCCCCTCGAGGATGGCGCCGAGACACCGTTCCTCGGAATCGAAGATGCGCGCGGGGCCGGTGATCCGAGGCGACTTGACCCCGGTGATCTTGGCGACCGAGCCCTCGGGCGCGAGGTTGCCGCGCAGGACCGCCAGGTGGCCGTGCGCGTACAGCGGGTTGTTCCAGGGGCGGATCACGTCCTGATCGCCGCGCGGCTCGGCGGGAACGTCGGCGAGGGTCTCGCCGATGGTCTGGCCAGTGATGGTCAGCGCCTCGCCGTGGAGGAGTCCGTGCGACAGCAGCATCTTCATCACCTGCGGAACACCGCCGGCGCGGTGGAGGTCGGTGGCCACGTAGCGGCCCGAGGGCTTGAGGTCGCAGAGCACCGGCACCCGTGAGCGGATGGCCTCGAAGTCGTCGAGATCGAGCGCAACGCCGGCCGAATGGGCGATGGCCAGCAGGTGCAGCACCGCGTTGGTCGACCCGCCGATGGCCATCACCACGCTGATGCCGTTCTCGAAGGCCTGCCGCGTGAGGATCTGCCTCGGGCGCAGGCCGCGCCGCACCGCATCCACGAGCACCTCGCCCGATCGAGCCGCGCTCTCCGCCTTCTCGGAATCTTCGGCGGCCATCGTCGACGAGCCGGGAAGGCTCATCCCCATCGCCTCGAACACCGACGACATGGTGTTGGCGGTGAACATCCCTCCGCACGATCCCTGCCCGGGGCAGGCATGGCGCTCCACCTCGAGCAGCTCGCGCTCGTCGATCTTGCCGGCGCTGAACTGACCCACCGCCTCGAATGCGCTGACCACGGTGAGGTCTCGGCCATGGAGATGGCCCGGCTTGATGGTGCCGCCGTAGACGAAGATGGCCGGGATGTCCATCCGTGCCATGGCGATCATCGCTCCCGGCATGTTCTTGTCGCACCCGCCCACCGCCACCACCCCGTCCATGCTCTCCGCGCTGCAGGCCGTCTCGATGGAGTCGGCGATCACCTCGCGCGACACGAGTGAGTACTTCATTCCCTCGGTGCCCATCGAGATACCGTCGCTGACGGTGATGGTGCCGAAGATCTGCGGCATCGCGCCGCTCGCGCGCACCGCCTCCTCCGCGCGCCGCGCGAGCACGTCGAGTCCGGCGTTGCAGGGCGTGATCGTGCTGTATCCGTTGGCGATGCCGATGATGGGCTTGCCGAAGTCTCCGTCGCCGAACCCGACGGCGCGGAGCATGGCGCGGTTGGGTGCGCGCTGAACGCCCTGGGTGACGGCTTTGCTGCGGAGCTCCGGTGGCATGCCGGGAACGGTAAACGGTAAACGGTAAACGGGGAACCGGAGGTAGCCTTCTACCGCTCTTCCTATCCGCGCTTTCCCTTCCGGAGCGTGTCGTAGAGTGTCTTGAGTTCCCCGTCCATCAGGCCGTACGGAGCGGCCAGCTGCACGAGTGAGGTCCCCCAGCGCTCATTCCCCTCAATCAACACCGGGCCCCGATCTGAAATCGCGATGTCCCATCCGATCGCGCGCGCCCAGGGGAATGCCGCTGCAGCCTCCAGGGCCAGATGCTTGGCCTCTGGCCAGCAGGGAAGCTGATACCCGACGAACGACCGGTCGGTGCCCGGGATGACCGACGAATAGACGTAGTCGAAGCGCGAGCGCGCAGGGCAAAGTGCGCCGGTGTCGGGATCCACCCAGCAGGCCAGTGCGCCGTAGATGAGCTGGTCGACGCCGAGTGGTTTGGGTTGAAGCTTGAAAACCGAGGCAATGATTCTGGGACTTCCATCCAAGGCTATGATGGTCACGATCCGAATCGTACAAAGCGTGGGCCCGATGAACTCGGCCAGGCTGGGGTGGGGGCGGATGCGCTCCTCGATCAGGAATGGCAACGTGTTGGCCCCGGGATTTTGCAGCTCCAGCAGTGCCGTGTCGCATGCCGCAGCCACGAGTGCTGCAGCGTCGTAGCGGTCGCCGGAGAGCGTCAGAAAAGTGCCCGGATCGCCGGGCGCCGCCCCGGTGAACACCAGCACGCGGTTGCCCCGCATTCCCTCCAGGGGCTTGAAGACGAACCCATCTTTGCCCACTCGGCGCACGAACCGGGCGAGCTCCGGTTCGGTTCGAAGACTTTCGCCACCCATCGATCGTCCCACCATCGGATCGAACACGCCGAAGGCGGTGGCCAGAGGGAGTCCGGCCGAGGTGAAGAAGCGGTTGAAGATGAGCTTGTTGTCGAACAGGCAGCGGTAGCGAGTGGGAGTGAGGAGGGACCAGAGTCGGTCGTTCGCCCTTGGCGCTTCGGAGAGATAGCGCCGCTTTGCGACTTCGGTGAGACTGGGATCAAAAAGGCGGTAGAGAAAGTAGGTTTCGGGTTGCATACGCCCCCGGAGCGCGAGCATGGCCGCCTCGCCGAGCGTGCGGAGCTGGCTCGGGCCGTGCTCGCGCGAGATGGTGGCGGAGTAGCGCCATGCCGTCGCCAATCCTCTGGCGTGTCGGGCCAGGCGGTGCTTCCACTTCCCGAGCCGCGCAGCCAGTGCCCTCCGCGCGGGCTTCCCCAGTTCTGCCATCATTCGGGTCACCCTCAGTGCCAATCACCTGCTGGTCGGGACGCATGCAGTTATCCGGATACTCACGGATCGCCTTAGCGGAACGAGACGCCGGAAGATCGGGCTTCCTCGTGACTGACACATGTCACCGACGCCTCGGTTGCCGCAGGCGCGGTCCCGGCCGCCTGGCAGCCTTCGTCTGTCCCAATCTCAAGCCTTCACGCGTTCCTTCTAATCCCCGGCCAGTGGAAGGGTGAGGGTGCTGCAATGACATTCGAGGAAATTGAGACCAGGATTCGGAATTGGGCGGCGCAAGGGAAGACCATATTTGCGACCTCATCGTTTCAGACGCATTCCCTGCCGATGCTGCACATGCTCGGCCGGATCGACCGCTCCATTCCGGTCGTTTTCCTCGACACGGGCTACCACTTCCCTGAGACCATCGCGTTTCGCGACCTGGTCACCCGGCAGTTCAATCTGAATCTGATCAACGTCGTTCCGCAGGTCTCGAAGATCAACCAACGCGACGAGAGCGGCCGGCTGTACTTCACCTCCAACCCCGAGCGCTGCTGTTATCTGAACAAGGTGCAACCACTGGAGCCGTTCCTGAAACGATACGATGTCTGGATGACGGGGATCAGGGCCGGGCAAAACGCCAATCGTCGCGCGCTGCAAACATTCGTCGAGGGTCCCCACGAATGCCGGCGATTCCACCCGGTTCTCGACTGGACGGTAGCGATGATCCACGACTACATCGATGAGTACCACCTTCCCCCCCATCCCCTGGATGCGTTCGGATACCGGAGCATCGGCTGCGAACCATGTACCGCGCGACCAGACTCGTCTGATGGCCGGTCAGGGAGGTGGATTGGCCAGCACAAGACGGAGTGCGGGTTACATACGGACCTTGCGCAAGAGAGCCCATGAGAGTGCTGATCACCGGAGGAGCGGGCTACATCGGATCCGAACTGACGAGTCGGCTGGCAAAGACATCCGGAGTCGATGAGATCGTGGTTTATGACAACCTGAGTCGTGGCAACTTCAATCTGTTCTTTGGCGACGACAAACTTGGCAGCCGGGTTCGTCTGTTGCGGGCGGACCTGCTCGACTCGCGAACGCTGAGGCGGGCGTTGAAGAACATCGACGTCGTCATCCATCTCGCCGCCAAAGTGACGACGCCGTTTGCCGATCAAACGCCTCATTTCTTCGAACAGATCAACCACTGGGGTACCGCCGAGCTGGTGTACGCCGTCGAGGATAGTGACGTCAGCAAGCTCATCTTTCTCAGCAGCGCCTCGGTATATGGTGCATCGTCGTCGGAAGTTGACGCGAATGCGCCGGCGAACCCCAAGACCTTCTACGGTATTTCCAAGAGGCGCGCCGAGCAGCACGTCGAGCGAATCATGGCGGCCGGATTTCCCGCTTACGTGATTCGTTGCGGCAATGTCTTCGGGTACGGCCGCAGCATGCGATTCGATTCGGTAATCAACCGTTTCATGTTTGAAGCCAACTACCTGGGGCAAATCGCCGTCCACGGGACAGGCCGCCAACATCGTTCGTTCGTGCATGTCGACCGGGCCGCACGGATCCTCACGAGTCTCCTGCAAGCCGGCTGCGCCGAGCCGGGCATCTACAACCTGGTCGACGCCACGTGGTCGATCAATACGATCGCCGAGACCATTCGGGCGATCTATCCTCGGCTTGACATGATCTTCGGGGATCGGAACGTCGAGATGCGCGAGCTCAAGGTCCAACCGGATCCGAGGCTGGACAATCTGCTGCCGAACGACCCCTTTTCCCTTCTGGATCACTTGATCGACTTCAATTCAGCGATGTCTTTCCACCATGATGCAGGCCTCCCTAGTGTTGCCGCCCGTTAACAGCGAGCTTGGAGTTCCGTTCGAACAGCTCATCGTGTCCGGCGGTGACGATCGGCTCGACCTGCTGGCGAGCGGCCTGAACCGGTACCACGTGCGGCCGACCGAGTTTGAAGGGGTGTTCAACCGGGCCAGCTGCACGTGCTCGCCGTTTTCCCCGGACGGGTACGAGGCAGCGACCGAGCTCTATACCCGGCTGGACCACAATGCGTTCGAAGGCGTACTGACCGAACACACGCGGACACTCAAGGAATTGATCAACTACGATGGCCAGGACCGCTTTCATGTCTTCTACGCACCCTCCGGCAGCGACCTGTGCTACTATCCGTTGCTGTTTTTCCGGTTGATCCATCGCGAGCGCAAGATTTTCAACGTGATCACATGTCCGGAGGAGCTTGGATCGGGCAGCAACCTGGCATCCTCGGGTCGTTACTACTTCACGCACAATCAGATGGGCCAGCGGGTGAACTTCGAGGGCCTGATCGGCAAACAAGGGGAAATCGAATCTGCGAGTTTTGCGGCGCGGTCGCACGATGGCAAGATCATCGACCACTGGCAGGAGATCCTGACGACCATCCACGACAAGTACCGGTCCCACGCGGTAAATGCGAACTTGGTGATCGGCAGCAAGTCGGGAATCGAGAACAACGTCACGATTGTCTCACAAGCTCCCGAAGACGTGCTGTGGACCGTCGATCTCTGTCAGTTCCGGGCATCGCGCCTCCTGATCAACGGTCTCATCGGAATGAACTGCCTGGTCATGCTGACCGGATCCAAGTTCTATCAGGGCCCCCCGTTTTGCGCCGTCCTGCTCGTTCCCAAGTCCATCACCCAGGGATTCAGGGTACCCGATCGTGATCTGGTGGCGCCCTTTGCCAACGTGTTTTCCAGATACGACATTCCGGAGCAGTTCAGCGAACTGCGGCGCCACTTGCCCGACTTTCGCAACTACGGATTGCTGTTGCGGTGGCACGCCGCACTGCACGAGATGAAGGCGATGTCGAAGCTGGACGGTCACGAAGTCGGCGATGCCATCCGACAGTGGAACGAGTTCGTGATCGGCCGGCTGGGCGCCAGTCAGCAGTTTCAGTTGATGCCGGACCAGCACATTACGAACAAGACGATCGTTTCCTTCCGCGTCAAGAAGAACGACGGCAGCTTCTTCAGCCACGTCGAGCTGTCGCGCCTCTACGACTCCATCTGCCAACGGGACGACCTGGCGATCGGGGATTGCCGGCGGGCCCTCATCGGTCAACCGGTCAAATACGGCGACAAGTCGTTCATTCGAATCGCGCTGGGGGCCAGCGACGTTCGTCAATTCATCGAAGACGGAC
>JBBRGF010000064.1:0-15550 GCA_038240975.1 Gemmatimonadales bacterium
GGGTCTTCCCGATCCTCAACACCAGCCAGAACTGGTTTGCGGAGATGCTGCTCAAACAGGTTGGCCGGCAGTTCGGAAGGGGAGGATCGTGGAAGGAGGGGATCGCGGCGGAGCAACGATTTCTGGTCGACTCGGTCAAGGTCGACTCCACGGAGTTCTCGCTGCTGGACGGCTCCGGACTATCGAGCGGGAACCTGATGACCCCTCTCGCCTTTACCCGGATACTGCGCTTCATTCGCGCCCATCCGCGATACGCAACCTTTGCCGCGGGGCTTCCCCAGTCGGGCAACACCGGCTCGCTTCGCACCAGGTTTATCGACACCCCGCTGGCGCGCCGGGTCCGGGCAAAGACCGGCAGCATCGGCGGGGTCAATACGCTGTCGGGCTATGTCGAGATGCCCGGCGGGCGAGCCATCACGTTTTCAGTCATGGCCAACCACCACACCCAGAACACCCGGACCATCCTCGCGGCGATCGACAGCATTCTCCTTGAAGTAGCGCGGTGAGGAAGAAGAGCGAAGGGGAAAGGAGAACGGAGAACCGTTTCCCTTTCCCCGCTCCCCCCTTACCGTTGTTCATGCTTCTCCTCCTCATCCGCCACGCCCATGCGGGCGAGAACGACCCGGCCAAGTGGCCCGACGATCGTGACCGCCCCCTCACCGACAAGGGTCGAAAGATCCAGCGGAAGGCGAGCCGGCAGCTCGAGCGGCTCGACCTCGTACCCGACCTCGTTCTCGCGAGCCCCTGGAAGCGCGCCGCGCAGACGGCGGCCATCCTCGCGGAGACGCTCGACCTCGAGCGCCCGCCGACGCCCTGCGAGGCGCTGGCCACCGAGCCGGAGCTGAGCCGCCTCGCGGACTTTGTCGGAGAAGCCGGCGCGAATCCGATCGTAGCCATGGTTGGCCACTCGCCCTGGATGGAAGAGCTCGCGGCAATCCTCCTCGGCGGCTCCGCAACCGCCCTCCGAATCGACTTTCCCAAGAGCGGGGTCATGGGCATCGACCTCGACGAGATCGCACCGGGAGCGGGAGAGCTGAGATTTTTCCTGCGGCCAAAACTGCGGTGAACGGTACAAAGCGGTGTTCACCGTTCACCGTTGTTTTACTCTTCCTGCCCGAAGATCGCCAGGTTCGACGAGTGCCCCGGGTTGACCTTGGCCTTGGGGTTGATGAAGTGCACCGCGTTGTTCACCGCGATGCACGCCTCGGCCGCGCCGGTGGCGATCAGCTTGAGCTTGCCGGGGTAGCTGGTGATATCGCCGGCGGCATAGATGCCGGGCACGTTGGTGGCCATGACGCGATCGACCTTGACGTCGGCCTTCTCGGTGTCGAGACCCCACTCCTTGATGGCGCCGAGATCGGAATGAAAGCCGAGCAGCGGAATGACCGCATCGACCGCCAGGCGCTCCTCTTCTTTCGTCTTGTTGTTGAAGATCGTCACCCCTTCCAGCTTCCCGTTTCCGTGCAGCGCCTTCACCTCCCAGAACGTCCGCAGGTCGCACTGGTTGCAGCGCTGCAGCGCCACGACCTGGTTGATCGTGGCAGCGTGGGCCCGGAATCCGTCGCGGCGATGAATGAGCATGACGGACTTGGCCACGCCCTGTAGGTTGACCGCCCAGTCGAAGGCCGAATCTCCGCCCCCAACCAGCAGCACGCGCTGGCCCTCGAACTGCCTCGGGTCGAGCACCTTGAAATAGAGTCCCCGTTCCTCGTATTGCTCTTCGCCCTCGACACCGAGCTTCCGCGCCTCGAAGGCGCCGATACCTGCGGCGATCACGATGGTGCGGGTCGGATAGGTCTCGGCGGAGGTCTCGAGGAGGAAGTGGCTCTCTTCGCCGTCCTCGACGCGATGGAGACCGGTGACCACCTCACCGAGATGGGTGGTGGCGCCGAACTGCAGGCCCTGCACGGCCATGTCGCGCACGAGGTCCTTGGCCAGGATCTTGGGAAAGCCGGCGACGTCGAAGATGTACTTCTCGGGATAGAGCGCCATGAGCTGGCCGCCGAGCGCGGGCAGGGCATCGATGATGCGCGCGGAGGCGGCACGCATGCCGGCGTAGAAGGCGGCGAAGAGCCCCGTAGGGCCGCCGCCGATGATCGAGATGTCCCTGAGTTCCTGCTCGGCCACGTCTGCTCCTGCGGGGAGAGAACGGTGAACAATAAACGGGAGAACGGAGAAGGGAGAAAGGAGAAGGGAAAAGGGTGAGGAGAGGGTGGCCCGTTCTCCGTTGTTCGTTTACCGTTTGTCCATGAAGATCTACACGCGCACCGGCGATCAGGGCGACACGGGGCTCTTCGGTGGCGGCCGGGTTCCCAAGGATCACGCCCGGACCACCGCCTATGGCGACGTGGACGAGCTCAGCTCCGCCATCGGAGTCGCGCGAGCCGCCACTCCAGCCGACCGCTTCGACCAGCTCCTCGAATCGGTGCAGCGCGACCTCTTCTCGATCGGCGGTCATCTCGCCACTCCCGATCCCGTCAAAGTGGCGAAGGCACTCGAGAAAGCCGACCTCTCCGCTGAGCGCGTGGCGCTGTTCGAGCTGACCATCGACCAGGCCGACGAAGAGCTGCCACCGCTGCGCGCATTCGTGCTCCCGGCGGGCACGCCCAAGGCCGCTGCACTCCATGTCGCGCGCACCGTCTGCCGCAGGGCCGAGCGGAGCCTCGTGACCCTCGCGCGCGAGAGCGACGTGCCTCCGCTCTTCCTGGTGTACCTCAATCGTCTCTCCGACCTCCTCTTCACGCTTGCGCGGCTCGCCAACCATCGGGCGAATGTGGGCGACGTGACGTGGTAGGCGCCTCGCCCGTCACCGTCACGCACGCCCTTGGCAGCTATCCCGTTCACGTCGAGCCCGGCGTGCTCGCGCGCCTCGAATCGCTCGCGGCGAGCCACCTCGGAACGGGCGGGGTCGCCCTCATCGCCGACGCGACCGTCTTCGACCTGCTCCAGTCGGGGCAGCTGTCACGAAAGCCATGGAGCGGCGAGGCCTTCACGTTTCCCTCAGGAGAGGCCTCGAAGACCAGGGAACAGTGGGCTTACCTCACCGACCGGCTTCTCGAACGCGGCATCGGCCGCGACGGCGGCGTCATCGCGCTTGGCGGCGGCGTGGCAGGCGATCTCGTCGGCTTCGTGGCGGCCACCTACATGCGGGGGCTGCCGTGCATCCAGGCGCCCACGTCGCTCCTCGCGATGGTCGACGCCTCGGTGGGCGGGAAGACGGCCGTAGATACTCCGCATGGCAAGAACCTCGTCGGCGCTTTTCACCCTCCGGTGGCGGTAGCCGCCGACCCCCGCGTCCTTCGCACCCTGCCCGAGCGCGACTACCGCGGCGGCCTCGCCGAAGCCGTCAAGCACGGCCTCATCGCGGATGCCGGATACTTCGAGTGGATAGACCGGGCGGCCGGAGCGCTCCTGCGTCGCGACGAGGAGGCCCTCACCCATCTCATCCGGCGGAGCGTGGAGATCAAGGCGGAAGTCGTGGGCGAGGACGAGCGCGAGGCCGGCCGTCGGGCCATTCTCAATGCCGGACATACCGTCGCGCACGCGCTCGAGCAGGCCTCGGCGTACGCGATTCCGCACGGCGAGGCCGTCGCCATTGGCCTGGTAGCGGAATGCGCCCTCGCCGAGCGCTTGGGAGTGGCACCGGCAGGGCTCAGGGGGACCGTGGCTTCGCTCCTGGAGCGCCTGGGCCTCCCGGTGCGGCTCGTGAATGTCCCAGCCCCGGCTCGAATTCTGGAGGCAATGGGACGGGACAAGAAGAACCGCATGGCTCGGATTCACTTCGCGTTGCCGAGTGCAATCGGCTGCATATCAACATCCGGAGGAGGGACCACCCCTGCGGACGAGCGTGCGATCCTCGGGGCATTGACAGCAGTTACCTAAGTCATTGCCAAGTAGTGCATTATGAAGATAATCAACATCTTTCCACAGTCGGATTTGTGCACGGCGGTGACAAAATGGGGAACCGTTTAAGATAGAACGATTTGTGATGTGGAAACATTTTTTTGCTTGACCGAACTCCCCGCCATTCCTATATTCGCTTCTCCTCTCGCCATCTGTTCTGGTCCGCTTTCGACAATACGAGCAGTCCTTTTCAACCACCTTGGGGTTGACCATGGCCCATGTCCGTGTTCGCGTCGGGAAAGCTCGCGCGTTGCTGCGTTCTGCCCCGTCAGGTTCCTTCGACCAGTATCTCCTCGACATCCAGAAGCTCCCGATGATCGCCGACCCCGAAGAGGAGAAGCGCCTCGCCCGGCGAGCGCTCGCCGGCGACGAGGTGGCAGCGGAGCGGCTGGTGACCGCCAACCTGCGGTTCGTCATCTCCTACGTGAAGAAATACCAGGGACACGGGCTGGATCTGTCGGAGCTCGTTGCGATTGGAAACGAGGGGTTGCTCAAGGCCGTCAAGAAGTTCGACCCGGACCACGGTGTGAAGTTCATCTCTTACGCGGTGTGGTGGGTCCGCCAGGCGGTGCTCAAGGCGCTCGCCGAGCAAACCCGGAGCGTGCGGATCCCTCTCAACCAGAACTCCGCGCTCGTCCGGATGTCGCGAGCCCAGAGCTTCCTGGCACAGGAGCTGGGACGCGAGCCTACCGACGCCGAGATCGCCACGGCACTCAACGACACCATCGACAACATCCGCTCCGCCCGGCGCATGACCTCCACCGAGGTGTCGCTCGACGCGCCCGTCGAGCGGCAGGACCGCGGCGCCAGCACCTTCGGCGAGCGCGTCGCCGGCACCGGCGGCGGCGAGATCGAGGACATGACCGACACCCGTCTTCAGCGGGAGTTCATCGACCGCATCTTCCAGCGGCATCTGACGCCTCGCGAGCGGAAGATCCTGTCACTCTACTACGGCCTGGAAGAAGGCTCCGAGGCGCTGACGCTCGAGAAGATCGGCGCGCTGCTCGGCGTCACCCGGGAGCGTATCCGCCAGATCCGCGAGCGCGCCTTCGAGAAGCTGCGCGACAGCGCCGACGTCCGCGCGCTCAGAGGGTTCTGGGGAGCCGCATAAGGAAAACAGAGAGCGGGAGAACGGAGAAAGGAGAAGGTTCTCTTGTCGCCTTCTCCCTTCTCCGTTCTCCGTTCTCCCGCCACTATCTTCCATGCATGCTCCCCCGCCTGCCGCTCTTCCCTCTCGCTGTTGTCCTCTTTCCCGGCACGACGCTTCCGCTCCACATCTTCGAGCCGCGCTATCGCCGCATGCTCGCCGACTGCCTCGAGAGCGACCGGCGCTTCGGCATCACCCCTCCCGGACGAGACACCGAAGCGCCTGACGAGGGAGCGGTGGGATGCATCGCCGAAGTGCGAGTGAATCAGGAGTTGCCGGACGGACGCTCGAACATCGTCGTCCAAGGCGGCCCGCGCTTCGTGGTCAACGGCATCGTGCCCGACCCGGCGCCATACTACGTAGGAGCGGTGGAGCCGTTCGACGACGACCAGGGCACCGAGCCGTCCGCCGAGCAGACCGTCCGATTGCGCGAGCAGTTCCTCTACTATCAGGCACTCGTACGCAACCTGCACGACCTCGAGCCGGGCGAATCGGAGCTTCCCGACAGTCCACTGGAGCTCTCGTTCGCGGCGGCGGCCGGCGCGGAGTGCGACACGGCGGTCAAGCAACGTCTGCTCATGGAGCGCTCGACCGCACAGCGGGTCGAGGCGCTGCTGGCGCTCCTTCCCACCCTCGCGGACATAGCCGGGAAGGCGTTGCTGATCCATCGCCGCGCGCACGGCAACGGAAAGGGCGAGGGGGCGCACCCCGGGCTCGAGGCGGGTGGATGACCCCCGATCTTATCGAGGCGCTCGGGCGCATCGTCGGATCGCGCTGGGTGCGACACCGGCGGGCGGAGCTCACCACCTACACCATGGACGGTCTGCCCACGAGGGAGTCGTATCCGGGGGTGGTGGTGATGCCCGGCGACGCCTCCGAGGTCCGCGCCCTCGTCCGGCTGCTCCACCTCCTCCGCGTCCCCTTCGTGGCGCGCGGAGCCGGCACCGGGCTTTCCGGTGGTGCCGTGGCCGGCGGCGACGCGGTGCTCATCGCCCTCACACGAATGAACCGCATCCTCAGCGTCGATCCGGTGCGGCGGCGCGCGGTGCTCCAGCCGGGGGTGGTGAATGCGCGGCTCTCCGAGGCGGTGGCGCCCCTGGGACTGCACTACGTGCCCGATCCATCGAGCCAGGCGGCGTGCACGGTAGGCGGCAACGTGGCGGAGAATGCCGGGGGGCCGCACTGCCTCAAGTACGGCGTCACCACCAACCACGTCGCGGAGCTGGAGATCGTACTCTCCGACGCCACGGTCGTACGTCTCGGCTCGCCCCACGGCGAGCCCTGGGGCCCCGACCTGGTCGGGCTCTTCGTCGGGAGCGAGGGAATGTTCGGCATCGCCACCGAGATCACCGTGCGCCTCGAACCCCTCCCGGCAAGCGTGCGCACCATGCTCGCGGACTTTCCCACGGTACGGGGCGCCAGCGAGGCGGTCTCGGCGATCATCGCCGCGGGCATCGTACCGGCGGCGCTCGAGATGATGGACCGCGCCTGCGTCGCCGCCGTCGAGGCCTCGATTTACGCCGCCGGCTATCCCACCGACGCCGCCGCCGTGCTGCTCGCCGAGCTCGACGGACAGGCCGGCGCCGTGGAGGCCGAGGCGGCGACCGTAGCGGACATCCTGCGCGCATGCGGTGCGCGAGAAGTGCGGAGCGCCACGAGCCCAGCCGACCGCGCGCGGCTCTGGCAGGGACGGAAGAAGGCGTTCGGGGCGATGGGACGAATCGCGCCTGACCTGGCTGTGCAGGACGCGGTCGTCCCCCGCTCCGCGCTGCCCGACATCATGGACCGGATCGCCCAGATCCGCGACCGCCATGCGCTCAGGATCAGCAACGTCTTTCACGCCGGCGACGGGAATCTCCACCCCAACATCAGCTTCGACCGGCACGACCCGGCGGTGGCGTCGCGGGTCGCCGAGGCCTGCCGCGAGATCATGACGGCGTGTGTCGAGGCCGGAGGAAGCATCACGGGGGAGCACGGCGTCGGCAGCGACAAGATCGACTATATGCCGCTGATCTTCGACCCGGACACGCTGGCCGCCATGCGTTCCGTGCGGCGCGCGTTCGATCCTTTCGAGATCGCCAACCCCGGGAAGGTCGTGCCGCTGCACGCCTGCCGGGAGTGGCTGGCCACGCCGAGCGCCCGATGAGCGACACCGTCCACACCCGCCTTCGTGCGCTGCTCGGCACTGGCGGCGTCGAGCGCGACTCCGACGGCTTGCCGCGGGCCACTCCCGACTCGGCCGACGCCCTGTCGCTGGTGTGCCGGCTGGCGCACGAGGAGGGATGGAAGATCAGGGTCGAAGGCCAAGGGACCTGGCTTCCGGCCGACGCGCCGGCCGACCTGGCGGTGAGCACGCGCGCCCTCGACCAGATCGTCTCGGTGAGCCCCGCCGACCTCGTCGCCACGGTACAGGCAGGCACGCCGCTCGACGCGCTCCGTCGGCGTCTGGCCGATGAAGGCATGTGGCTGGCCCTCGATCCGCCCGGGCGCCCCGACCGGAGCGTCGGCTCGATCGTCGCCACCGCCACCTCGGGGCCGCTGCGGCACGGCTTCGGCCCGGTGCGCGATCATCTGCTCGGCTGCACGGTCGCTACCGGCGACGGCCGCCTCGTCAAGGCGGGCGGCCGGGTGGTGAAGAACGTGGCAGGCTACGATCTCACCAAGCTGCAGGTCGGCGGCTTCGGCGGATTCGGTATCCTCGCCGATTTGCACATTCGTCTCCGCGCGCTGCCCCGCGCCGACGTCACGCTCCTCGCGCGCGGCCTGCGCGACGACCTGGCGCTCGCGGCGCGCCGGCTCATCGAGGCCAAGGTGGCGCCGGCGGCGCTCGAGCTGCTCTCGCCCGCCCTCGCCGCCGAGGCCGAATGGGTACTCGCCGCCCGGTTTCTCGGCACCGATGCGGCGGTGCAGGCCGAGGTGGGCAGCCTCGGCTCCGCCGGCGACCTGGTCTGGCTGCCGCTGCCGGCCGAGCGCACCGCCGCCTTCTGGGGCGTCGTGGCCCGCGGCAGCCTCGGTGGGCCGGTGACGCTGCGCCTCGGCGTGCTGGCCGACGGCGTGGACGAGGCCATGGACCTCGTGGCCCACGACCTCGATGAAGGGTTGCTCTCCTCCGGCCCCGGCTCCGGAATGATCCGGTGGACCGGCGACGCGCCGATCGAGCGCCTCAGGGGTGTGCGCCGCGCGGCGGCAACGCGCGAGATCCCGATGACCATCGAACGGGCGCCGTGGCCGCTCCGGAAGGCGATGGGCCACTTCGGCGCCTACCGCGAGGGCGTGGGCCAGCTCGTCGGCCGCCTGCGCGACAGCTTCGACCCGGGGCAGTGCCTCAGCGTGGCACTCGAGGGAGGGGAGTGAGCGACCCGCTCGCCCCTTGCGTGCACTGCGGATTCTGCCTGCCGGCGTGTCCTACCTATCTCGCCACCGGAGACGAGGCCGACAGTCCACGCGGCCGCATCGTGCTCATGCGCGCGCTGGAGCGCGGCGAGCTGAGCCCTCGCGACCCCGCGCTGGTCCAGCATCTCGACGCCTGCCTCGGCTGCCGAGGGTGCGAGCCGGTGTGCCCATCGGGGGTGAGCTACGGGCGGGGACTCGAGGCCGCGCGCGAGCGGCTCTTCGACGAGCGGGGACCCGACGCCGCCGCGCGGCTGGTCCTCAACGTCTTTCGGCACGAGACGCTCTGGCGTCCGCTGTTCACCATGGCGCGAGCGCTGAGGGCGACCGGCATCCCTCGTCTCCTGGCCGGGGGCGGGCGTCTCGGCTTCGGCATGGGGATGCTGGCAGCGACAAGGCCCGCACCCGAAAGCCATCAGGCTGGAGGGACCCCTCGCTGCGCCCAGGATGACAATCGTAACGTCCTCCTGTTCCGCGGCTGCGTGATGGACACGCTGTTCGACCACGTCCATTCCGCCACGCGGCGCACTCTCGAGGCCAACGGCTACCGCGTGCGCGAGGTTGAGGGGCAAGCCTGCTGCGGCGCGCTGCACGAGCACGGGGGCGATCGCGAGGCTGCGGGAGCGCTGGCCGAGCGAAACGTCGCGGCCTTCGGGGAGTCGGACGATCTCATCGCGGTCAATAGCGCCGGCTGCGGCGCGTTGCTCAAGGACTACAGCCATCTCCTCGGCGGCGAGCGCGGTGAGCGCTTCGGCGCGCGAGTGCGCGACGTGACCGAGTTGCTGGCGGCCGCCGGGCCTCGACCGGGCGCGGCCCTCGAGACCGACGTGGTCTACGACGCGCCGTGTCATCTTCAGCACGCCCAGCGGGTACACGAGGCGCCGCTCGCCGTACTCCGGGCGATTCCGGGTCTCCGGCTCCGTCTCCTTTCCGGCTCCGACAAGTGCTGCGGAAGCGCGGGGATCTACTCGGTATTGCATCCGGAGATGGCCCGCGCCGTCCTCGACGCGAAGATTGCCGACATCGCCGCCGCCATGCCGCGTCCGCAAGTCGTAGTCACGGGCAACCCAGGGTGCCTGATGCAGATCGGCGCGGGCCTCGCCGCCGCGGGTCTCGACATCCGCGTGGCGCACCCCGTGGAGCTGCTGGACGAGAGCTATCGAAGAGCAGAGAAGGGAGAAGGGAGAAGGGAGAAAGGGGGTTGACCCTTCTCCGTTCTCCTTTCTCCGTTCTCCTTTCCCTGTCCCTTCTCCCTTTAGTGCTCCCCCTTTACCGTTAGGCTCATGTCCGCGGCCATCCTCTTCGACTTCAACGGCGTCATCATCGATGACGAGCCGCAGCACTGCGAGGCTCTCATCACGACCCTCGCCGAGTACGGCCACACCCTCGACCGCGATACGTACTACACCGAGTATCTCGGATTCGACGACCGCGAGTGCTTCCGCTTTACCTTCCGCCGCATCGGCCGCGACGATGATGACGGCGCCGTGGACGCCGCGATCGAGCGCAAGAACGCCCACTACGAGCGCGCGATCCGCGGCTCCATGCGCCTCGTGCCCGGCGCCGAGGAGTTCATCGAGAGCGCTGCGCTCGACGGCTTCCAGCTTGGCATCGTCTCCGGCGCTCTTCGGCGGGAGATCGAGATGGTCCTCGACCTGACCGGACTCCGCCCTCACTTCTCCGAGATCGTGGCCGCGGAGGATGTGACGGCATGCAAGCCCGATCCTCAGGGATACCTGCGCGCCTGCGCCGCGCTGGCGCTCAGGCCCAACCGGTGCGTCGTCGTCGAGGATTCGCTTCCCGGGCTCGCCGCCGCGCGCGCGGCGGGCCTCCGCTGCGTGATGCTCACCACCTCCCACCCGCAGGACAGTGTGGGCGCCGCCGATCTCGTCTGGCGCGATTTCGTCGGCCATACGCCGGCCGATCTGCCCTGGCTTCATGCCTGAGCCGGACATCATTCTCGACCGCGCTCGGTTCGATCGAGTCCGCCACGGCGCCATCGCGGTCACGACCGAGCCCGCCGTTTTCCGCATCGTGGGCGCCGGAGCGCTCGGCTGCTTTCAGGGCATGCTGACCAACGACCTGGAAAAGCCGGGAGACGAGAGCCTTGTCTACGGCGCGCTCCTCACGCCGAAGGGTATGATCGTGGTCGACGCATGGGTGCTCAGGCAGCCCGACGGCCTCACGGTCATAGCGCCTGCCGAAGGCCGCGCCGCGGCGCTCGATCTGTTTCAGCGGCAGCTCCCACCGCGGCTCGCCAGGGTCACCGACCTCACGGGTCTGGCCCGTGCGATCTGGCTCATCGGCGGACATGGATTCCACGTGCTCCTCAAGTCAGGCATTGGAACGCCGGAATCGGCGGGACGCGTGGTGTCGGTGGGAGGCGATCTCAGTCCGGTGGCGGTGGCGCTGGCGCCGGAGTCGGCGCCGTTCGTCGGACTGATGGTGGGCATGGCGCCGGCGGTCGACGCGATCGAGTCCCGGCTCCTCGCGGCGGGGGCCATGGCCGGCGGCGAAGGTGAGCTTCGAGCCGCCAGGATCATGAGCGGCTGGCCCACGCTCGGGGTCGAGATCGACGAGCGCACCCTCCCCCAGGAAGTGCGCTACGACGCCATTGGCGGCGTATCATACACCAAAGGGTGCTACACCGGACAGGAGACTGTCGCCCGGCTCCACTTCCGCGGACACACCAACCGCGAGCTTCGCGGACTCCGATGGCAGCGAGCCGAGCCGCTGGATGGACGGGGCGTGATCCGCGCCGAGAAGGAGGTCGGGGCGGTGCGCTCGACGATCACACTCGAAGACCGGCGGCTGGGGCTGGGCACGATTCGCCGTGAGGTCGAGCCGGGAGCCACCGTGATCGCGGGAGGAACGGAGGCCCGGGTGGTGGCGCTACCCTTCGCCGCCGAGGACCTGGACGGATAAAAAGAATCGGGCCCCGGACGAAAGCCGGGGCCCGAGAGCGCTGAAAACGGTGGAAACTTACTTGGCCTTCGTGGTGTCGCGCATCATCGTGGAGTCGGAGCTCATCGACATGCTGTCATGCGCCATGCCCATAGCGGTATCGGCCGGAGCGGCCATGCCGCCTTCGGCAGCGGGGGAGTCAGTTTTCTTGGGACCACAGCCCGCAAGCACGAGGGCCGCGGCGATCAGGAGAATCTTCTTCATAGGTACTCCTCAGAGAGTGTAAGGGTCGATTAGAGTCCGCGCGCAGCGCGTCGCCACGGTCGTCGAGCGAACGCTGGCGAAGCTATACCGCCCGCAGCGTTTGTCAAGCTGAACGCCTGAGGCATTCAGCCGGCCCAGCCTCGGTAGATGGACCCTAACTTATTGTAGCTGGTTAGCTTACAGCACAACAAATATTTCAACGAGTGACTACGCAATGCCAGAACCACGCACCCTGCACGACCTCAAGAACAGCCCCTGGGGCGAGGCGCCCCTCAGAAGCAGGCCGGTCCGCGATGAGATCCGAACGAATCTTCTCGCCCGGCTCAGCTCCGGGGACTCCCTCTTTCCAGGCATCGTGGGCTATGAAGATACGATCGTTCCCCAGATCGTAAACGCTCTTCTGGCCCGGCACCATTTCATCCTGCTCGGCCTGCGGGGTCAGGCCAAGAGTCGGATTCTTCGCGAGCTCACCTCCTTCCTCGACGACAGGATTCCCATCGTCGCCGGCAGCGAGGTCAACGACGACCCCTTCGCACCCATATCCAAGTACGCGAGGGAGCTTCTCGCCGAGTGCGGCGATGCCACGCCGATCGCCTGGTTGCGGCGTGAGCAGCGCTACGTCGAAAAGCTGGCGACGCCTGACGTGACGATCGCCGATCTCATCGGCGACGTCGATCCGATCAAGGCGGCGCGCGGCGGCCATCTGCTCTCCGACGAATTGACGATGCACTTCGGACTTCTTCCCCGCGCCAACCGCGGCATCTTCGCCATCAACGAGCTGCCCGACCTGAGCGGCAAGGTCCAGGTCGGCCTCTTCAACATCATGCAGGAAGGCGACGTCCAGATCAAAGGCTATCCGATCCGCCTGCCGCTCGACGTGCTCCTCGCCTTCACGGCCAACCCGGAGGACTACACGGCACGCGGCAAGATCATCACGCCGCTCAAGGACCGGATCGGCTCCGAAGTCATCACTCACTACCCGCGCACCGTGCAGCTCGGCATGGAGATCACGGCACAGGAGGCGTGGCTCACTCGCGGCGGAGTCGAGCTCGACGTGCCGGACTTCGTGCTCGAGCTGGTGGAGCGCGTGGCCTTCGAGGCACGCGAAGACAAGCGGGTGGACAAGCGCTCGGGCGTGAGCCAGCGCCTGCCTATCAGCGTGCTCGAGAGCTCCGTGTCGAACGCCGAGCGGCGCGCGGTGATGTTCGGCGAGAGCAGGATCGTGCCGCGGGTGAGCGACGTCTACGCCGCGGTCCCCTCGATCACCGGCAAGCTCGAGCTGGAGTACGAGGGGGAGCTGCAGGGCGGCGACACGATCGCCCGGGAGCTGATCCGCCGCGCCGCCGGCCGCGTGCTCGACGAGCGGCTCGGCGGCGCCGACCTCGGGAAGGTGGTGGCGTGGTTCGACCAGGGCGGAGCGCTCAAGGTTCCCGGTGATGAGCGCACCGACCTCTGTCATAAGGGATTCAGCGTCGTGCCGGGTCTGCTGGAGGTTGTATCCGACGTGGGCTTGTCGCCGCGCTCCGACAAGGCGCGCGCCGTGGCGGCGTGCGAGCTGGTACTGGAGGGGTTGGCGGCCCAGAAGCGGATCAGCCGGAACGAGGAGTTGGGCTACACACGTCTCAAGCCCGAGCGGCGAGACCCCGGCTACGGCAAGGGTGGGATCTCGTTTGGATGAGAACAGCGGAGAACGGTGAATGGTTCTTCCTTCACCGCTGCTACTACCACCTCAACCGCCTTCCCAATTCCCAACGCCTCGGTATTGAGCACCATGTGATAGTTGAGCGGGTCGTTCCAGTCTCGCTGGTAGTACTGCCGGTTGTAGCGTGCGCGCATCCGGTCGGTGTCCTCGAGAATCTCCGCCGCCCTGGGTAGCGGTACGCCCAGCCGCTCGGCCGCCACTCTCGTCCGATACGCCTTGGAGGCCACGAGCTTCACGTGAAGGGCGTCGGTGCGGCGGGCGAGCACCGCGGGCGCCGAGCGCCCGACGACCACCACATTGCCACGCTCCGCAATCTCCGCGACTACCGTCTCGGTGATCCGCACCAGGTCGGCCTCCTCGAACGGGGAGAGGCTGCCGCTCGTCTGCGGCGGCGGAAAGAGCTCGGGCGTAGCGGCGGCGAGCGTGCGGGCGAGGCGCTCGATGAACGTCGGGACGCGCTCCTCTCGCTCGGCCACTTCCTCCGGGGGCAGGCCGGCACGCGCGGCCACCCGCTCAACCAGCTCGTTGTCCACGACGTGCCACGCGAGCGCCTCCGCCACTCGCCGGGCGACTTCCGATCCGCCCGCGCCGAACTGGCGGGAGATGGTGATGAGCATACGTCGGAAGCTACGCCTTCATCCGTAGGGCGGCGAGAGGGCTCATCAGCCAGGCCACCGCCACGGCCACTACGAAGCAGACCGTTCCGCCGAACCCCATGGCAGCGCGGACCCCGAAGTGCTCGGCGATCCAGCCCGCCTGGAACGACCCGAACGGCGCCATACCGAGCACGACGAACGAATAGAATCCCATCACCCGGCCCCGGAGATAGTCGGGTGCCTCTACCTGCAGCATGTTGTTCGCCGCGATTCCGTTGAGCGCCATCACGCACCCGGCGACGGTGAAGAGCACTCCCGCCGACACGAATCCGGGAGCGAATGCCGCCGCGGTGAGAATGAGCCCGAACAGGCTCGACGAGCCCAGCACCAGCAGCGGCTGCGGCACTCGTCCGCCGGCCGCGGCCATGAAGAGGGCGCCCGCGGCCGCGCCGACACCCACCGCCGACAGCAGCGCGCCGTACCCGCCGGCATCGAGATGGAGCACGTCGCGTGCGAACACCGGCATCATGGTCATGAACGAGAAGCCGAATATCGCAAAGGTGGCGATGATGGTGATGAGGGCGCGAGGCCACGGATTTCCGAAGATGTACCTGAATCCCTGGCGCAGCGCCTCACCGTAGGGCACCGTCGATGCCGCCGGCGGCGTGTCCTGCCTCATGAGCAGGAGGCTCGCGATCACCGCGAGGTAGCTGGCGGCGTTGAGGAGAAAACAAGCAGCCAGGCCTACTGTGGAGATCAACACTCCGGCGATGGCCGGGCCGATCACCCGCGCGACGTTGAAGGCGCTCGATCCGAGGGCGATGGCATTGAGCAGATCTTTTCGCGGCACGATGTCGGCGATCAGCGACTGCCGCGTCGGCACCTCGAAAGCGCTGAGCGTGCCGAAGAACACGGCGAGCCCCATGACCCAGTGCACCGTAATGAGGTGGCGCCAGGTCAGGATGCCGAGAGTGAGTCCTTCGATCACCATGAGCGACTGCAGGGCCAGCACGAATTTCCGCTTGTTCACCCGGTCGGCCAGAACTCCGCCGTACAGGGTGAGCAGCAGAATCGGCAGCGACCCGAGCGTGGTGACCAGCCCGACCGCAAACGCGGAGTTGGTGAGCTGGAGGACAAGCCAGCCCTGCGCCACAACCTGGATCCAGGTCCCGCAGAGCGAGATGAACTGCCCTATGAGGAAGAGCCGGAAATCGCGGTGACGAGTGGCGGAGAGGAAGGAAAGGGGAGGCACGAGGGCAAGAAAGCGGGGAAGGGGAAAAGGGGAAAGGGGAAAACAGCAGAAAACGGAGAACGGAGAACGGAGAAGGGAGAAGGAGAATGGAAAAGGGGGAACGGGGAACGCGAGTTGAAGGTTGCCCGGCTACGCGGTAGGTTCAGTTGGGCCACTTTTCCCCTTCTCCTTTCTCCCTTCTCCGGCTTTATGCGCTTCACCACATATTCCAAATTCCACCCCGAGCTCGCCGACGAGGTCAATCTCCAGGGCCTGCTCGACCAGCTCGGCGACTTCCTGCTCCAGAGCGGATTTGCCGGCGGGGCCCCGTCGCTGTGGCAGGACGATGGCGGCGAGGGGGAGGGGTCGCTCGACGCCCTCCGCCAAGCGATCCTCCAGGCGCTCATGGAGTC
>JBBRGF010000065.1:0-15540 GCA_038240975.1 Gemmatimonadales bacterium
CGCCCAGGTGGGCACCATCTCCGCCAACAACGACAAGGAGATCGGCAACCTGATCGCCGAGGCGATGGAGAAGGTGGGCAAGGACGGCGTCATCACCGTGGAAGAGGCCAAGGGCCTCGAGACCACGTTGGAGACGGTCGACGGCACCCAGTTCGACCGGGGCTACCTCTCGCCCTACTTCGTCACCGACCCGGAAAAGATGGAGACGGTACTCGAGGATGGCTACATCCTTCTCCACGACAAGAAGATCAGCTCGATGAAGGAGCTCCTGCCGCTCCTGGAGAAGGTGGCGCAGAGTGGAAAGCACCTCCTGCTGGTGGCTGAGGACCTCGAGGGCGATGCCCTGGCCACGCTGGTGGTCAACAAGCTGCGCGGCACCCTCAAGGTGGCCGCGGTCAAGGCGCCGGGCTTCGGCGACCGCCGCAAGGAGATGCTCCGCGATATCGCCGTGCTCACCGGCGGCCAGGTGATCTCCGAGGAGGTGGGGCTCAAGCTCGAGAATGTGGCGCTCGAAGACCTCGGCCAGGCCAAGCGGATCGTCGTGGACAAGGACAACACCACGATCGTCGGCGGCAAGGGTAAGTCCGACGACATCAAAGGCCGGATCAACGAGATCAAGGTCGCGATCGAGAAGAGCACCAGCGATTACGACCGTGAGAAGCTGCAGGAGCGGCTGGCCAAGCTTGCCGGCGGCGTGGCGATCATCAATGTCGGTGCGGCTACCGAGACCGAGATGAAGGAAAAAAAGGCGCGGGTCGAGGACGCGCTGCACGCGACGCGTGCGGCCGTCGAAGAGGGCATCGTTCCCGGCGGCGGGGTCGCGCTCCTACGGGCCCAGAGCGCGCTGGAGCGGATTCGAGGCACCGAGGACGAGAAGACCGGCGTGGAGATCGTTCGCCGCGCGCTCGAGGAGCCCATTCGGGCCATCGTACAGAACGCGGGTGCCGAAGGCTCGATCGTGGTGGCCAGGGTCAGGGCGTCGAAGGAGAGAAACTTCGGGTACAACGCCGCGACCGATACCTACGAGGATCTGGTCAAGGCAGGCGTCATCGACCCAACCAAGGTCACCCGCACCGCGCTCCAGAACGCGGCATCGATCGCCGGCCTGCTCCTCACCACCGAGTGCGTGGTGGTGGAGAAGAAGAGCGACAAGCCGGCGTCGGCAGGGATGGGCGCGGACATGGGCGGGATGTACTAACTCACGAACATCCCAAGGGGAGTCTGAATGCGAGCTCAACGATTCACGCGGTACGGTGTCATGGGCGGATTGCTTGCGGCGCTGGCCTGCGGCGGCAACTCGGCGCGGACCGACAACACCACCGTGGCTCAGGACACCACCGCGATACGTGATACCTCCGGCTATCGTGCCATGAGCCGCGATACCACCGTGCGGGACACGTCGATGGCCGGCATATCGGACACGGCCAAGGCGGGGCAGACCAAGTCAGGCTCCACCGAGATCAAGCCGGGTGAATCCACCAGCGGAATGGACTCGACGAAGGTGGGCACGACCCAAATGGACTCGACCACGACCACGGTAGACTCGACCACGACCCCGCAGTAACGATTTCCTGCCCCAGGGGCCAGGTGCGGAGAAATCCGGGCACCTGGCCCGTCAGCCCGGTGTTGCCCCAATTCGCCGACGAGTGCGCGCGCCTCCGGGTGCAACCAACCCAGCCGGTGTGCCACTCATCGCGAAGTGTGCCCGGAGCGCGGGCGCGAGAGACCGGCGAATGAGGGCGCCGGTAAGCTCGGCGACCCGATCGGAATCGGTATCGCCGATCGGCTTGACCTGCCCTGCGACGAGCGCCATGACCGGTATACCGTCTTCATACAGAATGCGGTTGCCAGCCAGCGCCGGCACCCGTTCGCCCGGGGTAACGATACCAGTGAGGTTGAGCGGATCGGCGGCGCTGATCGACACGAGCGACCCTGTGCGCTCAGACCTCCGGATGGCCCTGAGCCGGGTTACGGCGCCCGGCAGTGCAAACTGCTCACCCGACATGCCCGCGACAAAGCGCCCTCCGCGGATCTCGCCCCGAGCCTCGAGCCTGCGGTAGGCCATCAGCAGACTGCGCCACGAGGGTAGATTGGCCTCGCGCGCGAGCAGCCGCTTGAAGACCACGCCGTATCGCTGCAGAAGCACCCACGCGTGCCTGACTACGGCGTCGCCCTTCCGCATTGCTTCTTCCCCATCTTTTGTCTCCCGTTCAGCCTTCGCCGTTCCCCGCAGCAGTGCCCATCTCCCGGCACTCTCGAACCCGAAGGCGACCGTACGTGTGCGCCGCACTCCACCGCCCAGCGGTTTGCGTTTGTGCGACGGCGTGATGAGGGCACGAAGGCCTGCAAAACCGTCGGAGGTGACGAGCCCCGAGCCCGCAAGCTCGGCGAGCCCCTGCTCGACCTGGGTGACCAGGAGCCCGGACGTGGCGACCAGCTCGTGGAAGAACGAGGCGCCTTGTGCGTCGAGCACCTCCAGCACACGAGCGGCGTAGGCCGACAGCGCTTCCCGATCGACCACCGGCCGTTCGCCGAGCCGCTCCGCCATGCGCTGGCGCTCGAACAAGGCGATGGGCGATGTGCGGATGGGCCCGGCGGTGCGACTCGGCCCATCACTGAGCCGCCCCCACGCGACCCGGCCCGTGAGACAGAGTGTATCGAGCAGCGCCGGCTGATATTCCTCGCACCGCGCCGCCAGAACTTCGGTTTCCCATGCCCCTGCCGGCACCTCGAAGCCGTCGAGCTGCTCGATGACGGTGGCGAGACCATCGAGCCCCGCCGCCTGCTGGCCCGGCTCGACGCGCTGCCACGTGAGGAGGAAACGCGTGAAGTCGGCGGCGCTGACCGGCTCGATTTCGGCGCGGAGCCGGTTGAGGGTGTACCGGTGAATACGCGCCAGCAGGCCGCGCTCGCACCACTCCAGCTCGGCGCCCTCGCTACCTGCCGGCGTGAACCGGCCGCGAAGCACGACCCCCTCGCCCTCGAGGGCGGCGAGAGCCTGCTGAGACTCCGCGTCTTCGATGCCGAGCGACGCCGCGAGCTGCCGCGAGGTGACGGGACCGGTGATGCCGAGCCGCCCGCGGAGCAGCTCGCGCACGGCGGCTTCGCGCTCGGCACCGCCGGCAAGCAGCGCCTCGGCTTCGGACAGCCGCTCGTTGGCTACCGCGAGCTCGACACCCCCGGCCACCGCGACGGCATGCGAGCGGCCGGACGCTCGCAGCTCCTCCCACCACGGCGCCCAGGACACCCCGTCGCGGCCGGCCGCGACTTCGGCGGCGCTCAGAAAGCCGGAGGTGAGCAACGCATCGTGCAGCTCGTCGGGGTCGCGGACATCGGGCCATGCCTCGCTTCGAACGCGCTCGATGGCCGCCGGATCGAGCGCCCCGAGATCGGCCGCGCTGGTAGGCTCGTAGGCGCGGCGCGTGTACACCGCCTGGGTACGCCGCTCCTCGAGAGGCGCATCGTCGAGGAAGGCGTAGGGCCGCGCGTTCAGGATTTCCGACGCGAGCGGGGACGGCTCGGGCAGGTCGCGCGCGACGCAGCGAATCTGCCCCGTCCGAATCTTCTCAAGAATGGCAGTGAGGCCGGGGAGATCCATGACCTCGTTCACGCAGTCCGATACCGTTTGACGCACGAGAGGATGATCGGGAATCTCGCGATCACCGGGAATGTTTTCCAGGCATGCCGCAGCGTCGGGGAAGGCTGCGGCGAGCAGATCCTCCGACTGCATCCGCTGGAGCTGCGGCGGAACCCTGCGGCCGCCCCGGCTCCGAGGAATGGCGAGCGCGATCGTCCCGTTCCAGCGCCAGTGGGTACCGAACATGGGTGCGTCGAGCAGCGCCTGCACCAGGATGTCCTCGACGGTCTCGGGCTGAAGGAATCGGAAGACCGTATCGAGCGGAAAGGAGTGCTGAGGACCGAGCGAGAGGAGGATCGCGTCCTCGGTGGCGGCGGCCTGCAGCTCGAAGTTGAACTGGCGGCAGAAACGCTTGCGGAGCGCGAGTCCCCACGCGCGATTGACCCTGCTTCCGAACGGGGCGTGGATGACGAGCTGCATGCCACCCGACTCATCGAAGAAGCGCTCGGCGACGATCGTGTCCTGGGTGGGTAACGTCCCCAGCATCCGCTGCGACTCGCCGAGATAGTGCACGAGTTGCTCGGCGGCGTTGTCATCTCGAGGGAGCGAAGCAATCGAGGGATCTCCTCCCAATGCCGACCGAACCCAGGCGACAGCCTCCTCGGTGTCGCCGATCCGCGCCTCGACCTCGCGTCGCACGTCGGCCACCGCCGTAGACAGCTCCGTGCTCCGGGCCGGCGCCTCACCCAGCCAGAAGGGAATGCCGGGCGGCTGGCCGTGGGCGTCTTCCACACGCACGGTGCCCTGTTGAACGCCAAGGATCTTCCAGGAGAGATTGCCGAGCTGGAAGATGTCGCCCGCGATGCTCTCGACGGCGAAGTCCTCGTTGACGGTGCCGAGGAAGGTGCCGTCGGGCTCGAGGACCACGCGGTAGTCGGCGGTGTCGGGGATGGCCCCGCCCGAGGTGATCGCGAGCATTCGCGCGCCGCGGCGAGCCCGGATACGGCCGTTCACCGCGTCGTGGTGGAGCAGCGCGGCGCGCCGCCCCCGCCGCGTGGCGAACCCCTCCGACAGCATCCGAACTACTTCGTCGAACTCGGCTCGGCCGAGCGCGCGGTAGGGATACGCACGCCGGAACAGGTCGTGAAGATCGCCGGCACTCCAGTCTTCGGCCGCGGTCTCGGCGACGACCTGCTGCGCCAGGACGTCGAGCGGGCGCTCGCGGATGATCACGCGGTCGAGCGTTCCCTGGTTGACGGCACGCACGATCGCGGTGCACTCCACCAGCTCATCGCGCGTGAGCGGGAAGAGCCGGCCCTTGGGCGTTCCCCTCACCGTGTGCCCCGAGCGCCCTACCCGCTGGAGAAACGTCGCGATGCGTCGCGAGGAGCCGATCTGGCAGGTGAGGTCGACGTGGCCGATGTCGATGCCCAGCTCGAGCGATGCCGTGGCCACCAGCGCCTTGAGCCGGCCTTCCTTGAGGCGAGTCTCCGCGTCGAGCCGCGACTCCTTCGAGAGACTGCCGTGGTGCGCGGTTACGGCGTCCTCGCCGATTCGCTCGGCCAGGTGGCGCGCCATCCGCTCCGCGAGGCGGCGGGTATTGACGAAGACGAGCGTGGTTTTGTGCGCCTCGATCAGCTCGGTGAGCCGGTCGTAGATCTCACACCAGACATCGTTCGACATCACCGCCTCGAGCGGCGAGCGAGGCAGCTCGAGCGCGAGGTCGAGGGTGCGGCGGTGGCCTTCGTCGACAATGACCGGCATGGACTCGGCGCGCCCCGCCAGCCATGCGGCCACGTCCTCGATCGGCTGCATCGTCGCCGAAAGGCCGATGCGCTGGACCGGCTGCTGCGCGACGTGGGCGAGCCGCTCGAGCGACAGCGCCAGGTGCGCACCGCGGCGGGACTCCACCACGGCGTGGATCTCGTCCACGATGACCGTGCGCACGCTTCGAAGCATCTCGCGGCTGCGCCGAGCGGTGAGGAGCAGGTAGAGCGACTCGGGGGTGGTGACGAGTATGTGCGGCGGAGTCTTGAGCATCGCCGCCCGTTCGGCGGCCGGAGTGTCGCCCGACCGCACCGCGGCGGTAATCCTCGGCGAGCCGAAGCCCATCTCCTCCGCCAGGAGGCGGATCTCGCGGCGGGGCTCCGCAAGGTTCCGGTGGATGTCCGCGCTCAGCGCCTTGAGGGGGGAGACGTAGACCACCCGCGTCTCCTGAGGCAGAGACCCCTCCAGGCTCTCCCGAAGCAGCTGATCGATGGATATGAGAAAGGCGGCGAGCGTCTTTCCCGAGCCGGTAGGGGCGGCGATCAGGGTGTCACTACCGCCCCGGATGGCCTCCCACCCGCGCCGCTGCGGAGCGGTCGGGTCTCCAAAGCGGTCGGTGAACCAGCGGGCGACGACGGGGTGGAAATCGTGCAATGCCATCGCACAAATATAGCCCCAATTCCTGCCGCATTTCTATGAGAAATGGAACCCGGTTGGGCATAGCAGCATGAGGGTGGCGCGCAGAGAGGGAAGCACCGACTATAGTCTCATGCTTCGCGTCTTATCGCTCAGGGTCCTCGCCGTGCTCTTCGCAGTGGGGTGCGCCGGAAGGAGTACAGCGATCGGACGGGCGAACCCGGCACCCGAGCGATATCCCATCGTCCCGGCGCCGCGGCGCATCGAGGCCCGGTCTGGCGAGTTCCAGCTCGACCCCGCCACACGGATCGTGCTCTCCGATCCCGCCAGCACGGAGCTCCGTGCGCTCTCGGAGCTGCTGGCTGCTCCCCTCCGGGCCGCCAGCGGACTCCGCCTGCCCGTCTCTTCCGAGCCGCTGAAAGAGGGCGCGCCCCACGCCATCGGGATCCGGCTGACACCGGGTCCAGCCTCCGCGGACCCCGAGAGCTACCGACTGGTGGTCACCGAGAGCGGAGCGACTCTCTCGGCGCCGAAGCCGGCGGGCCTGCTTCTCGGCCTGCAGACGATCCGTCAGCTTCTCCCACCGGAGCTCGAACGGGAGGTGCGCTTGCAGAGCCCGTGGAAAGGAGCCGCTGCGCCGACGGCGGCTTCCACACCGGCGGCCCCGGTGCGATGGGCCATCCCCGCCGTGGAGATCGAGGACGCCCCTCGTTTCCGCTACCGCGGCGTTCTCCTGGACGTGGCGCGCTACTACTACCCGCCCGAGTTCATCGAGAAGGTGATCGACCTCCTCGCGCTGTACAAGCTCAACACCCTCCACCTGCACCTTACCGACGATCAGGGATGGCGTCTCGAGATCAAGAAGTACCCGCGCCTCACCCAGATCGGCGCCTGGCGCAGAGAGACCATCCTGGGACAGAACTTCAGGCCGTACATCGGCGACGGCACGCCTCACGGCGGGTTCTACACCCAGGATCAGATGCGCGACATCGTGGCGTACGCCGCGGCGCGACACGTCACCGTCATCCCCGAGATCGAGATGCCGGGGCACGCTCAGGCGGCGCTTGCCGCGTACCCGGAGCTCTCGTGTACCGGCGGGCCGTACGAGGTGTCGACCGTATGGGGCATGCACGAGGAGATCTACTGCCCGAGCGAGCGAACGTTCGCGTTTCTGGAGGACGTGCTCGTGGAGGTGATGCGGCTCTTTCCCAGCAAGTACATCCACATCGGCGGCGATGAGGTCCCCAAGAAGCAGTGGAAGGAAAGCGCGGTCGCCCAGGAGGTGATCCGGCGCGAGGGGATCGCCGGCGAGGAGGAGTTGCAGAGCTACTTCGTCAGGCGCATCGAGCGCTTCCTGCTCGCGCACGGCCGGAGGTTGATCGGATGGGACGAGATCCTCGAGGGAGGGCTCGCGCCCGAAGCGACGGTGATGTCGTGGCGCGGGACGGAGGGAGGGATCGAGGCGGCTCGGCAGGGACACGACGTCATCATGACCCCCACCAATCGCACCTACTTCGACTACTACCAGGGATGTCCTGCAGGCGAGCCGCTGGCCATCGGCGGCTTCGTCCCGCTCGACAGCGTGTACGCGTTCGAGCCGATCCCCGACGAGCTTCCCCCCGAGCAGGCCGCACGCGTGCTTGGCGCCCAGGGGAACGTGTGGACGGAATACATCCCGACACCGGCGCGGGTGGAGTACATGCTTCTGCCGCGAATGCTCGCGCTCTCGGAGGTCCTCTGGTCACCGAAGGAGGCGCGAAGCTGGCGCGGGTTCGTCGCCCGGCTGCCGGCGCACTTCGCGCGATTGGACGCGCTGGGTGCGGAGTACCGTCGTTCGCTCAATCCCGGAGCCCCAGGAACGACGGCCATGTACTCTTTGCCTCGTACATGCCCTTGATTGTCGTGCTGATGAAGGTACTGAGCCCCTTCCCGGCCTCGGCGAGCTCCTTCATGTGCTCGACGTTGTCAGGCCCAGCGCTCTCGTAAGTATAGAGATAGGTGTCGCCGCCGACGAATCGAATCCGGATGAAGTCCGCGCCCGAATCGACGTGGGTGACGCCAGCATCACCGGCCAGGTTCCCGTATGGCTGCATAGGCCGCTCCGCTACGATCCGGACGCCCCCAGCGCCCGGAACCCCTCGCGTATGCTCGGATACCTGGGCGCCCAGCCGCATTCGGATCGGAGCTTGCGGTTGGAGATGCGCTGTGAACGCGCGACCGTCTCGCCGACGGACCCGGCGAGAAGGCTGAACCAGGCGGGCGCCAGCCTCGGCGGGGCGACACCGAGCACGGCGGCGAGGGCGTCGAAATACTCGCGGCGACGCATCGGCTCGTCGTCTACGACGTTATAGATCCCTGCCCGGATGCCCAGCGCCGCGATCACCGCTTCCGCCGCATCGTCGTGCGACACGGACGAAATGAAATCATCGGCGGACCCGAACGTTGCCGCCCACCCCTTCCTGGCAAAGCGGATCGTGTCGCGGGTGAAATCGCTGTCGGCGCCATAAAACCAGCCGAATCGAAGCGCGATTCCCGCACCGCCGCGACGGGTGAACCGCTCGACCGAGGCTTCGGCGTCGAGCGACGTGCGGTTGTAGCGGGCGGGACGGACGGAGGCGGTCTCGTCGATCCACTCGTCACCCCGTGGCTCGTAAATCGGCGCGAACGACTCCTGAATGAGGCGCCCCGCGCCCGCCGCCAGCGCCGCCAGCGCGACATTGGCCGAGCCCGTGCGTCGAATCGCGTCGTTCTCGCGCCAGGCGCCCGGCAGGAATGCGCGCGAGCTCGCGGGAATGTGGGTCGCAAGGTTCACCACCACTTCGTGTCCCGCGACTGCGGTGCGCAAGGACGCTGCGTCGAAGAGGCTCGACGCTGCAGCCTCCGCCCCAATCCGCGTCAATGCGGCCCTCTTATCGGGTGACCGCGCGAGTCCGGTGACTCGATGCCCCGCTGCCAGCAGCCGGGGAACTACCCGCGTGCCGATCACGCCTGTCGCGCCCGAGACGAAGATCGAGCTCATTTCACCTCCCAACGTATCCTAACAGCAGGTGTCGACCAGGCGCAGCCGTCTCCGCCTGCCGCTCGATCTGATAACTTGTGGGTCGATGCTCGCGGCCCTCGTTTGGTCCAGGTACACCGAGGCGCTTCTGAACCGCGCTGGCTTCAAGGACAGACCATGACTCTCCTCTTCGCGTTCCTCCTCGGCGTGATCGCCGGTCTTCGTTCGATGACGCCACCGGCCATCGTCGCCTGGGCAGCCCGCCTCGGCTGGCTGCATCTCGACGGAACCCCGCTCGCATGGCTGGCCCGCTCGGGCACGACGTACGTGCTCACCGTGTTGATGCTCGGCGAGCTCGTGGGCGACAAGCTCCCCAAGACACCGAGCCGGACCGCGGTGGGACCGTTCCTGGCGCGGGTGCTGACGGGAGCATTCGCGGGCGCGGCGCTCGGCGCCGGCCACGGGCAGCGTCTCGCGCCCGGCGCCATCGTCGGCGCTCTCGGTGCAGTGGCCGGCACGCTCGGAGGCTACCGGGCCAGGACCGGTCTGGTGCGGGCGTTCGGCGTGCCGGACTACGCCGTCGCGATAGCGGAGGATTTCCTGGCGGTGGGAGGCGCGTTCTTGCTCGTGTATACTTCCTCATGACTCAGTACCTCACCGTTCCAGTCTCCTCATCCGACCACATCGTGGGCCCCCAGAACGCGCCGGTCACTCTCGTTGAGTATGGAGACTTCGAGTGCCCCAACTGCGCCGCGGCGTACCCGGTGATTCGCAACCTGGTCGCTTCGGTGGGTGACCGTCTCCGATTCGTATTCCGGCACTTTCCCATCACCCTCCGCCACGATCACGCGGAAAAGGCGGCAGAAGCCGTAGAGGCCGCCGGGGCGCAGGGCAAGTTCTGGGAAATGCACGACGTCCTGTTCGAGCACCAGGACGACCTCGACCGTGAATCGCTGGTCGCCTACGCGCGAACGCTGAACCTCGATGTCGAGCGGTTCAAGAGCGAGCTGCTCGATGGGATCTATGCCGACCGCGTGTACCGGGATCTGGCGAGCGGGGAGGCCAGCGGCGTCTCGTGGACGCCGACCTTCTTCCTCGACGACGCGCGGTATCCTATCGCGCTCGACCTGGATGGGCTGATGCGCGCGGTGACTGAACGCGTAGAGCAGCGGGCGGGGGCGCGATAACATGGTCCGCATCCCCGCACTTCTGGCGTTTGCCGATGTCGCCCTGCTGCTCATGCGGGTTGTCGTCGGACTGGTGTTCGTCAGCAGCGGCTGGAGCCACGCCAAGGATCCGGTGGAAAGGGGAAAGAGCATCGGCATGAGCCCCGGCTTCGCCCGGTTCCTGGGCCTTGCCGAGATCGCGGGCGGTGTGGGGGTGGCGCTCGGCATCCTGCCTCAACTGGCCGCGCTCGGTCTCGTCCTCATCATGCTCGGCGCGATTCAGAAAAAGATGTTCGTGTGGAAGACGGGGTTCTGGGGCAAGCACGGTACCGACGGCTGGCACTACGATCTGCTTTTCGTCGCGATGTGTCTGGTCGTCGCGACGACCGGTGGCGGGCGGTTCGTGCTGATTCCATAATGCTCGCGTCCCTTACATTGGCTCTTGTCGTCGCCGTCGGGGCCCCGCGTCCGGCTCTCTCCTCCGCGCGCTGGTGGGACCTGGGTCATCGTGTGGTCGCCCGCCTTGCGGAGCTGCGGCTCACGCCGCATACGCGTGAGGCCGTTCGCGACATTCTGGGCGGCCAGACTCTCGCCGACGCGTCGGTGTGGGCGGACAACATCAAGAACTATCGTCACGACGCCGACCCGCTCCACTACGTGAACATCCCTCTCCGCGACACCGTCTACATCCCAGAGCTGCACTGTCCTCATGGCCGCTGCATCATCGCGGCCATCGAACACGACCGGCAGGTGCTGGCCGACGCGGCCGCGCCACGGAATCGTCGCGCCGAGGCACTCCGGTTCCTGATTCACTTCATGGGCGACCTGCACCAGCCCCTGCACGTCGGCGACAACCGCGACCGCGGCGGCAACGACCGGGCGGTGAATCTGCTCGGCAATCCCACCAACCTTCACAAGGTCTGGGACGGCGAGTTGATCGATTCGTCGGGCGTGGACCAGGAGGAATACTTCCAGGACCTCCGCCGACAGATGAACTCGCTCGATACGCGGGCACTCGAGCGCGGCACCGTGGCGGACTGGGCGATGGAGGGCCATCGGATCTCCGCGGAGCGCGTGTACCGTCTCCCGCAGAACGGGCGCCTCGGACGGGAGTACGTCCGCGCCAACCGGCCGATCATCGATCGTCAACTCATCGCGGGGGGCGTCCGGCTGGCGTATGTCTTGAACGAGGCGCTTGCGAGCTACCATCCTGCCTCGACCGACACGACAAGGCGCACGCCGTAGCCTAGCCCAGGTTCATCTTCCTGAGCAGCGCGGTGAACCGCGGATGTGCGTGCAGCGTTGTGAAGAGGAATGATCCCTTGACGCCGAAGAGGCTCCCGGCCCGATCCTCGTATGCGCGCTCGAGCAGGTCGAGGGCCTTGTCCTTTTCGCCGAGTCCGGTGTAGACGTAGGCCATGTTGTAGGGCGAGACGTAACGCTGCCGCGACAGCTCCTCCATCTCCCGCAGTACCGCCCGGGCCTCATCGAGCCTGCCGGCAAGCCCATAGGCCTCGCCGAGCTGGCCGAGATATAGTGTATTACCGGGATTGAGCGCGACCGCTTTGTTCAGCTCCGCCAAGCCCTCCTCCACCATCCCTTTCTTCAGGAAGGCCCACCCGAGCGTCGACCGACCCCGCGCGTACTCGGGCTCGAACTCGACGCACCGGAGGGCGGACTCCAGCGCCTCGTCGTACCGTCCCGCCCGGATCAAAGTGCTGGCGAGGTCAACGCGGTGGACCAGTGGGTCGAGCTCCTGCGCTCGCCTGACCAGCACGAGCGCCTCGTCGAACCGTCCGAGCGCGGCGCACAGCCACCCGTAGTGGTCGTGCGTGTCCGCGCTCCCGGGGCTCAGCTCGAGGGCGAGCTTGAACTCCTGCTCCGCGCCGGCCCAGTCGAAATCGTGGACGCACTTGAGGAGGGCCAGCACCGAGTGCGCCTCGCCCAGGCTCGGGTCGAGGGCCAGCGCGGTGGTAACCGCCTTCCGGGCATCCTCATACGCGTCGAGCTCGCGCGTCGAGTTGCCACTACCGCCGGCGGCCAGCTCGGCGTACGCCAGGGCCACGCCGACGTGAGCCAGCGCGTAGCCCGGGTCGGCCGCGATCGCCTGCCGGTAATACTCGATGCCCTTCCGGATGCCTTCGTCGGTGTAGCGGCTGTAGCTGAACCGTGCCTGCAGATAGAGCTGGTAGGCATTGAGATTATGGGTCGGCTTCCGGTGAATCCGGGTTCGCTCGTCGGGCGACAGCTCGGCTTCGAGCGCGGAGGCGATCTGCAGGGCGACGTCCGTCTGGATCGCGAAGATGTCGGTGAGCCGCCGGTCGTACGTCTCTGACCACAGTGGCCGGTCGGACTCGGCCTCGATGAGCTGTGCGACGATCCGGACCCGGTCGCCGGCGCGCCGCACGCTACCCTCGAGCAGCGTCGCCACCTCGAGCGTCGCGGCGATCTCTCGCAGGCTCTGGTCCCGCTGCTTGAAGCGCATCGCCGAGGTGCGGGAGATCACCTTGAGCGAGCGGATCCTGGAGAGCTGGGCGATCACGTCTTCGGTGATCCCGTCCGCGAAGAACTCGTTGTCCGGATCGGCGCTGAGGCTCAAGAACGGCAAGACCGCCACCGACGGAACCCGCGCCTGCGCGACCGCCGGCGCAGTCAATGCCGCGGCGAACGCGCCGGTGGAGGCGAACCGGTCGGCCGGAACCAGCGCAAGGCTCTTGACGATGGCCTGGTCCACCGCGAGCGGCACCGCGGGGCGGAGCCGCCGCACCGACGGTACCGGATCGGTGAACCGTTTGGCAATCACCAGCTGCGCGGTGGCGCCGGTGTACGGCGGCTCGCCGGCCAGCAACTCGTAGAGGACGCAGGCCAGGCTGTACACGTCGCTGCGGGCATCCAGCGCTCGTTCGCCGGCGGCCTGCTCCGGACTCATGTACTCGGGCGTCCCCACCCTTAGTCCGGCCTCCGTCAGCCGTTCGCCGGGGGCGGCACCGATTGCCACCGCGATACCGAAGTCGGTGACCATCGCCTCACCCTCGTGGAGCAGGACGTTCTCCGGCTTGATGTCGCGGTGGATCAGGCCCTGCCCGTGCGCGTGGTCCAGGGCCGCGGCCACCTGCCGCACGATGCCAAGCGCTTCGTCGACCGGCAGCTGCGTCTCGCGCGCGATCTTCTGCCGCAGCGATTCGCCTCTGACGAAGGGCATCACGTAGAACAGCGCTCCGTCCTCGCCCGCCGGCGCGGACATCTGCCCGGAATCGTAGAGCGGCAGGATGTGCGGGTGATTGAGCCCCGCGGCCATTCGGATCTCGCGGACGAACCGTTCGGGGCCGAGCAGCGGACCGAGCTCGGGTCGGAGGACCTTGAGGGCCACCTTGCGCTGGTGCTTCAGGTCGTCGGCCAGGTAGACCGTGGCCATACCGCCCCGGCCGAGCTCGTGCTCGACGGTGTAGCGGCCGGCCAGGGCGGCGCGGATGCGGTCGAGCTGATCGGAGGGCAGGAGAGATCTCGTCATAGGCCAGGTCACTAACCTAGCACGCTTGACGGGCCAGAGGAGTCGGCGGCGTCGCTCGCCGGAAAATGGTTAAGCGATCCGACTGCGGGCGACCATGATGTTTTCATGACTTGCCCACCCGTTGTCCAGGAGCGCAATTTATGGGTATGGCCGCCACGCCTCACCTGGTCACGACTCTCGACGAGTTTTTCGCGCTGCCCGAGGATAACACCCGCCGGCACGAGCTTCTGGATGGCGGATATGTCGTGAGCCCTCCGCCAAGGTACCGTCATCAACGAGCGGTGATGGATCTATTCATGTTGCTCAGGCCCGCGCTCGACGACCGTCCCGACCTGGTGCTCTTTCCAGTCCTTGGCGACATTGTCGTCGGCCCTCGAAGTGTCGTCCAGCCCGACCTGTTTGTCGTGCCAAGGCCGGTGTCGGCCAGCGCACACTGGCGTGATATTGCTCTCCCGGTGCTGATAGTGGAGGTGCTTTCACCCGGCACCGCGGCGCGTGATCGTGGCATCAAGCGGCAGCTCTACCAGAAAGCCGGCGTCCCTGAATACTGGATCGTCGATCTCGACTCGCGGATGGTCGAGCGGTGGCGCCCGGAGGATGAGCGGCCGGAGATCCTTCGCGAGATTCTGAGCTGGCAGCCGCATGGGTCGGCACAGGTCGCGGATATCAACCTGCCGGTTTTTTTCGGCGGAGCCTTGGACTGATCGGTCGCGCCACGCCCTTTCCGATCCGCCTGTCGCATCCCATGTTTCGAAGCCAGCCTGATCACTCCGCCCGGAACGAGAGACATCCCATGAAACTGACCGTCAACGGCCAAGTGCGCGACGTGAACGCGCCGGCCGACATGCCGCTGCTCTGGGTGCTCCGCGACCTCCTCGGCCTGACCGGCACCAAGTACGGTTGCGGCGTGGCGCAGTGCGGGGCCTGCACCGTTCACCTGGACGGCGCGCCCAAGCGCTCCTGCATCACGCCGGTATCGGCCGCCGAAGGGAAAAAGGTCACCACCATCGAAGGACTGTCCGCCCGTGGCGATCACCCGGTGCAGCGCGCCTGGGCAGACCTGGACGTCGTGCAGTGCGGCTACTGCCAGTCCGGACAGATCATGGCGGCCGCCGCCCTGCTGGCCGCCAAGTCCGATCCCACCGACGCCGATATCGATGCGGCGATGAGCGGCAACATCTGCCGCTGCGGCACCTACCAGCGCATCCGTGCCGCGGTTCACCGCGCGGCCGGCGCGACGGCGTGAGGAGGTCCTCGTGAGCCCCACCACCCGTCCGTCCCGGCGTGAGTTCCTCCGCACCGGCGCGCTCGCCACCGGCGGCCTCGTCATCGCCTTCACCGTCCCCGGCGGGCGGCGGCTGGCGTTCGCCGAGCGCGCACCCGGCACGTCACCCTTTGCGCCCAACGCGTTCCTCCGCGTGGGCAGCGACGATACGGTGACCGTGCTGCTGAGTCACTGCGAGATGGGCCAGGGGGTCTGGACCACGCTGCCGATGCTGATCGCCGAGGAGCTCGACGCCGACTGGAGCAGGATACACGTCGAGCACGCGCCGACGGCACCGGCGTACGCCCACACGGCGTTCGGGATGCAGATCACCGGCGGCTCGAGCAGTACGTGGTCGGAGTTTGACCGCTATCGCCAGGCTGGCGCGCTGGCGCGCGCGCTCCTCGTGCAGGCGGCGGCGCAGCGGTTCGGCATCTCCCCGGCCGACTGCCGCACCGAGAACGGCGCGGTGATCGCCGGAAGCAAGCGGGCGCGGTATGGCGAGCTGGCCGACGCCGCGGCAGCACTGCCGGTCCCCAAGACGGTGCCGCTCAAGGATCCCAGGGACTGGAAGCTGATCGGCAAACCGACCCGACGGCTGGACACGCCGGAGAAGATCAC
>JBBRGF010000066.1:0-15515 GCA_038240975.1 Gemmatimonadales bacterium
GTGAGTCCGCGGCGGGATGGACGATGGAGCGAACGATCGAGGCGCTGCGTGGCGAAGCGGGAACCTTCGTGAATGTCGCGATCCGAAGACAAGGCGCCGGCGCACCCATCAGGTATCGGCTCACTCGCGAGCGTATCCACCAGCGCGCCGTGCCTGAGGGACTCATGCTCGGCGGAGGCGTCGGCTATCTCTCCATGACGGTCGTGCGGGAGAACAGCTCCTGGGAGTTGTCGCGGGAGGTCGGCCGAATGGTCGGCGCCGGCATGAAGGCCCTGGTGCTCGATCTCCGCTCCAATCCTGGCGGATTGCGTGACGAGGCGGTGGACGCCTCCGACCTCTTCCTCGACGCGCGGCAGGACATTCTGGTGAGCCGCGGCCGCGCGCCGGGCGACAACCACCGGTGGACCGATAGGTCGCCGCAGCGCTGGCGCTGGCTCCCCATCGTCGTCCTGGTCAACGGCGGTACTGCGAGCGCGGCGGAAATCATCGCCGGCGCGCTCCAGGATCATGACCGCGCGCTCGTGGTCGGCGACACGACGTACGGAAAGGGGATCGTGCAGACCGTGTTCCCGCTCGGGCCCAGGGTGGCGCTTCGCATCACCACCGCGCGATGGTACACGCCGAGCGGTCGGTCGATCCAGGGAGTGGCGCTCGATTCGGTAATGGGTGCGAGTCGCTCGAAGGCCGCTGACGTGGGCTTTCTTTCCG
Organism: Gemmatimonadales bacterium; assembly: GCA_038240975.1. Lineage (GTDB taxonomy): Bacteria > Gemmatimonadota > Gemmatimonadetes > Gemmatimonadales > GWC2-71-9 > CAVVWJ01. The sequence goes on from JBBRGF010000066.1 coordinate 709, forward strand.
ACGGAGGCAGGGCGCTGTGGGCCGGCGGCGGGATCGTCCCCGACGTGATCCTCCGCTCCGATACGCTATCCACCGCCGAGCAGCGCTTCACCCGCGCCTTCGAGGGACAGGTGCCGGTCTTCCGCGACGTGCTCACCGCGTACGCGCTGGAGCTTCGCCGCTCGGCGGAGCCCGCGACTCCGGACTTCGTAGTCACCGGCGGCATGAGAAACGAGGTCCGCCGCCGGCTGGAGGCGAAGGGCCTCGCGCTGCCCGACAGCACCTTCGATGCGGGCGAGAAGATCCTCGGCGAGCAACTGGGTTACGAGATCACGCGGTACCGGTTCGGGCAGGAAGAGGAGCGGCTGCGGCGGGTGCGAGACGATGCTCAGGTGCGTGAGGCGATTTCCTTGCTGCGCTCGGCGCCGACTCCGCAGGCTCTGTTGGGAATGGCGGCGCCGGGGTCAGGCGCTCACTGATCCACTACGCGCACGCCCGACGGCACCGCGAAAGTAAAAGAGCGGCTGGGCAGCGACCGGTTGACCTGAACCTTCGACAGCGTGAGCATGCGCCGCGATCCGCCGTGCTCCGTTATGTCGAGCCGCCGCGGGAGGGCGTCCTGGCGGTCGAGCCATAGCACCGCCCGGTCGAACGGCAGATCGGGAACGGCCGGCACCAGCTCCACCACGTCCATCGCCCGCCCGTTCAGCTCGCCGCTCTTGACGAACGTAGCCTTGTAGCGCTCCGCCGGGCGGTCGAGCAGCCACGCCAGCATGTTGTAGCCGTATACCGGGCCGCCGCTCGGCACCGATAGCCTCACTACCTGGCCGGGAACGGTGCTCGGTGTGTACACCCAGACATGCGCTCCGTCCATCACGATCGCTTCGCCGGGCGGGTCAGAGAAGCGCATCGCGAACTTCGATTCTCCCGACTGCATCAGCGTTCCGCGGCTCTCCGAGCTGTCGATCATCGGGTTCTGAATGACCTGAACGAAATCGGCCCTGAGACTGCTGAGCGACCGAAAGACCCGGGACGACCGGCCAATGATGCCCGGCGCGTCCTGGGCGCCCACCGGGCCGGCCGCGGCGAGCGCGAGCAGCAGGAGCACTTTGCCCGTCACGCCCGCATCCCCGCCGGCTCGGCCACTCGCCGGGAGATCGCTTCGGCGATCAGCCGGATCTCCTTCATCATCCGGTCGAACTGTTCGGGATAGAGGCTCTGTGCGCCGTCGGACAGCGCGCGGTCGGGATTGGGGTGCACTTCGACCAGGAGCCCGTCGGCACCCGCAGCCACCGCCGCGCGGGCCATCGGAATCACCATATCGCGGTGACCGGTGCCGTGGCTCGGATCGGCGATGATCGGCAGATGCGAGGCGGCCCGCACGACGGGAATGGCGCTCAGGTCGAAGACGTTGCGCGTGGCAGGATCGAAGCCTCGTATGCCGCGCTCGCACAGAATCACCTGCGAATTTCCTTCCGCGAGAATGTACTCGGCCGAGAGGAGCAGCTCCTGGATGGTGGCGGCAATTCCGCGCTTCAGGAGCACCGGCTTGCCGCAGCGGCCCGCCCGCTTGAGCAGCGAGTAGTTCTGCATGTTCCGGGCCCCGAGCTGAACGATGTCGGCCACCTCGACCACCTGGTCGAGCCCCTCGGCGTCCATCGCCTCGGTCACGATGAGCAACCCGGTCTCATCGCGGGCCCGGGCCAGCATGCGCAGGCCGGCGGCGCCGAGCCCCTGGAAGGAGTACGGCGAGCTGCGCGGCTTGAAGGCGCCGGCTCGGAGCACCGTGGCGCCGGCCTCGCGCACGACACGGGCGGCGTCGAGAATCTGGCGCTCGCTCTCGACCGAGCAGGGGCCCGCCATGATCACCACGTCGTCGCCGCCGACCGAGAGTCCCCCCGGCAGCCGCACGACGGTGGATTCGGCCTTCCACTCGCGGGACACCTGCTTGTACGGCTTGGTGACGTGGATGATCTCCTGCACACCGGGCAGCGCCGCGAGCCGCGATCCGTCCACCCGGCCATCGTTGCCCACGAGCCCGATCGAGACGCGCTGCTTGCCGGGCATCGGCCGCGCCTGGTATCCCATCTCTTCGATGGTAGCGACGACCTGACGGATCTCGGCCTCGTCCGCGCCGTGGCGCATCACGATCAGCATCGCGCGACTCTCACACCGCCTCGCGCTCGCCCAGGCGGACGCCCACGATGGTGGAAATGCCCGGCTCCTGCATCGTGACACCGTACACCGCATCGGCCGACTGCATGGTGCGCGGATTGTGCGTGATGACGAGGAACTGGGTGTCGACCTTGAACTCGTCGAGCAGGCGGGTAAAGCGGCCGACGTTGGCGTCGTCGAGCGGCGCGTCCACCTCGTCCATGAGGCAGAAGGGGCTCGGCTTGGTCAGGTAGATGCTGAAGAGCAGCGACACTGCCACCAGCGTGCGCTCGCCCGAGGAGAGGAGGTGGATGCGCTGGGTCCGCTTGCCGCGCGGCGCCGCGTGGATGTCGATCTCGCTCTCGAGCGGATCGTCGGGATTGGCCAGCCGAAGCTCGCATTCGCCGCCGCCGAACAGTGTCTGAAACACCTTGGCGAAGTTGGACTGCACGGCCGTAAAGGTCTCCAGAAACATCGAGCGGGCCGTGCCGTCTATCTCGCGAATGGCCTGGATCAGCGACTGGCGGGCGCCTACCAGGTCGTCGCGCTGCGAGCTCAGGAACTCCATTCGCTTGCTCTCTTCCGCGTGCTCCTCGACTGCGAGCGGATTTACCGGGCCGATGGCCTCGAGCGCGCCGGTCACCCGGGCCGACTCCGCCTCGAGGGTATCGATATCGAGATCGAGGAGTACGGCGCCATCGAGGAGCTGCTCGAACGGCCGGTGCCATTCCGCCTCGACTCGCTCGACGATGCTCCGGCGCGAGCCCGAGGCCTCGGTGAGCCTCACCTGAAGCGCATGGCTCTCCTCGCTGGCCCCGTCGAGCGCCGTCCGCGCATCGGCCACCGCCTGCTCGGCGTCGGCGAGGGCGGCCTCGGCGAGCGCCAACTCGGTCTCGGCATCGGCGCTGCCGGCCTCGAGCTCGTGGCGCGCTATCTCACGCTCCGCGCGTTGCTCCTTCCACTCGCCCTGTTCCCCGGTCACTGCCGCCGAGTCGCCATCGAGCTGCGACAGCTCGGTGGTGAGGGAGAGCATCACTCGCTCGGCTTCCTCGCGCGTCGCCGATGCGCGCTGCAGCCGCTCCTCGGCGGAACGAAGCCCGCCGGCGACGTGCGCCTCCTGCACCTGCCAGTGTACCCGATGCTCGCGCGCCGCTTCCTGCTCCGATTCCAGCTCGCCGAGCCGGGCGCGGCCCTCTCCCAGCGATTCGTCCAGGCGGCTGCGCCCGAGATCGCCCTGCACCAGCTCCGCATCGATCTCACCCATCCGCTGCTCGGCGCGGGCGAGCCGCTCGGTGATTCGCTGGAGCTCCGTCTCGGAGTCGCCGCACTCGCGCGCCAGGTTGCCGGCAAGGCGCGCCGCGTCCTCGCGCGCGGCGACGGCCTGGCGTTCACCTTCGCGCGCCAGGTCGGCCGCCGCCGTGGCCGAGGCCAGGCCGCGCTCCCGCTCCGCCAGTCGTTGGAGCGTCGCTTCGAGGAGGCTGTCGGCGCTGGCAAGACTCGCCGCGCCGCGCTCGACATCCTGCGCCAGCGCGCTGAGCTCGGCCCTGCGGCGCAGCGGACCCGAGGGTACACCGGCGCCGCTCAGGAAGATGGCGCCGCTCGCTCGCCGGAGGACCCGGCCGTCCGAGTCGAGGGCCTCCGAGCCGGCCAGGGCCGCGCGCACCCACCCGGCGGCCGGCTCCTGCACTCTGAGCCGGTCGTCGAGCGGCTGCTCGCCGGCAGCGACCGCGGGGCCGGGATCGAGGGGAAGGAGAACGAGGGATCCAGGCTGCTGCTCCGCGTGCCAGACCTGGACCTGACGCACGACGTCGTGGTCGCGCACGAGCACGGCGTGCATCCAGTCGCCGAGCAGCCGCTCGGTCAGCTCGGCGCTTTCGCGCCCGGCGGAGACGAAATCGCTGAGCGGCCCGAGGACGCCCTCGCCGAAGCGTTCGCGCGCCGCGAGCAGCGCGGCGGCGGCCGGAGCGAGACCCACCCGGTCGCGCTCCAGCTCCTCCAGCGCGTGCCGGCGCGCCGTCATCTGTGCGAGCGCCTCCTCTGCATGCCGCCGTCCGGCGCGGTGAAGGGCCTCCTGCTCTCTGGCCTCGGCCACGAGGTGCCGTCCTCGCTCGGCCTCCGCGGCGGCGCGCTTCGATTCCTGGCCGAGTGACGCGGCATGCTCTACCGCCTGGATGCGCCGCTGCTCCGCGGCGGCGTGCTCGTCCACCAGCGCGCCGCGGTGCGAGGCGGCCTGCGCGGCCCGATCTCTCAGCGCGGCCAGCTCGCCTTCGAGCGCCGTCCGCTCGCCCTCGAGAGACCGCAGCGTCTGCGCCTGCGTCTGGAGCTCCTGCTCCCACTGTCTCACCTGCTGGCGCTGCTCGCCCAGACGGCGCCGCACCTCGTCTTCGGCGCCGGCCCGAGTCGCCAGCTCTCCGCGAATGCGCTCGTGCCCGCCGGCTGCCGATTCGCGGTCGGCCGCGGCGGCGGCGCGTTCGGTCGACGCCTGCTGCGCCCGCAGCTCCATCTGGGCTCGCTCTTCCTGCGCGCGGTGCCGTCGCGTAGCCGCGTTGGAGAGGCGCTCCGCCGCCAGGGCGAGGTCGCCGTCGAGCTTGCCGATCTCGAGTCTGACCGCCGCGAGGCGCTGGGCGATCTCAGCCCTGGCGCCCTCCGCGGCCCCGCGACCGCGGGCCATGTCTTCACGCCGGCGCTCCGCATCGACCAGGCGCTGGCGAGCCGCCGGAAGGAGGTCGGAGAGCTGGGCGAATCGGGTCTCCATGCCCCGCACCTCTTCGCCGAGCCGGTCGAGCAGGCGGCGCGCCAGAGTGATCTGCACCGCGAACTTCTCCTCGCTCAGCTTGCCGTGGCGCTCGGCCTTGCCGCGCTGGCGCGCGAGACTGCGGATTTGCGACTGAACCTCGGCGATCAGATCGTCGACCCGCTGAAGATCGAGCGCCGTCTCCTCGAGGCGGCGCTCGGTGCTGTGTTTGCGGTCGCGGTACAGACCGATGCCGGCCGCCTCCTCGAAGAGCGAGCGCCGCTCGTCGGCGCGGTCGGAGAGCAGGAGGTCGATCATCTTGGCCTCGATGACCACGCCTGCGTCGCTGCCGAGGCCGGTGCCGCGCAAGAGATCCTGAATGTCGCGGAGGCGAACCGGGGAGCCGTTGAGCAAGTAGTCGCTCTGCCCCGAGCGGGAAAGGCGTCGTGTCACCACCACTTCGCGGTAGGCGATGGGCAGCTCGCCGTCGCTGTTGTCCAGATACAGGGAAACTTCGGTCACGTTGACGGGCCGGCGCACCGCAGAGCCCTGGAAGATCACATCCTCCATCTTACCGCCCCGGAGCAGCCGCGCCGACTGCTCGCCGAGCACCCAGCGCACGGCGTCCGACACGTTCGACTTGCCGCAGCCGTTGGGGCCGACGATGGCCGTGACCCCCTGCTCGAACGTGAGATTCACGGTGTCGGCAAAGGACTTGAAGCCGGATAGCTCGAGCCGCGTAAGCTTCATCGATTTGTTACCTCGCGGGAGAGTCCTGCGGCGTGACGACGAACGACGGCATCCCGATCTTCTTGCCCGTTTCTTCAGCCTGTTCCCGGGTCGCGTAGGGTCCGAGCACCACACGGAACGCCTCGTCGCTCCGGGCGGGCGGGAGGACTGATGCCGGAAGGCCGGCGCCCTTGAGCTTGTCCCGGAGCTCGTTGGCCCACGTGGGATTCTGCGAGCTGCTCACCTGCAGGTACACCGACGGCGCCTCCGCCGAACTCGAGTCGGCAGCCTGAAGTCCCGAGTCGGCGGCGGCCGCGACTTCGACGTCGCGCACCGGCCGCCACCGGAGCGGCAGCCAGAGATCATCGGCCGCGTCCTTGACTCTGCCCGTTTCGGGAAACCCGTCCGCACCGGTGTTGAGCGCCACGACGTCCGAGCCGCGCCGCGCAAGCAGGGTATTCGGCGCGGCGATGGCGGGAAGGTCCGACGCCCACCTGGTGGCGATGCCGCCTGCGAACCGTGCCCGGCCGACGTCGACCACCCACGCCGAGTCGCCCTCCGCCGGACGGACGAGCAGCCACTGCCCGTACTCGTCGCTTCTGAGGGCCTCCGCCGCGCGGGGCAGCTCGATCGTGCCGACAGGGTCGCCGGAGAAGCGGTCGAGCACGAGCAGGTTGCGGTCGTCGCGCGCGACGTAGATGCGGTGGCCGGAGGGCGAGAAGGCGACGTCTCTTGCGTGGCCGGACACCCGCACCACCAGCGGTGCGTGCTTGGCCATCGGATCGTAGATAACGACGGCTGTGTCGGCCGCGACGGCGACCAGGTCGCCGTAGAGACTCGTTGCGATGGGGCCGCCGGCGAGCGAAGTGGACGTGGCCGACTGGTCGGAACCGAGCACCTCGAGCGTCGACTTGTTCCCGGCCAGCCGCACGAGGAGGGAGCCGCCCATCGTACCGTGCAGCTCGGCTGGCGTGCCTTGCAGCTTCGAGCGGAAGCGCACCGGCGTGCGCCGAACCAATTGGGTGACCACGCTTCCGGTGTCCACCGCGTAGAGCGCGCCGTCGGGCCCCACGGCGGCGAAGCGCACCTGCTCCATGAACGAGCGTACCCGGCGGGTGTCGAGATCCACACCGACGATGTTTCGCTCCTTGTCGAGCGCATAGACCAGGCCCTGCTCGGGATCGCCGCCGACTGCGCGGTCGAGAGCGGGAAGCTTTTCTTGGGTGGACCAGGAGGAGGGCTCGAGCGAAGGGATGCGGTACAGGCGGGCCTCCCCACCCGCCCGGGGGAGCCGCACCGCAGAAGACGGGACCGGGCCCCGGGTAGACGGAGGCAAGGTCCCGAGCTTGAGCTTGTCCTCCCTGCCGCATGCCGCGACGAGGAGGAGAAGACCCATACCGAGTCTGGACGGGTTGAGACTCACCCCCGAAACATAGCGGGGCGAGGTATCACCTTAGAAGGTAGGACCGAGGCTGAAGGTCCACAGTCCGCCAACGGCCTTACGCTCCTGCGGGATGGCGTAGTCGAGCCGCGCCACGGCAAAGCCGAAAAGGTTGGCCCGTACGGAGACGCCGATCGTCTGGAGCGGCGTGCGCACCCGGATCGGATCGTCGCCGGACTGGCGACTCCACTTCAGCGTGCTCTGGCTGTTCCATATCAGGCCGATGTCGTAAAATATGGCCCCCTCGATCGGCGGGAACGCCGCCGGCAGTCCGAAAGAGGGATTGAGGATCGGGAATCGCAGCTCCGCGCTGCCGACCGCGATCTGTGTACCCACCAGGCGGTCGAACACGGCACAGCCCGACTGCGCGTTGGCGTCGTTGGCGTTGAGACACTCGTTGCGCCGGTACGAGCCCGAGGTGTTGCCCCGAATGAGGTCGGTGCTTCCGCCGAAGATTCGGAACTGGTCGGCATCACGGCCGATGCGGCCGAAATAAAGGCCGCGCGTGGCGAGCACGATCGGCCCGATGATCCCGTCGTACCGGCGATAGTCGGCGGTGACTTGAGAAAACTTCCAGCTCCCGATGGTCTGCGCGAACTCGACGCGGTAACGGCGGCCGTAGAAGGGCCCCACATATCCGTTGAGCGAGTTGTCGAAGACAAGCGCGGCCGACGGCTGCGCGTAATTCACACCCGGAAGGTTGTTGGTGCTCAGGAAGGGATCGGCGACGAGCTGTCCCGACACCGGCTCGTACTGCTCGTTGATGCTGAGCAAAGCGTCGTCCACATTCGCGAAGCGCGCACCCGCCTCGATCCGCCGGAAGCGGCTGAGCGGATAATAGGCCTGCGCAAATACCGAGCGGACCACCAGGCGGCGGATATTGGTGACGAACGTATTCAGCCCCGCTTGCGGGTCGTTGGTCCGGATCTCGCTCGGCTCGAGGAAATAGTACGGGTCTTGGGAAAGCCCCACCGCCCAGTTGATCCGCCTGCTCAGGTCGATGTAAGCGGCGAGCACCTGCGCCTCCGCCAGCCGGCCGTTGACTGCCCCGGAAAAGATCATCTGATGATCGCCAAGCATGTCGCTGAGCGAGATGGCGGAGCCGCCGAAAAAACCCCGGCCGAAGTTGTCACGGGCGTAGCCGATGGAAGGCCGCGCGACGTAATCGGGCGTGAAGTGAACTCGGTAATTCTTGAGGGTGAACTCGGATGTGTCGGGCAGGCTATAGTCCGCGGAGTCGAGCAGCGCCGCGATGGAAACCGGCTGCTGGACGCGCGAGGTGTCGCTGCCGCGCGTCACCTGATCGGACGAGCGGAAGCCCTGCGGCGTCCGGTAGATCGAGCCGCCCTCGCCCACCTGCGGCCGGACGTCCTCGCGCACCTGGAGCGCGCGCGAACTGTCGTACGGCAGTGCGGCACGAGCAAGCACTCCCACACTGTCGTCGGCCACCTGCCGGTACGGCTGCCGTGCGAGCGAGCGGGGGTTGGCGAGCGAATAGATGTCGAACCGGCCCTTTTCGTAGTATACGAACGCGAGCCGGTCGGCCTGGCCGGCCCAACTCAGCACCGGAGAGAGCGGCGTGATGCCCTGCACGCCGGTGTAGAGGTCGGTGAGCTGGTAGATCTCCCGATCGGCCAGATTGTACAGAAAGATGTTGCTGACCCCGTTGCGGTCGGATACGAAGGCGAGCGACTTGCCGTCGGGAGACCACTGGGGGCTCACATTCTTGCCCCGGTCCATGTGATCGAGCACCGTCACCCGGCCGCTGGCCAGATCGAAGAGCCCGATCCGGAAGTTGCCGATGGCGAGCTTGTTGAAGTCGGTCTCGGGGCCCCGGTCGGTGGCAAAGGCGATCGACTTGCCGTCGGGCGACCACACGGGGTGCAGGTCGGCGTACTTGTCGTTGGTGAGCCGCCTGAGATTGGAGCCGTCGCGGTCGACGATGAACAGATCGCTGAGGCCGCCGTCGTACCCGGTAAAGACGAGCTGCTGGCCGTCGGGACTCCACGAGGGCGTTGTCACGCCGCTCAGCTGAACCTGTATCCGGCCCACCTGCTTGTTCCGCGAGATGTCGACGATGACGATGTCATCGCGCGGTCCGCGCTTGGCGGCAAAGGCCAGATACTTCCCGTCGGGCGACCAGTTGGCCTGCGAATTGATGAACCGGTATGTCTCGTAGTTGCTGCTCACGCCGGATTTGAGGATGCGCCGCTTGACCTTACCCGTGACACCGTCGGCGAGGTAGAGATCGACCGAGTAGAAGTCTTTTTCGCTGAAGTACGCTACCTGGGAGCCGTCGGGCGAGAGCGCCGGCGCGAGGTGAAGAGTTCCCTCCGAGCGCTTCTTGGTAAGCAGCTCGTCGGCGATCGCGCGGGCCTTGGTGCGCGAACCGATCTCGGGGAGATACCGGGTCTGCACGGCATCGCGCCACTGCTCGGAGAGCTGGTCGAGCGTCAGGCCGATGGTGCGGCGAAAGGCCGGCTCGATGCCGCCGGCAAGGGTCGCCTTGAGGATGGCGCCCACCGACTCATCACCCCACCGCTCGCCGATGTATGACCAGAGGGCATGGCCGAAACGGTAGGGAAAGTACTCGTAGGGGTCGGCCGTCATCTGCTTGATGGTGGGCAGCTTTCCTTCGAGCGAAGCGTCGCGCAGCCACATGGCCGTCTCGGGGTTGATCGGGCCCAGCGACAGATACTCCGCCATGCCCTCGGCAAACCAGAGCGGCGGCGCGATGGCGATCAGCGTCTGCAGTCCGCCGCCGGCGCGCCCACGCGACCAGATATCGTACTGGAACTGGTGCGACATCTCGTGCATCAGGACGTGCTCGAAGTCGCTGTACGCTCCGGAGAACGGCAGCACGGCACGGTTCCGGGCGAAGTCCGTGACGCCGCCGGTACTCTCGCCGCCGACCTCGGTAGCATTGGTCTGCTGAAAGTCCGATCCCGAGGCGTAGAGGATGATGGGCTTCCGCTCTCGGAACTCGTGGTTCAGCACCTTCGAAAGCCTGGCGTACGAGCGCTCGGCCATGCGGGCGGCGTCGAGTGCGGCCACCCGCTCGCGGTCGTAGTAGTAGACGTCGAAGTGCTCGGTCTGAATGATCTTGAAGTCGAACTTGGTGTATTGAACCTTGTTCCGCCCGAAATACTGGGCGGCCAGCGACCCCGGCACACTCAGGAGGAGAAGGAGCACGAGTGCGGGTGCGGTACGTCGGAGCATTGGAGGCCTCGGCCTAGGTGGAGCTGATGAGCAGCTCCGGTGCGTCGCCCCAGAGGCGCTCGAGCTGATAGAACGAGCGAGTCTCCGGGTGGAACAGGTGGATCACGAAATCCACGAAGTCGATCAGAACCCACCGCCCGCCGTTGAGCCCCTCCACGTGATGAGTACGGTGGCCCTGCCGGTCGAGCTTTTCCATTACCGATTCCGCGATCCCGCGGACATGCGCGTCGGAAGTTCCCGAAGCGATGACGAAGAAGTCCGTGGCGTCGGTGAACCCTCGCAGATCGAGCACCACGAGATGGCTTCCCTTCAAGTCCCGGATCGCGTCGAGCGCCAAGCGGAGGGCCTCGGGAGGGCGGGGCGTCACGCCGGACATCCGGCCGCATAGCTAAAGACGGCCTCCGGGGTGTCAGTGTGCACATGCATCTCGACGGCCGGAGACTACTCCGCCACGATCGACAGGTGCACCTCGGCGCGGACCTCGTGCTGCAGCTTGATCCCGACCGTGTGATGACCCAGCGTCTTGATGGGGTGCTCCAGCTCGATGCGCCGCTTGTCGACCTCGTGTCCCTCCCTGGCCAGGGCATCGGCGATGTCCTGGGCGGTGATGGACCCGAAGAGCTTGCCCTCTTCGCCCGCCTTGCCGCCAAGCGTCAGGGTCACGTTGCCGAGCGTCGCGGCGAACCCCTCCGCCTCGGCGCGCTCCGCCTGGTTGCGCGTCGTCCGAGCCTTGCCTTCGGCGGCGATGCGCTTCTTGTTGCCTTCCGTGGCCTCGAACGCGAGACCGTGGGGCAGCAGGAAGTTCCGCGCATAACCTGGCTTGACCCGGACCATCTCGCCGGCGCGGCCCAGCGACTTGACGTCCTCACGCAGAATTACTTCGATCATCGGTAGAGCCCTCGGTTGGCCGGCTTCACCCGCCGCCGGAAATCTAGCCACGTGTCCGCAAGCCCGAGCAGAGTGAGCCCGCCTGCAACGAACGGTAACAGGAATATCGAGATCGCTCCCACCACCACCACGACCGAGCGGGGGACCTTCCCGGCGCCGGCGAAGAGCACGGCGAGTCCGCGGGTTGCGTAGAGCGCGGTCCAGAGAAGCAGCAGGTTGGCGCCGACCAGCGGCCAGGGGTCGACCACCGGGAGGAGACAGAGCCCGAGTGCCAGGACCCATCCCCACACGAGCTGATCGCTGAACCTGAAGGCGGGGAAAGGCGGGGGAGGCGCCCCCAGAGGCCGGGTCGACACCCGGTGATACCACGCCCAGGAGAGGCGCAGTCCGGCGACCGCCGCGATGACGAGGAGGGCGGGGTAGAGCTGCGCCACCGTGTCGCTCATACCCGACATCTGCGCGATCACGTCGCTCGGAATGCCCGCGGCCTGCCATTGGGCGCGGGCCGCCTCCTGATATTCGCCGAGCTCCTTGTCGACAGCCTGGCGAACCGCGCTCCAACCGATCCCGAGCCGGAGCATCCACGCCACCAGCGCGGCGCCGGCGATCGCGGCGGCGACGAGCGCCCGGGAAAAGAGCGGGGAGGGCCGCCAGAGCGTGAGCGCCAGAAAGCTTCCACAGAGGAAAACCGAGCCGGCCCTGGCCACCTGGGCACCGAGGCCGCCGAGCGGCTCGAGCCACAGAATGGTCAGAAGGATCGCGCCCAGCAGCCAGCCCCACTCCCGCAACGTGGACGGCCGCGACAGGAGGAGCAGCCCGGCCAGGGGTCCGCACACGAATACCGGCGGCGCCACGAGGAGGTATCCGACCAGGGCCAGCAGCGGACCCCACGGCGCCCGTTCAGGCGCCGCAGGCTCCAGGGCGCCACCAGGGGCGGGCGAGGTCAGCCGACGAAGCCCTTGATGTACGGAAGCAGCGCGAGCTGGCGAGCACGCTTGATGGCGGTGCTGAGCTGGCGCTGGTGCCGAGCGCAGGTGCCGGAAAGGCGGCTCGGCAGGATCTTGCCGCGCTCGGTCAGGAAGCGCGACAGCGTGCGCTCATCCTTGAAATCGACGACCCGCACCCCCGACTCGCAGATGGCGCAGGTCTTCTGTGGACGCCTCATTCGTCGTCCTCCTCGTCGCTCTTGCCGGCGGTGACCGGCACCGGCTGGGCGCCCTCGTTGACGACCACCAGGAACCGCAGTACCCCGTCGTCGAGCTTGATAGCGCGCTCGAACTCAGGCAATGCGGTGGCCTCGGCGTCGAACTTGGCGACGACGTAGTAGCCGGTCTCACGCTTCTTCACGGGGTACGCGAGAGTGCGCTTGCCCCAGTGGTTTACCTGCGGAGCTTCGCCACCGGGCTGCTGGATGAGGGTGTGGAAGCGCGCGAGGCGCTCGTTGATGGCGGCCTCTTCGAGCGCACTGTCGAAGATATAGACCACCTCGTACTGACGGGTCATGACACCTTCCTTCGGTCTGGACGCCCCGGGCCTGGTGTGGACGCCGGGGAGGAGATATGTGGACGGGCGTAACATAGACGGGGGCCGGGAGCGGCGGTAGGGCGGAAGGTTCTGCTATTCTTCGGCATGCGCCTCATCTCGGTTCAGATCGGAATTCCGCGCACGGTCGGCACGCCGCACGCTCCCGACCGGATGGAGCGCGAGTTCACCAGCGCCATCTGGAAGGAGTCGGTCTCGGGGCCCGTGCGGGTGGACAAGCTGGGCCTTCGCGGCGACCAGGTGGCCAACCGCCGGGTGCATGGCGGCCCCGACCAGGCGGTCCTGATGTATGCCGCGACGCACTACGCAGACTGGCGGAGCGAATGGGGGCGGGACGACGTCGGCCCCGGAGCCTTCGGCGAAAACCTGTCGGTCGAGGGGCTGACCGAGGAGACGGCCTGTCTGGGCGACGTCTACGCGATAGGCGGGGCTCGCTTCGAGGTGACGAAGCCTCGCGAACCGTGCGCGACACTGGCGCGGCGGCATCAGATGAGAGACATGATCGCGATCGTCCAGGCGAACGGGCGGAGCGGGTGGTACCTGAGGGTACTCCAAGAGGGCGAGGTCGAGGCGGGCCAGGCGGTGGAGGTCGCGAGCCGTCCCCACCCGGAGTGGCCTGTGCGCGAGGTTGCCCGAGCCATGCTGGGGCGAAGGACCGACCCCGAGCGCGCCTTGAGGCTCGCCCGGGTGCCGGCTCTGGCGGCCAACTGGAAGACGCGGATTTCGGGGGATTGATGAGAACGGAGAACGGGGAACGGGGAACGGGGAAGTTAGACGGCGCTTTCTCCTTTCTCCCTTCTCTATTCTGGTCATGAGCTGAACCGGAAGAGCATCACGTCTCCATCCTGGACGACGTACTCTTTACCTTCGGCGCGTGACAGTCCCTGCTCTCGCGCGCCCTTCCATCCTCCCGTGCGCACGAAGTCGTCGTATGCCACTGTTTCCGCCCGGATGAACCCCTTCTCGAAATCCGAATGGATGACGCCGGCCGCCGCCGGGGCCCTGTCGCCTCTGTGGATGGTCCAGGCGCGCACTTCCTTCTCGCCGGCGGTGAAGTAGCTCTGCAGGCCGAGTAGGTGATAGGCGGCGTGGGCCAGGCGGTCGAGTCCCGATTCGGTGAGGCCCAGCGAGGCCAGAAATTCGGCGCGGTCACCGGGCGCAAGCTCCGCCAGCTCTGCCTCGACTTTCGCGGAGAACGTGACCACTTCGGCAATTTCGTGGTCGGCCGCGAGCGCATCGGATAGCGCGGTGACGAATGCGTTGCCGCTGGCGACCTCCTCTTCGCTCACGTTGGCGGCATAGAGCACGGGCTTGGCGGTGAGGAGGTTGAATCCTCGAAAGGCGGCGGCTTCTTCCGCGCCGTGGGCCACCGCGCGCGCCGGCCGGCCCGCGGCCAGGGCATCGCGCACCTGCTCGAGGAGCCGCTGCTCCACCTTGGCCTGCGGATCGCCCGACTTGGCTGTGCGGGCAGCTTTGTCGAGTCGCTTCTCGGCGCTCGCGAGGTCGGCGAGTCCGAGCTCGATGTTGATGACCTCCCTGTCGCGAACCGGATCCACCGACCCCATAACGTGCTGGATGTCGGAGTCCTCGAAACAGCGCACCACGTGAACGATCGCATCGACCTCGCGAATGTTGGCGAGAAACTGGTTGCCCAGCCCCTCGCCCTCGCTCGCGCCTTTCACCAGTCCGGCGATATCGACGAACTCGACCACCGCTGGAACGGTACGCTCGGGACTCACGATGGCCGCCAGCTCGTCAAGGCGGTCATCGGGGACCTGAACGATGCCCGTGTTGGGCTCGATCGTGGCGAACGGGTAATTCGCGACGAGCGCCTTGGCGGCGGTGAGGGCATTGAAGAGAGTGGACTTGCCGACGTTCGGCAGGCCGACGATTCCGAGTCGCAGCATGACGGTGACTGTGGCCTGTTGGCTAGCGGTTGTGCTTCGACATGGCCTTTTCGATTCCCTCGGACACCCAGCTCTCGACGGCTTCGGCCATCGGGTCGAGCAGTGCCTCGACCTCACGGCTCTCGTCCTGCGCGAACGGCGCGAGAACGAAATCGGCGAGATCGTCCTGGACATCGGGTACCGGACCCACGCCGATTCGGAGTCGCGCGTAATC
>JBBRGF010000067.1:0-15386 GCA_038240975.1 Gemmatimonadales bacterium
TGAGAGCGCAGCGCCACTCCTGACCGAGCTTGCCGGCGACCTTGAGGGTCGGCGCCGCGAGGTCGAGGCGGGGGCACCTCTCGATCGCGAGTGGGCCGGCCGCGTCGTGCGGTCGGTGGCCGGCTGGATTCCCGAAGCGGAGTTGCCGCTCATCGCCCGCCTCGGGCAGATCGTCCGTCTCGGAACTGGAGGGTAGCATGCTCGTTAGCGCTGTTGCGGCGATCCTGGATCGCGATCTGCGTACGCTGAGCCGGGAAGTGATGGCCTACCCCGACGAGAAACAGCTCTGGCAAGTCGTCCCGTCCACCCCGAACGTCGGGGGAACCCTCGTCCTCCACCTTGTGGGCAACATCCGGTATTACATCGGCGCAAAGCTCGGCGCCACCGGTTACGTGCGCGACAGGCCGACGGAGTTCGCCCGCCGCGACGTTCCGCGGAAGGAACTGCTGGCCCAGATCGAATCGGCTCGCGCCGACCTCGCCGGCACGTTCGCGTCGCTGCGCGACGAATCACTGCCGGCTGCCTTTCCGGATGTCATCGCCGAGATGCACGTCGCCACCGAGGAGTATCTGCTGCATCTGCTCACGCACTTCGCGTATCACCTTGGCCAGCTCGATACCCACCGCCGGATCGTCACCGCCGACCCGGCTGGTGTCGGCGCCATGCGGCCCGCCGAGCTCGTCAGCGCGAAGCCTGCCCGGGCCTGAGCGCGCTCAGCAGGCCGTCACTGGTCCGCTTGCCAGCACCTCGAAGGCATCTCCGCGCACCGGATGCTGCCGTAACTGGTCGAGCGCGTTCTCCCAGCCGGGGTCGGACGCACCAGTCACGTACCAGGCGCTGCCTTGATCGGCCAGAATCAGCCCGTACTTCTTGAACGCCGTGAGGACTACCAGCGCGTCGCCGGTGTAGGGCGCCAGCGAGAAGTCTGCCTTGAGCCGGACCCGGGTGCCGTATGGTGGCAGGCTCGCATCGGAGTACTGCCCGCAGTGGCTCGCGGGAGCGACATAGGCGCTGCGGACGCGCGGGATGGTGAAACGAAGCGCGTGGTTGATCGCGCCCGACGCGGCTTCTCCGTGTTTCAGCAGCCCTGGAAGAATCGGAAGCCCGGCGGCGTCCGCCGAGGTCCATCTTGCCGGCCGGGTCGCGTTCACCTTGAGGTCCCATCGCGCCGAGGAGCTGACGCGGAACCCACCGGAGGTGCGCACCGCGTTGTAGAGCTCGTAGAGCACGCAGCTCTCCTGTTGGATCACCAGCACGTGCCGGTCGCCCGAGGACGGGTCGGCATCGCCGGTGCTCCCTCCTTCGATCGGCGCATTCAGGGGGATCGGCATCGGCCCCGGATCGCTTTCGTCGGAATAGTCGGCGCCGTCGGTGCCATACTCGATGGTCACCATCGGCTGGCCGGCCGGTACCACCGACCAGGGAATCCCGTAATACTCCTCGGTTGTCCCCAGGTCGAGATGAACGGCGTTTCCGGGCGACATCTCGGCAAGGAAGGCGCTCGAGTTCGTGGCAACCGGGTCGCCGCTGACATCACGATTCCAGGCGTTGTCTGCAGGAAAGATCTGGCAGCCTCCCAGGCTCGACGACGGGGCGGCCGGGCTCCCGCTGCCCCCGCCGGAGTCGGGCGGGGCGGCGCCATCGCTGCATGCTGCAAGAAGAAAAACGAGGGCTGCGGCAGGGACGCGCATGGAAGTCTCCGTCCGGCTGGAGGCTAGCGAAGGCTGCAATTCCTGTCTGTGTGATGGGCCGTTTGAAGTGCAATATCCATGCTGTCGCAATCCTGCACGCGGATGGCGGTCGACTTCACCGGGACGTATGTTGCGTGGCCCCGGCTCACCGTTCGTTCGGCAGACGTCGATTTCAACACTGGTGAGGTGATATGCAGGTCGAGCGCCTGACCCCCCGCGGGATGATCGTGCGTATTCTCACCGCACTCCTGCTCGTCTACGCGACGTTCAACCCCGAAGGCATCTCGTTCTTTCACTGGGCCATCCAGCCGCTCATTCGCGGCGAAGGAATCGGGTCGGTCGGGCCGCTGAAAGTGGTGGCAGGCATCCTCCTGCTCATCGGGTGGCTGGTGTTCCTGCAGGCGACTCGTCGCTCCATCGGGGTCCTCGGTTCGGTCCTGGTGCTCGCACTCGGCGCCGCGCTCATCTGGCTACTCATCGACTGGCACGTGGTCTCACCTCGAAGCGCGCGGGCCATCACCCACATCGCCCTCGTCCTCCTGAGTCTGGTCCTTGCCATCGGCCTCTCATGGTCATCGGTGACTCGCCGCATCACGGGCCAACTCGACACCGACCAGGTGGGGTAGGGCACCCATCCATGTTCGTCCGGCGGCGCTTCGGGGTGCTGCTCTCGGGATTCTGGCGGCGCTCCTCGCCTGCGGCAGCTCGGCACTCGATCCGGCGCCCGGCGACGATCTGCACATTCTCTTCATCGGCAACAGCCTCACGTACGTCAACGACCTTCCCGGCATGGTCGGACGGCTGGCCGTGGCAGTCGACGGGAAAGCACCGACGGTCCAGTCGGTGGCATTCGGCGACTTCAGTCTGGAGGATCACTGGAACCAGGGCGACGCCCGGCGGGCCATCGCCGGGGAGCGCTGGGATTTCGTCGTGCTGCAACAGGGACCGTCCGCGCTCCCGGAGAGCAGGGTGCTGCTGGTGGAGTATGCAAAGAAGTTCGACGCCGAGATCAGGAAGTCGGGAGGCCGAACCGCGATGTACATGGTCTGGCCCGAGTCGGCGCGGGTGGGGGTCTGGGACGACGTGACCGAGTCGTACGCCGAGGCGGCGCGTGCGGTGGGTGGGATGCTCATGCCCGCCGGCGAGGCGTTTCACTCCGCCGTGCGTCTCGACCCGGGACTCGAGCTGTTTTCCGGCGACGGATTTCATCCCAGCCCAGCCGGCACCTATCTCGCTGCGCTGGTGATTTACGCCCAGGCCACCGGCCGGTCTCCAGTGGGGCTGTCGAACGCTGCCCACCTGATCGATCTCTCGCCGAGTGCGGCTCAGGCGCTCGAAGCCGGCGCCGCGGATGCTATCGAGCGGTTCGGAATTCCCTGAGTGCCCTCGTCAGTGTCGTATCCCCAAGGGTCGCCGTGGGGCAGGTCCCCGACGGCGCTGCAGTTGGCTGCGTACGGGAAAGGAAGTGGGGCTGCAACCGCCCCACTGACGCGCCTTGGTGACCTTCCCCCACTTGCGACGAGTCGCTCGGCGGGAAATCCACCCACGGAGTCAGAGGCGGCATGCCGACGAGGCGTAGGGTCAGGGACCAGGTCGCGAGGGCGCGTCAGTGGGGTGCTAGTTACTCCCACTCACCTCCACGGACGCCAACCAACTGCAGCGCCCGGAGCGACCCGGTCCCTGACCCGGAGCGTCATCGGCATGCCGACGCCCGGCACTCCGCCCCCGGCGGGACGCACCCGCCCCCGCCTCTTGCCTGTCGGCCACCGCCGAGGTTTCATCCATCTCACCTTCTCCCGTCGTGAGGATTGATGCGCAACCTGTTCCTCCTGCTCGCTCTGATCGGGGTCGGCGGCATCGTGCTCGGCGTGCTGACCATCTTCCGTTCATTTCCCGGCCAGTCCGGAGCTCTCCCCTTCACCTTCGAGAACCATGGCGGCCCCGGCCCAATCCTCGCCGGGGTGATGCTCATCCTGGGCAGCCTTTACCTGCGATCGATCTGGCAGGGAAAGGAGTGACGCTGCTCCGCATTCTTCGCGACACCCTGGATCAGCTCGGCGGCCGGGAGCGACGCCGCGTTCCCTTTCTGACCCCGGCGCTCGAGCGCCGTCGCCCGCGCATCGATGCCGAGGACTACGCGGCGCGACATTCGATCGAGCACACGCTCGACCGCAAGGCGGAGCTGCGGCGCCTGACGCCGACGAAGCCCGAGGCCGCCAAGCGATATCTCCAGCTCCTGCACTGGGAGCTGGAAGGCCTGCGCGAGATGGTGTCCGTTCTCAAGGCGACCGTCGGCGGGCGGGAGCTGCAGGAGTGCCTCGTCGAGGCGCGGGCGGAAATCGAGCGTCTCGAGATCGAGGCCGGCTGGTGCGCGGGGTGGCTGGACCGATGGCCGACCGCACCGAACGCGTGAAGCGGGAAGTTCTCGTCCTGGTCGCGCTCGCCCTGGTGGTGGACGCGGTGTTCGTCGTCGGGTTTTACGCGGCCGGGCTGGCACACGCCTCCGCCGTCACGAAGGTGATCTACACCGCCGCGTGGACCGTCATGACGATGCTCGTGGTGCTGCGGGGGCTGACGCGCATCCGCGGCCTCCGGTCGGGACCGGGGCCATAGAGAAAGATCGGACGGCGCCGCTTGACAAAGATTTAACTAACCGATTAATTAAGCTTTCCATGAATGTCGATTCCCGCGCCCAGATTCTCGACGCCGCCGAGCGGCTCTTCGCGCGGAAGGGCTTTGCCCGCACCACCATCAAGGCCATCGGCCGGGAGGCCGGCGTGAACAGCGCGCTCCTCTACTATTACTTCTCAGGCAAGGAGCGGCTGTACCACGACGTGCTGGGACGGCTCGTCGACAAGCTGATCGCGCAGACCTCGAGCCGGCTCGAGGGCGGCGGCACGCCCGGAGAGCGGCTGCACGCGTTCATCGAGGCGCAGGCCGAAGTGCTCGCGGCCAACCCCAATTTCCCCCGGCTCATGGCGCGCGAGCTGGCAGAGTCCGACGCCGCGCACGCCGTCGACCAGATCAGGCACCTCGCCGCCACCGCCTTTCGCCGGCTCTGTATTCTCGTGCGCGAGGGCCAGAAGGCGGGGGCCTTCCGTCCGGGGCTCGACCCGCGATTCGTCGCCATCTCCATCGTGTCGCAGGTCGCGTACTTCTTCCTCGCTCGGCCCGCCATCCGCATCCTCCTCGCAACCGGCCCCGACGGACCATCGCCGGCGGTTGTCCGCGCCTATGCGCGGCACGCCGCCGATTTCGCCCTCGCCGCCCTGGCCAACCCGGCGCGTACGCCCCGCTCACGCAGGTCCGGGAGCGTCAAATGAGATGGTCCGTCTGGGTGCTGCCGCTCGCGTCCTTCGGCTGCCACCGCGGATCCACGGCGGACATCGTGGGCAACGGCACCGTCGAGGTGCGTGAGATCGATGTCGCCTCCCAGGTGCCCGCGCGCGTGGTGAAAATCATGGCCGACGAAGGGGAATCCGTGGGCGCCGGCGACACGCTTGTGGTTCTCCGCCAATCCACGACGGGTGCAGACATCGCCGGCGCAGAGGCGCGCGTACGGGCGTCCGAGGCGGCGCTCAGGGAAGCCGTCGCAGGCCCGCGTGCTGGCGAGATCGAGCGGGGCGAGGCCGATCTCCGCCAGGCAGAGGCGGAGGCCGGCCGCGCCCGGCGTGACTTCGAGAGGGTGCGCCCGCTCGGAGCGAACGGAACGGTGAGCCGTCAGTCGGTCGACGCGGCGGACACCGAGGCGCGGACTGCCGCGGCCCGGCGCGATGCCGCTCGCGAAGCGCTCAGGCTCCTTCACGAAGGAACGCGGCCGGAGCGCATCCAGGCGGCGCGCGCCGACCTGGCGGATGCGAAGGCCGCCCTTGCCGCGACGGAGGCCGTCGCCCACGACCTCATCCTCACGGCGCCGGTGGCGGGGATCGTCCTGTCCCGTAATGCCGAGCCGGGAGAGATGCTGGCCATCGGGCAGTCGGCGCTCACTCTCGGCGAGTCGGCCGACCCGTTCATCTGGGTGTATGTGTCGAGTCACAAGCTCCCGCTGGTGCACGAGGGAATGGCCGCCACGGCGCGGCTCGACGGCTTCGAAGACCGGCCGGTCCCGGGCCGCGTCGTCGCCATCCGTCCACTCGCGGAGTTCACGCCGCGGGTCGCGCTCACTGAAGACGAGCGTGCCGATCTCGTCTTCGGTGTGAAAGTCGCGTTGCGCGACACGTCGACGCTACTCAAGCCTGGGCTTCCGGCCACCGTCGAGATTCTGCCGCCGAGGGCGCCGTGACCGCGGCGCCTGAGGGCGCCGACGCCGTCGTCACCCGTGGGCTCCGCAAAACCTTCGGCTCGATGGTGGCTGTCGACGGACTCGACCTCTCCATCCATCGGGGAGAAGTGTTCGGTCTGCTGGGTCCCAACGGCTCCGGAAAGACCACCACGATCCGCATGCTCTGCGGACTCATGACGCCGACGGCCGGTGCCGCAACGGTCGTAGGGTACGACGTGGCGAAGGAGGCGGAGCAGATTCGGCGGAAGATCGGCTACATGTCGCAGAAGTTCGGCCTGTATGACGACCTCTCCGTGGCCGAGAATCTCCGTTTCTATGCGTCGGTCTACGGACTCGCGGGCCGGGAGCGGACGGAGCGTACCGCCGAGCTGCTCCGCGATCTGGGTCTCGAGCCCCGCGCCGGGCAGCTCGCCGGCACGCTGAGCGGCGGCTGGAAGCAGCGCCTTGCCCTCGCGTGCGCCACCGCCCACCGCCCAGATATGCTCTTTCTGGACGAGCCCACCGCCGGCGTCGATCCGGCGTCGCGCCGGCTTTTCTGGAAGTGGATCTACGAGCTCGCCACCCATGGAACGACGATTCTGGTGACAACCCACTATATGGACGAGGCGGAGCGCTGCCAGCGCCTCGCCTTCCTCTCGCGGGGGCGCCTGATCGCCCTCGGAACGGTGGCCGAAGTGCTGACCCAGTTCCACCAGCCCTCCATCGAAGACCTCTTCATCGAGCTGCAGCGGCGCGACGAGGGGGTGGTGGTGTGAAGATCTGGCCGATGCTGTGGAAGGAGCTGGTGCAGCTCAGGCGCGATCGCTTTACGCTCGCGATGATGCTTGGAATCCCGGCGATCCAGCTCGGTCTGTTCGGCTACGCGATCCAGACCGACGTGCGTCACCTTCCGACCGTCGTGCTCGATGAGTCCCGAACACCCGAGAGCCGGCGGCTGGTCGAGACCATGCGCAACACCGGCAATTTCGACGTGATCGAGCATGTCCCGAGCCGCGCCGCCTTGGCCGACCGGATCGAAAGCGGCAAGGCGAGCGCCGGACTGGTGATCCCTCCGGGCTTCATGCGCGATCTCAAGCGCGGGCGGACGGCGCAGGCACAGGTGGTCGTGGATGCGGCCGACCCCCTCGCCTCCTCGGCGGCGCTGTCGGGCGCCGCCTTGGCCGGACGGGCCCGCGCCGATGCCATCTCCGGCACCGGGAGCCGGCAACCGCCGGTGCTCGACGTACGGGTACGCCCCTGGTACAACCCGGGCCTTCGGAGCGCGGTGTACATCGTCCCCGGCATCATCGGGGTCATTCTCTCGCTCACCCTCGTTCTCATCACGAGCATGTCGATCGTGAGGGAGCGCGAGCGGGGCACGCTGGAGCAGCTCATCGTCACGCCCATCGACAAGACCAGCCTCATGCTGGGAAAGATTCTGCCGTTTCTCATGATCGGATACGTACAGATCACCGTGATCCTCCTGCTCGGCCGCCTCCTCTTCCACGTGCCGATCCTCGGCAGTGTTCCGTTGCTCTACCTGCTCAGCTTCGCCTTCATCGTGGCGAGCCTGGCGCTCGGGCTGCTCATGTCGACGCTGGTGAAGAGCCAGGTGCAGGCGATGCAACTCAGCTTTCTCTTCCTTCTTCCCAATATCCTCCTGTCGGGCTTCATGTTTCCCCGGCAAGCCATGCCGGTGCTGGCGCAGTGGATCGGGGCCATGCTCCCCCTCACCTACTTCCTCACCATTCTGCGCGGCGTGCTTCTCAAGGGCGTGGGCTTCGGCCAGCTCTGGACGGAAAGCCTGATTCTCGCCGGGTTCGCCGTCGTGCTCGTGGCGTTGAGCATAGTCCGGTTCCACAAGACGGTCGAATAGCGCGACGCATGCGTTGCCGGCGGGATTGGCGGGCCCGCGGGATTCGCGTACGTTGCGGAGATGGAATTCGAAGATCAGGCACTCGAGGGAGACGAGACTACGCTGCTGGTTTCCGGCCGCCACCCGGACCCTCACCGCGTGCTCGGCGCGCATCCGGCTGGGTGGGGAGTGGTGGTGCGGGCGCTGCATCCCGACGCCGATTCGGCGGAGTGCCTCCCGGAAGATGGAGCGTCGGTGCCGATGACTCGATTCGGCTCCACCGGAGTCTTCACCGCGTTTCTCCCCGGCCGGCACCTCCCCCTGCGCTACCGCTTCAGGTTCAGGTTTCCGGGCGGCGCCGTCTGGGAGCAGGACGACCCCTATCGTTTCCTCCCGTCACTCGGTGAGATCGACGAGCACCTCCTCTCGGAGGGCACCCACCGCCGCCTCTGGAAGGTGCTCGGCGCCCATGCACGGAGGCTCGAAGGGGTGGACGGCGTCTCCTTTTCCGTATGGGCTCCGTCCGCGCAGGGCGTGAGTGTGGTCGGTGATTTCTGCAGATGGGACGAGCGCAGGCTGCCCATGCGCCGGATCGGCACGACTGGTGTTTTCGAGTTGTTCGTGCCAGGCGTATCGGCGGGAGCATTGTACAAGTACCGGATCACCGGCCCCGCTGGAGAGATCCGGATGAAGGCCGACCCCGTCGCCCAGGCGATGGAGCCGCCTCCAGGCACCGCATCGCGAGTGGTTGCGTCGTCGTACCAGTGGGGGGACGGCCTGTGGATGGCCGATCGTCCAGTGGCCCACGAGCTCCGAACGAGGCCGATGGCGGTGTACGAGATTCATCTGGGCTCCTGGATGCGCGTCCCAGAGGAGGGAAACCGGCCGCTCACCTACCGGGAGATCGCTCCCAAGCTCATCGAGCACGTTACCCGGCTGGGATTCACCCACGTCGAATTCATGCCGCTCGCGGAGCACCCCTTCACCGGATCGTGGGGATACCAGGTCAGCGCCTACTTCGCCCCCACAGCGCGGTACGGGACGCCCGACGACCTCCGCTTTCTGATCGATGCCTGCCACCGTGCCGGGGTCGGTGTCATTCTCGATTGGGTTCCCGCCCACTTTCCCAAGGACGACTTTGCCCTGCGGCGGTTCGACGGGACCGCGCTCTACGAGCACGACGACCCTCGCCAGGGCGAGCACCCCGAGTGGGGCACGCTCATCTTCAACTACGGCCGGCGCGAGGTGCGCAACTTCCTCATCGCCAACGCGCTCTACTGGCTCGAGGAGTTTCACGTCGACGGGCTTCGCGTCGACGCCGTCGCCTCGATGCTGTTCCTCGATTACGGCAAGTCCGAGGGAGAGTGGATTCCCAACGCGCAGGGCGGGCGGGAGAATCTGGAAGCGGTACAATTTCTTCGCGCGCTCAACGCCACCATCGCTGAAGAGCATCCCGGGTGCTTCACCGTCGCCGAAGAATCGAGTCAGTGGCCGGGAGTCACGGCGCAGGTGGGGCAGGGCGGCCTTGGCTTCACCTTCAAGTGGAACATGGGGTGGATGCACGACACGCTCGACTATTTCTCGTCCGATCCGCTCTTCCGGTCCAGCCGGCACAATTCCTTCACGTTCGGCATGATGTACGAGTACTCCGAGCACTTCCTGATGCCCCTCTCGCACGACGAAGTGGTGCATGGCAAGGGAAGCCTGCTCGGACGGATGCCGGGAGACGAGTGGCAGCAGTTCGCGAATCTGCGAGCCCTCCTCGCTTACCTGTACGCCCGTCCCGGCAAGTCGCTCCTGTTCATGGGCTCGGAGCTGGGCTCGAGGCGCGAATGGAATCACGACGCCAGTCTCGATTGGCATCTTGCCGAGCACCCGCTCAATGCAGGCCTCGGGTGCTTTCTCGCCGACCTTTCCAGCGTCTATCGGAGCCGCCCGGAGCTGTGGCGGGGCGATTCCGACCCCGCGGCATTCTCCTGGCTCGATGCTGACGACAGCTTGCATTCGATGTATTCGTTCTTCCGCCGCGACGGCGATGGTGTGGTGATCGCCCTGCTGAATCTCACGCCGGTGCCTCGGCACGATGTGCGTGTCGGAGCGCCATTCCCCGGCGGATACCGTCTTCTTCTCTCCAGCGACTCCGGCCGATATGGCGGAAGCGATTTCGGGCTCGTCGACGCTGTCGAGACCGAGTCCATCCCGTGGCAGGGCCAGCCGCAGTCGTTCGTGATCGGTCTGCCCCCGCTCGGCGTGGTTCTGCTCGGGCGCGAGCACGATGCCGCCTGATTTTTCCCGCGGAGCCAACCCGCTTGGAGACGGTCGTACGCGTTTCGAGGTCTGGGCGCCGCGGGCGAGCCGGGTGATCGTCGAGGTGATCAGTGGAAACGGCGCCGACCGGCACGTGCTGGAGCGCTCGGGCGGCGGCGTGCATTCCGCAGTGGTTGCCGGCGTGCCGTGCGGAAGCGACTACGTCTACCGTCTGGACGGCGGCCCCGGACGTCCCGACCCCGTGAGCCGCCTGCTGCCGGCAGGGGTCCACGGCCCCACGAGAATCGTGGATCCGGCCTCATTCGCGTGGACCGACCAGGGCTGGCGCGGAATCGCGATGGCCGACGCGATCATCTACGAGCTGCACGTCGGAACATTCACGTCGGCCGGCACCTTCGACGCCGCCGCCGAGCGGCTTCCCTACCTCCGGTCCCTCGGCGTCACCGCGATCGAGATCATGCCGGTGTCGCAGTTCCCCGGCACCCGCAACTGGGGATACGACGGCGCCTCGCTGTACGCGGTGCAGGAGTCGTATGGCGGCCCCGACGGTCTCAGGCGCTTCCTCGACGCCGCCCACGCGCAGCGGCTCGCCGTGCTGCTCGACGTGGTCTACAATCACGTCGGCCCTGAGGGGAACTATCTCTCCGAGTTCGGTCCGTACTTCTCCAATCGATCGCTCTCGACCTGGGGCGAAGGCTTCAACCTCGACGGCCCCGACAGCGACGAGGTCCGCCGCTATCTCGTTCAGAATGCCTCGTACTGGATCACCGAGTATCACTTCGACGGACTCCGGCTCGACGCCGCCGACCGAATCGTGGACCTGGGCGCGCTCCACCTGCTCGAGGAGCTGACGGCCGCGGTGCACGAGCGCGGCCGCGAGCTGGGGCGCCAGACGCTGGTCATCGCGGAGAGCGACGCGAACGATCCGCGATATCT
Source organism: Gemmatimonadales bacterium (assembly GCA_038240975.1). Taxonomy (GTDB): domain Bacteria; phylum Gemmatimonadota; class Gemmatimonadetes; order Gemmatimonadales; family GWC2-71-9; genus CAVVWJ01. The sequence continues at coordinate 11,012 of JBBRGF010000067.1, forward strand.
CCTGCCCGCGGGCGACGGAGGGCTGGGCCTCGATGCCCAGTGGTCCGATGACTTTCACCACGCCGTCCACGCCGCGCTGACCGGGGAGCGGCAGGGGTATTACGCGGACTTCGCCGAGCCGGCGTCGGTCGGCAAGGCGCTGGCGGAGCGCTTCGTGAACGACGGGCGGTATTCGGCCTATCGACGCCGCCGGCACGGCCGCCTGGCCGCCCACATTCCCGGCGACCGGTTCGTGATCTGCGTCCAGAACCACGACCAGGTGGGAAATCGCGCCCGGGGCGAGCGGCTGTCCACACTCGTGTGCCCCGACTCGCTGAGACTTGCCGCGGCGATACTTCTCCTCTCACCGTACGTGCCGCTCATCTTCATGGGCGAGGAGTACGGCGAATCGGCGCCCTTTCTGTATTTCGTCAGCCATACCGATCCGGCGCTGGTCGAGGCGGTGCGCCAGGGCCGTTGCCGGGAGTTTGCCGGCTTCGCCTGGAGTGGCGAGGTTCCCGACCCGGCCGACCCATCCACCTTCGAGCGATCGAGACTGGCGTGGGCTCGGTCGGAACAGCCCGGTCACGCGGAGCTCCTCACGTTGTACCGGGACCTGATGACTCTCAGAAAAAGCGAGCCGGCTCTTTGGCCGGGCGCGGCGCCAGTCAGGCTGATGGGCGGCCTGCCCGACGGCATCGTAGCCGCGGAGCTGGGCGCGGGCTCGCGCCGCCTCGCGGCCTTCTACAATTTTTCGGGAATGTCGGCAGACGTGCCGCTCCCTGCGGGCGTCTGGGAAATCGCCATGTCGACCGACTCCGCCGCGTACGGCGGCGGCGACCGCTCGACCCTCGATTCGCCGCAGGCCCGGGTAGCGGCGCACAGCGCACTCCTTCTCCGCACGAGAACCGCATGACCAGAGTATGGCCGGGAGTACCTTCGCCCCTCGGTGCCACGTGGGACGGAGAGGGAACCAATTTCGCGATCTTCTCGGAGCACGCGACCGCGGTGCAGCTCTGTCTCTTCGACGATCCGGCCGATGGGACCGAGACGGTGCGCGTGCCGCTCGCGGAGCGGAGCGACCAGGTGTGGCACGGTTACCTGCCCGACGTCCGGCCGGGCCAGCTGTACGGCTACCGGGTCCATGGGCCCTATGAGCCTGCCAAAGGGCGCCGGTTCAACCCGGCGAAGCTCCTGCTCGATCCCTACACCAAGGCGGTGACCGGCGCCATTCGCTGGAGCGATGCGCTCTCGGGTTACGCGATGAGTCACCCCGAAGACGAGCGCGACCTGTTCGCGGACAATCAGGACAGCGCCGGCGGCATGCCCAAGTGCGTCGTGGTGGAGTCGGCGTTCAGTTGGGGCGACGATCGCCGCCCGCAGACGCCGTGGAATCGTACCGTCATCTACGAAACGCACGTGAAGGCGATGACGATGCAGCACCCTGACGTCCCGCCGGCGCTGCGCGGCACGTACCTCGGTCTGGCCACCGATCCGATCATCGATCACCTCCTGAGCCTTGGCGTCACCGCGATCGAGCTGCTGCCGGTTCATCAATTCGTCACCGAGCGGCGGCTGGCCGAGCTGGGCCTTACCAACTACTGGGGCTACTCGACGATCGGCTACTTCGCCCCCGACGTGCGCTACGCCAGCGGCGGGCTGGGGCAGCAGGTGGCCGAGTTCAAGTCGATGGTCAAGCGCTTCCACCGTGCCGGGATCGAGGTCATCCTCGATGTGGTCTACAACCATACCGCCGAGGGCAATCATCTCGGCCCGACGCTCTCGTTCCGGGGGATCGACAACACCGCCTACTACCGTCTCGACGCGGAGCATCCTCGCTTCTACACCGACTACACCGGCACCGGCAACACCCTCGACATCCGTCATTCGCGCACGATGCAGCTCGTGATGGACAGCCTCCGGTACTGGGTCACCGAGATGCACGTGGATGGCTTCCGGTTCGACCTCGCGCCCACGCTCGCCCGCGATACGATCGAGCCAACGCCCTTCGCCAGGTTTTTCGACGTCGTCCGTCAGGACCCCGACGTCTCCAGGGTCAAGCTCATCGCCGAGCCCTGGGACCTCGGCCCTGCCGGCTATCAGGTCGGCCGCTTTCCCATCGGCTGGGGTGAGTGGAACGGGCTGTATCGCGACACGGTGCGGCACTTCTGGCGGGGCGACGCCGGCCAGGTAGGCGCGATGGCGTCGCGCCTCGCCGGGAGCAGCGACATCTACGAGGCGAGCCAGCGCAGCCCCCAGGCGAGCATCAACTTCGTCACGTGCCACGACGGCTATACGCTGCACGACCTCGTGAGCTACGAGCACAAGCACAACGAGGCCAACGGTGAGGATAACCGCGACGGCAGCGACAATAACCTGAGCCGGAACTGGGGAGCGGAAGGGCCCACCGAGGCGGTGCACGTCACGCGGATGCGCGAGCGCATCAAGCGCAATCTTCTCGCCACGCTGGCCTTTTCGCAGGGTGTGCCGATGCTTTCTCACGGTGACGAGCTCGGGCGCACGCAGCTCGGCAACAACAACTCCTACTGTCACGACGGTCCGCTGACCTGGATCGACTGGCGCCTTTCGCCCCTTCAGCGTGAGCTGCTGGAGTTCACCCGCAAGGTGCTGGCCGTGCGCGCCGCGAACCCGGTGCTCCGGCGGCGGCGGTTCTTCCGGCACGAGCCGATTCTTCCCGGCGACGGCAAAGACCTGACCTGGCTCGCTCCCGACGGACAGGAGATGAAGGAGGAGCATTGGTCCGACGCCTCCAATCACGTGCTCGGCATGCTGATCAGGGCCGAGGCGACCGATGAGATCGACGAGCGCGGCCGCACGCCGCGCGGTGAGGCGATCCTCCTGCTGCTGAACGGGGGCGCCCGGTCGCGCACGTTCTCGCTGCCGGTGCTGGAACGGTCCGGGCAGTGGAGCGAGATGCTCGATACGTCGCATCCGCAGGCGCGGACGATCAGGGGAGGGCAGGTGCACCTTGCGGCCCACTCCCTCATGCTCCTCCAGCACGAGGCGATGCGTTGACCCGATGGCCGACATCGTTTCGACGTACCGGCTACATGGCCCCGCCGCGTCCAGTGTCGTGGCATTCGGCCGATCGGCAGGCGGTTCTTGCGCCGTGGTCGCGGTGCCCCGGCTCATGGCCCGGAAGCTCCTCCACGAGCGGCGCTCGCCTATCGATCCGTTACTCTGGTCCGAAACCGGACTTCGGCTTCCGTCGGGATGGCCGGCCCGCTGGACCTGCGCCCTCAGCGCGAGCACCATAGAGGCGGGCGGCGGGGGATGGCTCCCGTGCGAAGCTCTTTTCGGCCGGTTGCCCGTCTCACTCCTGCTCGGAGAAACCTGAAGCCGAGGAAAGCATGCAACTCGATCCCGTTCCTGCCGGCGTTGTACCGGATCTGACCGACGCTACCGCCCGCTATCTCGGCGACACTCCGCCGAAGGCGGAGCTGCGCGAGGATATCCAGGCGCTCGGCAAACGCATGGACGAGCTTCAGACGGCGCTATTCGCCGAGTCGAAGCACGCCTTGCTGGTCGTCCTGCAGGCAAGAGACGGAGGCGGGAAGGACAGTACCATCAGGAGGGTGTTCGGCGCGCTCAATCCGCAAGGCTGCGTCATCTCGGGGTTCAAGGCTCCGACACCGCTCGAGCTGCGCCACGACTACCTCTGGCGTATCCATCACGCGGTGCCCCCGAAGGGGCTCGTCGGCGTCTTCAACCGGTCACAATACGAAGACGTTCTGGTCGTTCGAGTGCACAGCCTCGTTCCGGAAGAAGTCTGGCGCGCGCGCTACGAGCAGATCAACAGCTTCGAACGCCATCTGATCGAGAACGGCGTCACGATCAGGAAGTTCTTCCTGCACATCTCCAGGGATGAGCAACGCGACCGCCTTCGGGACCGGCTCGATGATCCGGCCAAGTACTGGAAGTTCAACCCCGGAGACCTGGGGGAGCGCGATCGGTGGGATGACTACACGAGGGCCTACCAGGAGATGATGGCTCGCACCAGCAGGCCGGAGGCGCCGTGGTACGTGGTGCCCGCCGATAAGAAGCTGCCGCGCGACGTGCTCATCTCGCAGGTGGTGGTGGAGGCGCTGGAGGGAATGAAGCCGGCTTTTCCGGGGCCACCGCCCGGACTGGAAGATTTCCGGACGCAGCTCGCCTGAGTTCAGCTCCGCCCGTCGGGGCCGATGATCACGAAGGTCAGGTCGTTGCCGGTGATGAAGAACGGCCCCTTGTTGCCGAGGGACTGCTCGAGCGCGAGCTGCATACGGGAGTTCGAGGAGCTGATCACCACCCCGAGCTGCATACCCGCCGACGGGCCGCCGGAGGGCGGAATGAAATTCTCCCAGTCGAGCGTGTACTCGGGCCGAGAGAACCCAAA
>JBBRGF010000068.1:0-15054 GCA_038240975.1 Gemmatimonadales bacterium
ATCGTCGAAGTGCACCCCGACCCCGCCAACGCCATGAGCGATGGAGCCCAGAGCCTGGACGTGGCGATGTTCGCCGAGTTGGCCGGGTTGGTGCATCCGGAGCGAGGTAACCGTACGCGTGTACAGCTCGCCTGATCCGGACGCGGCAAGGGCGGCATGGCTTCCGCCATGCCGCCCTTGCCACCATCACCTTCGGACTGAGTACGTCTTACGTTCTGAGTACGGCTTTACGTCACGACGTTTCCCTTGCGGCCGGTAAACACGCGGTAAAGCAGAAGCAGAGCCATAGCGCCAATAACCGATGCGATGAGCCCAGGTGCTTCGCTGGGATCATTGTACCAGCCCAGCGCCCGTCCAAGAAACCCAGCCAGAAGGGCACCGGCAATGCCGATCAGCATTGTGATGATGAACCCGCCTGGGTCTCTGCCCGGCATCAGCAGTTTGGCAATCGCTCCGACCACCAACCCGATGATCAAGGTCCACAGGAAATGCATCGCGTCCTCCGAGGTGAACTGCGGAATAGCCAGCGTGCCCAGATATACAACCATCAGATCAGGACATCTGTGATCGGCAGCACAAGGAGGTCGAAAGTATCTATGCTCCCCGTCCGAGCTTGGCGGTTACCGTCTCGCGCTTCCGGTTGCGGAGGATGTCCACCTTGAAGGTTTCGCCCTTATCGTAACTCCGCAAGATCCGCATGAGGTGGGAGGGCCCGGTGGGCTTCCTGCCATCTACGGCAATGACTACGTCCCCCCCTTTGAGTCCCAGATCAGCGTCCTTAGGAGCGCTGATTACCAGAACCCCGTCGTCGGCCCCGAAGTACTGTCCCAGATCGGGGTTAAGGGGTGCGAGCTCGAGGTCGGCCAGCGGGGTGCCGCTGAGAAAATCCCGCCCCGGTGGAAAGTCGAAGCGCCCCGCGAAGTCGGGAGGCGGCGGCCCCATCCGGTCGCCGGGCCGGCCCGGCCCCGGTGTCCGGAAGATGAAGTGGCGGTCATCTCCGTCAGGCCCGTTGTAGAAGAGCATATCGGGCTCGCCTTCGGTGACCACCGAGGCGGTCCGGTGGTCCTTGCCCCGCAGATACTCGATCGGCACCGTGTCGTTGGGCTGGACCCGTGCGGCCAGCTCGATCAGTCGGAGCCCCGATACCGACTGGCCCCGATACTGGCGGCCGGAGTCGGCGCCTGTCAGCACCGACTTGCCATCGAGCTTGGTGATGATGTCACCCGATCGCAGGCCGGCCTTGGCGGCGGGCCCGCTGGGGGTGACGGCATCCACGTACGCGCCGAGGGAATCGGTTTCTCTCGGCTGAAGATTGACCTTTATCCCCAGCCTGGCCCGCCGGTTCATGACGATCCGCATCATCCGCTCGGGCCCTCCATCGTGGAACTCGAAGGTATCGGAGGCCTGGTGGCGCGCTTCGTTCTGGGCAAGCAAGGGGATAGCCGACGAGGCAAGAGTGGCGGTGGCAAAGACTGCCCTGACGAGCACAAGGTGTTGCACTGGAGTCCTCCGGCTAAAGTCCGACGTCGCTGGCGCGGGTGACGTGGACATCGACGAGGGCATCCATCAGTCCCACCCGCTCGCGCCACAATTTCAGTAGCTCCTGCTCACGGGACTGGCGCTCGAGCAGCTCGGCCATTTCGAGCTCATGGTCGACTCGGGCGATTCGGTCTTCGAGGCCCTGGGCGATTCCCGCGGTGCGCCCATCGAGCACCCTGCTTTCGGGGTTGTACTGGCTCAGAGCGCCTTCCAGTGCCTGAGAGCGCTCCATGGCCTGCTCGATCGCGCGGTTGGCGGTGACGACACCGCGCGAGGGGCCCGATATCACGATCGCCATCGCCACCGAAGCGGCGATGGCGAGCCCTGCAAGGCCGGCGATCCGCGAACGCCGGCGCCTCCGCTCGGCATGAAGGCGGGCAGCCACCGGTGGCCACTGGTCGCGCGCGGGCCGGAGCGCTGGCAGGGCCTTGAGCCGAGCCACGCGCTGGTGCAGCCGCTCAAGCTCCTCGCGGCATTCGGAGCAGAGCACAACGTGCTCCCGGGCCACAGCGTCGCCCGGCTCGGTGCCACGCTCGCGCAGGGCGACAAGGGCCTCGAGCGTCAAATGCGTCATGAGGACACCTCCTCCCCCAGCCACTGGCGAAGCCGAACGTGGGCCCGCGCGAGCTGTGACTTGGAAAAGCTGGGAGTCTTTCCCATCATCGTGGCGATTTCTTCGTGAGTGTAACCTTCGACGTCGTGCAGCCAGACAACCGCGCGCGCCGTTTCGGAGAGCCGTTCCAGTGCCGCCTCCAAGTCCATTCGGAGGTGGTTGTCTTCCCTCTTCTGCCCCGTCACTTCGTCCTGCAGCTCATCGGTTTCGCGATACCGGTTGCGCCGAAGGCGCATGAGGGCCTTGCTCGCGGCTATGGTCCGAACCCACCCCCACAGACTGCCCTCCTCCCGATACCTCCCGATGCTCCGGCAAACCTCGAAAAAGGTCTCCTGGAGCACATCCTCCGCATCTTCGGCGGTGCGGCAGATCCGCCGGGCCAGATTGTAGACCGGGACCTCGAAAGCTCGGAAGAGCGCCTCCAGAGCGGCCTCGTCTCCGGCCCGGGCCCTGGCGACTACTGAGTCGGCGTCGGCGAGCAGGTAGGAATCCATCAGGAGCGTCCTGGTCATGGTCCCATAAAGATGCGGCAGGGGGTGGGTTCGTTGCACTGGCGGGTAAAGAAAGGGCGGCCGGGGCGATGATCCGCCCCGGCCGCCCCAAAATCTCTGCTCGGATCTTCTAGCTGGTCAGCCCACAGGATGCCGCGCCGAGAACGTTGAGGCGTCCGGCGCCGAAAAAGACCGCCGCGCCGACGTTGTCCGCGCCGTCGAGCAGGCAACTGGTGAGCGTGGCGGGAGACTGATTTCCCGCACGGTCGGACTCGGTGACGGCGGCTGCTCCGGCGACGAGGGGCGAGGAGAAGCTGGTCCCTTCGGCCCACGTGTAGAAGTCACCGCCTTCGCAGCCCGGCACGAACTCGCTGCAAGCGCCGATGACCAGATCCTGAAGCACGAACTTGTCGAGCGTGATGCCGAGGATATTCTCACCGCCTGGGGCGACTAGGTCGTTGCCTTTTACGCCGTAGTTCGAGTAGCTGGTCAGACGGTCGAAATTCTTCTGATTGATGGGACCCGTGGCGCCCACGCTGATGACGTTGTTGAGCTGCGCCGGGATCGATTTGATCCTGCCGCTCTGGTCGAGATTGAGGTTGTTGTTTCCGCTGCCGGCGACGATCAGGACGCCCTGGTTAGTGGCGAAGTTGACCGCCTTCTGAATCGCGTTACCCAGCGACCGCTGGTCGGGGTCGTTGTAGTCGAGCAGGGCGCCGAGACTCATGTTGATCACGTCCACGCCGCCGATAGCTCCTACGTACACGATACCGGCGATTACGTCCGCGAAGCTCCCACTACCCGTCCCATCGAGAACCTTGACGGCGCACAGTCGTGCGGACGGAGCCACCGAAGCCATGCCCAGTCCGTTGGAGGTGATGTTGGAAGCGACAAAGGTGCCGTGGGTGTTGAGGTCCCGGATGAACGGCTCGCTAGCCACGAACGACGTACTCTTCTTAAAGTCGACCTTGCCCTTGAGGTCGATGTGCCTGGGATCGATGCCGGTATTTAAATCGCAAACCTCCGTCCCCTGGCCTGCCCTGGTCTGCCTCCACGCCTGGGGCGCCTTGATTCGGCGCAGGTTCCACTGGTAGGTGTCGAAGAAGAAGGCACCGCTCTGATCGTTGCTCGCCGCGGTCTTGACCGCGGTTTTCGGCGTGCGGACGAGCGAGCGCATGAGCTTGTCGCGGGTGGGGATGAATTGGGCCTTGAGATCCAGGCCCGCCTCCTCGACATCGGCGCGAGCACGGAGGGAATTGGCGGCGGCGGCGCTGAGGCCGGTGACGAGTACAGCGCCGATCTCCTTGTGGCGCCGCGCGATCTTCCCGCCGGCCGCCATGACTTTCGCCTCGAAATCCTTGCCTTCACCCGCCTTGAATTGGAACAGATACCGCGATTCGCCGCCCAGGCCCTTGGCCGCCGCATACGTGGGGGCGACGATCGGCGACGGCGTAGCCGGGACGTATTGCGGCCCGGAAGGAGTTTGATCGCTACATGCGGACAGAATGACAGTACTCAGGACAGCGGACAGACCAAGGCCGGTCCACGGCAAGCGTCGCATTGTACCCCCGGGCAGCAGTATGTGTTGTTGGGCTGGAAGTGCGGTGCAGAAGAATTGCGCGGCACCGCAGCATGACTATGCGCCCGGAATGGAGCTACGTCAAGATGCCCGAGGTACCAAGCTCCCGGGTTACTTTTCTCCCATGACTGGATCCGTGGCGACACCACACACCTGGTTGCACCATCTGGCCGATGAGGCCGATGCTGCCTACCTGTATCGGGAGTTGGCGGCAGCGGAAAAGGACCCGGTCAGATCGAAGCTCTATCTGCGCCTGGCCGAGGTCGAAGACCGCCATGTCGAGATGTGGCGCAAGTTGCTGGCAGACAACGCCCATCCTGCTCCCTCCCCGACTCCGTCGAGGGGCGCCCGGCTCCGGGCATGGGTCGCGCGAAGGGTGGGCAGCGGCGTCCTTCTTCCTATGCTGCTCCAAGAGGAAGGCCGGGAGGTGAAAGGCTACCTCCGGCTCTATCAGGAAGAGCCCGACGGCGCCGTGGGTCCGACGGCGCTTCGCCTGGCCAAGGAGTCCAAGGAGCACGCCGAAACGCTGGCCACGATGAGTGGCGCCAGCGGCGAGCCATGGCACAAGACCGGGGCGGGCGGGTTCCTTCGCAACATCGTATACGGATTCAATGACGGCCTCACGGCCAATTTCGGCCTGGTCGCGGGCATGATCGGAGCGCAGGGCAATCTCCACACGGCCGGCCACGCCGTGGTCATCGCCGGCCTGGCCGGTATGGCGGCCGACGCACTCTCGATGGGATCGTCGGGCTACCTCGCGGCCAAGAGCGAGCGCGAGGTGTTCGAGCACGAGATCGCCATGGAGCGGGAAGAGATTCGGTTCATGCCCGAGCTCGAGCAGGAGGAGCTGAGCCTGCTCTACCAGGCAAAGGGGATTCCCGAGGCGCAGGCCGGCGCGCTGGCCGCCCAGCTCATGCAGGATCCGGCACGCGCCCTCGAGGAGCAGGTGCGCGAAGAGCTCAAGATCGGCGAAGCCACCAGCACGCCGATGCGGGAGGCCTGGATCACGGGCACGGCCACTGCGCTTGGCGCCTTCATCCCGGTCGCCCCGCTGCTGATGAGCACCGAGCCGTGGGCCATCTGGACGTCCTTCGGGGTGGCGATGGCATCGCACTTTGGCGTCGGCGCGGCGCGCAGCTTCTTCACCGGTCGCGGCGGCTTCCGGAGCGGGATGGACATGTTCCTCGTCGGACTGGGTGTGGCCGCACTGGGATACGTCCTCGGGGATTGGATCGTGAATCTGCTGTGATCCGCTGGGGACTCTGCTGCCAGTTCGTCGACGCACCCATCAAGTTCCGCACCGCCACTCACCGGTACGTCGCGACGCTCTCGCGAGCAGCGCGCCGGGAGTATCTCGCTGGAATCGCTCGCGACAACGCCGCGGCGCTGGTCGAGGCGGCCCGCCACTGCCGATCGCTCGGTATCGGCGCCTTCCGCATCAACAGCCAGATTCTGCCGCTTGGCACCCACCCGCGCAGCGGCTACACGCTCGAAAAGCTCGACCCGGGCGGAGAGATCAGGACGGCGTTCGTGGCGGCGGGAAATGCGGCTCGCGAGGTCGATGTGCGGCTGAGCTTCCATCCCGACCAGTTCGTGGTGCTCAATTCAGAGCGCCCCGCGGTGGTGGAGTCGGCGCTCGGGGAGCTCGACTTTCAGGCGGCCACCGCGGAACTGATCGGCGCGGACACCGTGGTCTGTCACGGGGGAGGCGGCGCGGGCGGTGTCGAGGCCGCACTGGATCGGCTGGAGAGAGGACTGGACAGGCTGAGTGAGCGGGCACGCTCGAGAATGGCGCTCGAAAACGACGACCGGCTGTTCTCCCCGGCGTCGCTGGCTCCCCTCTGCGGCCGCGCAGGAGTGCCGCTGGTCTACGATGCGCACCACCACCGCTGCCATGCCGACGGGCTATCCGTAGCCGAGGCGACCTCGCTCGCCGCGGCCACCTGGAGTGGCCGCGAGCCCTGGATGCACATCTCCTCACCGCGCGACGGGTGGCAGGCGGCCAACCCGCGCCCCCACGCCGACTACCTGGACCCCTCCGACTTTCCCGCCGAGTGGCGTGCTCGCAACCTCACCGTGGATGTCGAGGCCAAGGCAAAGGAGCGGGCGGTGCTGGCGATCATGTCCCACCTGGCCGTGACTGCTGCCGCCTAGGTGGGCTGGGCGAAGATCACCGCGTTGCCACCAGGCTCCCGCACGCCGATCTCGTCGGCTCCGTAGAACGTTCGACGCCTCGGCACCACGATCTCCGCACCCTGCACCGCCCGCTGCACACCGGCGACGTCATCCACCTCGATGTAAAGCGTCGCGCCGGCCGGCGCGCCGGCGAGCGCGGGTATGTCCTTCCGGACGCTCTCGCGGCTCTGGTACATCACTTCGACGTCATCCTTCTTCAGAATCACGAAACCGAGCCGCTCGCCTTCGGGCATTTCGACCAACTTCGAGAAGCCCAGGCGATCTACCCAGAACGACAGGCAGGGCTCGATGGCGTCCACGATAAGGACGGGAGACAGCTTGCGGAACTGGATCGACACGCGCACCTCCAGGTTCGAGTCGCCTCAGGATAGCGACAGGGCCGCGCGCGCGATTGGAGTTTTGGAACCCTGGCGCCGTGACGACGCCCAGCGTAAGGGGGTGAGACCCGTGAGCGAGCGGAACTCGCTCACGAGGTGAGACTGGTCGCAATAGCCCAGATCGGCAGCGACGGCGGCCCAGCTGATCCGCGCCGCTCGCGCGGCGCGAAGGGCGAGGCGCATCCGCATGACCCGGCTCAGGATCTTCGGCGGCACGCCGACGTAGGCAGCAAAGCGCCGCGCGAGGTGTTGCCGGGAAACACCGAGAGAGGAGGCGACACGCGCGACGTCCCAACGGCCGCCGCTCGAGACGATACAGTTCACGGCGGCTCGCACGTCGTCGGGAACGGGCGCCAGGGAGGAGAGCCGCTTGTTCAGCATGTCGCCCAGCCGGGCGACCGCCTGCGGCGAATCGAGCGCGGAACCCACGTGGTCGGTAACCTGGCGGCCATCGGACCAGACTGCCTCGAGCGGCGCGCTGAGGTCGGTAAGGGTGGCGGCCGGCACCTGGAGGAACGCGGTGGCCATGCCGGGGAGGAAGCGCACACCGAGAACGCTGGACACCTGGCGCGACGGCACCAGCAACGGCCGGGTCATGGTGCCTACCACGACGGCGCCTCGCGGGCTGAAGATGATATCGAGGCAGCCGTCGGGAAGAACGCGATGGGGCGTGTCGGATTCACCGATGTCCCCGTCGGACCGGGACCAGAAGCAGTCGACGTAGGGCGCCAGCGCCGGTGGCGGCGGGTATTCCCTCACCTCACCACCAGGTTGAGCAGCCGGTTGGGAACGAGGATCTCCTTCTGAATTTCCTTGCCTCCCACAGCTCGAAGTACGGACGGGTCTTCGAGCGCCACCTCCTTGACGAGCACGGCGCTGGCGCCGACAGTCCGGGTGACGGTCACCCTACCCCGCATCTTCCCATTCACCTGAATCACCAGCTCCACCGTGTCCTCGATGACCATCGACTCGTCCCAGGAGGGCCAGCGGCTCTCGAAGATCGAGGTCGTGTGGCCGAGTCGCTCCCAGCATTCTTCGGCGAAGTGCGGCGCAAACGGCGCGATCATCACGACCAGGGTCTCCATGATCTGCCGCTCGTAGCAGTGCTCCTCGCGGAGCTTGTTGACGAGCTCCATCATGGCCGCGATGGCCGTATTGTACTCCAGGTCTTCGATGTCGCCGGTGACCTTCTGGATCGTCCGGTGCCACTTCGACAGAACCTCGTGCTTGATCTCTCCGCCGCACATGTCTCCGCGCACCGACTCGCTTACCATCCCCCATACCTTGTCGAGGAATCGACGGGGGCCGCTGATCCCCTCGTCTCTGAAATCCCCGCCCTTCTGAAACGGTCCCAACGACATCAGGTACATCCGGAACGTGTCGGCCCCCCACCGGCTGATGTACTGGTCGGGGACGACGACGTTTCCCCGCGACTTCGACATCTTGGCGCCATCTTTCACGATGAGGCCGTGCGCCCGGAACTTCCGGAATGGCTCCTCGAACTGCAGATGGCCGAGGTCGTGCAGCACCATCGTGATGAACCGCGAGTAGAGGAGGTGCAGCACGGCGTGCTCGTTGCCTCCGATGTAGGTGTGCACCGGCAGCCAGGTGCGGGTGCGCGCCGGATCGAACGCACGGTCGTCGAACTCGGTACTCGGGTAGCGCAGGTAATACCACGCCGAGTCGAGGAAGGTGTCGCTGACGTCCGTCTCGCGCCGGCTGCGCTTTCCACAGACGGGACAGGGGACGTAGTACCACTCTTCGTGGCGAGCCAGGGGCGAGATGCCCGTATCGTCGGGCGTGAAGTCGTCGATCTGGGGAAGCATGACGGGCAGGTCGTCCTCGGGCACCGGCACCGCGCCATGCTCGTCGCAGTAGATGATCGGGATCGGCGGTCCCCAGTAGCGCTGCCGTGAGATGCACCAGTCGTGCAGTCGGTAACGCACGACCCCCTTGCCCGAGCCCTGCTGCTCCAGGTGTCGGGTGATGGCGCGCTTGGCCTCGGTGACCGTCATGCCGTCGAGGACGCCGGAGTTGATCAGACGCCCCAGCTCGTTGTCGGTGTACGCGGCATCGAGCGGGGCATCGGCTGCAGCGTTCGGGTCCGTCACGACGCGCACGATCGGCAGGCCGAACTGGCGGGCAAACTCGAAGTCGCGCTCGTCGTGCCCCGGCACGGCCATGATGGCCCCGGTGCCGTATTCCATGAGCACGTAATCGGCGATCCAGATCGGGATCGGCTTGTTAGTGGCGGGGTTCCGGGCAAACCCGCCGGTAAAGACGCCGGTCTTTTCCTTCTCGCCCACCTTCCGGGCAACCAGGTCCCTTGCGCTCACCGCCTGCCGGTATGCGTCTACGGCCGCGCGCTGGCCCGCGCTCACCAGTTCGTCGACCAGGGGATGCTCGGGCGCCAGCACCATGAAGGTGGCGCCGTACACGGTGTCGGGCCGGGTGGTGAACACGCGGATCGAGCCGCTGCCGTCGAGCCCAAAGTCGAGCTCGGCTCCCTCCGAGCGGCCCAGCCAGTTGCGCTGGGCGACCGTGGTGGTGTCGGACCAGTCCATTTTCGACGGATCGTCGAGATTGGCAAGCAGGCGGTCGGCATGATCGGTGATCCGGAAGAACCACTGCTCGAGCGTCCGCTGCTCGACCAGTGACTCGCAGCGCTCGCACCGCCCGTTGATCACCTGCTCGTTGGCCAGGACGGTCTTGTCCTTGGGGCACCAGTTGACCGCGGCCGCTTTCTTGTAGGCCTTACCGGCCTTGAGGAGCTGCAGGAATATCCACTGCGTCCACTTGTAGTAGCCGGGATCGGTGGTCGAGAGCTCGTGACGCCAGTCGAACATTCCGCCCACGCGCCGAAGCTGCCGGCGGAAGTTGTCGATGTTCCGCGGGATCAGCTCCGATGGATTGACCCCCATCTTGATCGCGTAATTTTCGCTGTGGATGCCGAAGGCATCGAACCCGATCGGCTCGAAAACGTCATAGCCCTGGAGCCGCTTGAATCGACCGAAAACGTCGCTGCCGGTAAAGGCGAACATGTTTCCGACGTGCAGCCCTTCGGCCGACGGATAGGGAAACATCATCAGGTTGTAAAAAGGCTTTGCCGGCCGGTCGAGGTCGGGCTCGTTGGTGCGCCAGTCGGCCCAACGGGCCTGCCACTTCGCCTCCACGGCGTCGGGGTGGTAGATCTCATCGGTCGAGGCGGCAGGCACAGGCTTGGTAATATCGGTCATCGGGCCGGGGTGAAGGTTCAAGCGTAAATTTAGCCGGGCCGGAGGGCTACTGCCATTCGGACGAGGCCCTGCGCTTCGCGCGGTGGGCCGTATCACAGCCCACGATAAGGTGCGGCTCTACCCTGGCAGCGCGCCGCATAATGTCGAGCGACGGCAATCGATGGAACACCTTCCGGGGCGACAGAGCAGCTCCGGCATCACATTCACGATAGAGGAGACACCGCATGGCAACCGTGCAAAAGATCACTCCCTTCCTCTGGTTCGACGATCAGGCAGAGGAGGCGGCGAAGTACTACACCGGAATCTTCAAGAACTCCAAGATCGGGAAGGTCTCACGGTACGGAGAGGCGGGAAAGGAAGAGCACGGCCGGCAGCCGGGCAGCGTGATGGTTGTCTGTTCGAGCTCAACGGCCAACCGTTCACCGCGCTCAACGGGGGGCCGATCTTCAAGTTCAATGAGGCCATTTCCTTCGTGATCGCGTGCGAAGACCAGGCGGAAGTGGACCACTACTGGGATAAGCTCTCTCAGGGCGGTGACCCGAAGGCTCAGCAGTGCGGCTGGCTCAGGGACAAGTACGGCCTGTCGTGGCAGGTGGTGCCGACGGTCATGACGGAGATGCTCGGCGATCCGAACTCCGAGAAATCCGAGCGGGCCATGGCGGCCATGATGCAAATGAAGAAGATCGACATCGAGGCGCTGAAGAAGGCCTATAACGGATCGGCGGCAACTGCGGGCAGGGCGTAGCTCGCGCCGGTTGCCGAGAGACCGCCGCGCGCATTTATCGAGCGCGCGGCGGCCTGTTGCTCCTCCAACAAGAAACTGAGCTCGGGCTGCGTTGGAAGAGGAGTTCCGAGGAGCCGCCGAACCGCAACCTTGAGTGCGGTCAGGTCGAAGGGCTTGAAGAGCGTAGGCACGTCTGCGGGTAGCTGAAACAGGGCACGCTGGACCTGGGACTGGTCGTGCACATACAGGATCGGAGTATCAGGAAAGCGCGAGCGCCAAGCTTCCGTCAGCGCCTTTCCGTGGCCGAGTATCCGGCCGTTGCTTACCACTACGTCCATCCTCTCCGCCATGGCAATTTCCCATGCGGTCTGTCCATTCGAGACGGCGATCACCTCATGGTCGTCTTCACGGAGGGCACGGGACACAACCGCCAGCACCGAGGGCTCGTCGTCTACCACCAGGATTTTCGCCACCCTCATACCCTCCCCTGCACCTCAGGTTGGATACATCAGGCTGCCCTCGGGTACCCGGTACTTTAGGTATTGCCGCTCAAGGTCGGAGCTTTCCAGCAGTCCCGCGGTGCGCGCCGTCACCGTCCGTGTAACGGCCTGCATCACCGCGAACATACCGGCCAGTGCATAAGATTCGCTTTCGTTGAGTCTGATCGGACATCCTCGATACTGCGGAGCGTGTTCTATGGAAATGGAGACTTTGTCGGAGCTCTACGTCGATGAGTTGAAAGACCTGTGGAGCGCGGAGAATCAAATTCTCAAGGCTCTTCCCAAAATGATCAAGGCGGCGAGCGCCGTCCCCCTCAAGCAAGGTTTTCGCCAACACGAGAAGCAGACGAGAGAGCACGTCAGGCGCCTCGAGCGAATCTTGAAATCCCTCGATGCCAGCCCACGGGGAAAGAAGTGCGTCGGCATGGAAGGGCTGCTGAAGGAAGGCTCGGAGCTCATCAAGGAGCGCCCCGACCCCGACGTACTGGATGCCGGCCTTATCTCGGCCGCACAGCACGTGGAGCACTACGAGATGGCGGGCTACGGAACGGTTCGCACGTGGGCCCGGCTGCTCGGACACACGGACCACGCCGACGTCCTGCAACAGACGCTCAACGAGGAAGGCGACACGGACAAGGCCTTGACGAAGCTCGCCGAGTCCATCAACGTCGCCGCAGAATCGCCCGACGACGAATAGAGGCTCTAGGCTTCCGAAACCCTACACCGCAGCTGGAGGAGCATTGCCATGCAAAGGCAAGACGAGGAGTGGGTCGCGTGGCCCGTCGCGTGGAGCGCGATCTGGGTCGGCGCGCTCACCGCGCTCGCCGTCGGCCTTCTGATTGGACTCATAGGGTTCGCGCTCGGCTACAATGAAATGTCCCGCTATGTCGACTGGAAAAAGGTGCGGCTCATCGGCCTGGTGTTCAGTATCGCCGGCGCGTTCTTCGCCTACGTCGCCGGGGGATGGGTGGCGGCCAGGATCGCCGGGCGACGGCGGTCCGAGCCGGCGATCCTGCATGGCAGCATCGTCTGGCTTCTCACCATTCCCATCCTCCTCGCGCTCGCGTCGGCGGGATCGATCGGTCACTTCGGAGGGTGGTACGGAGGGCTCGCCGGAATCGCCCCCGCCGGCGCTCCTGGGGCCGTTGCAGACCCGGACGTGGCCGTGGCCCTGCGGAACAACTCCCTCACAACGGCGGTGTCTCTGCTGATCGGTTTGGTCGGAGCCGTCTTGGGAGGCTGGATGGCATCAGGCGAGCCGATGACTTTTTCACATTATCGGAGGCGGGACCTGCTGGCCGCGGAACGCGCGTCGTCGGCTAACCCCGTTCCTACCGGGAGGACACTGTAATGGGCCTTATTCTAGCGTGGTTGCTCGGAATCCCCATGAGCATCATCATCGTCCTGTTTCTCCTGGGCGTGGGGCATTAGGCAACCGGAAAGCCTTGCGCTTCAAGCCCTCCGGGATCTGCAGCCCGGGGGGCTTGTTGCATTCCTCGAGCGAGGTTTTGCCGCGCTCGACCGGCAAATCGGCCGCCGCTCACCCTCCAGGATGGTACAGCCGCTGGATATGGCCCTCGAGTTGCCCGGGATAGAAATACACGTCCCGTAGTCTTCCTCCCGCATACCTCTCCGCCTGATCGTCGAAATGTCGGGACCGCGGATCTCCGCTTTCCCCGCCCGCCGTCACCGCCCTCGCACGCACGCTGTCCTTGCCGAACTCCACCACCGCGACGAAACTGTTTCCGCTCGTCCCGTACATCCGCCTTGTTCCCGGATACCTCCGCGCCCCGAACGATGCGAGCGACCCCCACCGCGCCGAAGTGAACGGCACCGGGATGCTGGGACCCGAGTCGCGAAACTGCGGCACGATGTCGCCGGTCAGCCGCTGGAAGCGGTTGATCTCGCCCCACGGTGTGCGCCAGCTGCCGAAGTCGCGCGCCAACCGGTCGGTTGCGGCGGCGAGCGCCACGATTTTCCGCTCTGCGGTCGTGCGCATGGCCACGTAGTCGTATACGTCCACTCCCGCCGCGCTCGCCTCGCTCCGCGTCAGCGCCAGGAGCGTGTCGCCCCAGTACACGGCGAGCGACGTGGCCACCGAAGCCGCGGACCACCGATAATCCCACGCACGGAGCGCCGCGACCGGCTCGGCCAGCGTCGCCTTGAGCGAGTCGATGCCGGTCGCTGCATCGTAAGCCGACAGGAGCGGCGGTACGAGCCGCGCGAACGCCGGGAGATAACTGTCGAACGCCGCGTCCCGCAGCCGCTCTGGGGTGAAGTCCTTTCGGTCCTCCAATACCCGCACGGCATGCAGGCCGCGCGGGCTCTCGCCTGCCTGGTCCATGTACCTCGGGAAATTCTCTCGTTTGGGGCTGTAAGGCCCGGCCGCCGAATAGGGCCAATCGTTGGTGTTCTGGATCCAGCCGTTCGGGGGGTCGATCACGTGGGGGCTGTCCTGGACGCCGTGCACGCCGCTCCACTCGGTTGCAGGATCACTGCCGTCCACCGGACTGGTCCAGTCGAGGCGGTCGTCACGCTTCGGCACGAACTGGGGGTGAAAGTACGCGATATGACCGTCGGCGTCGGCGTAGACCGTATTGTTCGACGAGTTGGCACGGAGCTCCATCACCTGCCGGTAGGCAGCGATCGTCCTCGCCTTGGTCCGAAGGAAAGACTGGCTCAACGCCTCCACCGGCTTTTCCATGAGCCGGACGCTGATCCACCGGTCGTCGGCCGCGCGCACAATGGGTCCGTGATGGGTGCGGTAGACCGAGAAGGTCGTGCTGTCCATGCCCGTCGAAGTTCGATAGGGTACGGTGATCATCCGGGTCGTCAGCGGCCGCTCCCCGGGGCCATACCGATAGAAGAGCCGGCCGCCCTTCCTTGTGACGGTCTCTGCGTACTCGTCTACCGCGTCCGCACCAGTCGAGGTGTGCATCCAGCCGACCCTCTCGTTGAATCCCTGATAGATGAAGAACTGCCCCCACGTCGCCGCGCCGTAGGCGTCGAGTCCCTCGTCGCTCGTCATCTGAACCTCGGCGCGGAAGAAGAACGACGTATGGGGATTGATGAGGAGGAGCGCCCGGCGGTTGACGGTGTTGGACGGAGCAATGGCGAACCCGTTCGAGCCCGATGGCTCAAATGTTCGCGCGCTCGATGGCACCGGGCGGCCGGCGCTGTCGCCGTAGAACGCCTGGAGATGGTCGAGGGCCACGTTCTCGATGTCACCGCCGATGCTGCCCTCGCTGAACGTGAGCGGCATCCACGGCTCAAAGCGGGTGATGACCCTCGGCTTCACCTCTGGATGGTTGAGGAGGTAGTAATTGAGACCGTCGGCCCACGCGTTCATCAGGCGCTTGAGCCACCGGGGGCTCGCGGCATACTTTGCTTTCATGCTGTCAGGATCCACGAACAGCTTCATCCTGAGGTCCTGCCAGATCGCCCCCTCTCCCTCCGCCTCAGCCAGCCGCCCCATCGCGTTGAGATAGTTGGTCTCTACCCGGTTGAAGTCGTCCTCTGCCTGGGCGTAGATCATCCCGAAGACGGCCTCGGCGTCGGTCTTTCCATGGACGTGTGCTATGCCCCAGTCATCCCGGACGATGGTGACCGCGCGCGCCTCACGCGTCCAGCGTGCGAGGTCGCCCTCGCGGGTGCGGGCCGGGACCTGAGTGGCTGCGGCGGCGGACAGGAGCAGCAGGAAGCCGTGCATGGATTCTCGCCAAAGGGTTCGTGGACGGGCGGAATCTAGGTGGTCGTGGGGCCCGAGCAGAACGAGCTAACTTTGGGGCGACAAACGGAA
>JBBRGF010000069.1:0-15009 GCA_038240975.1 Gemmatimonadales bacterium
CCCTTCTTCACCGTCTCCTCGATCTTCTGCTGGACGTCATCAAGATCGACGCCGAGGTTGGTCAGGACGGCGGCGGCCACGCCCTCACCCTCGCGGATCAGGCCGAGGAGGATGTGTTCGGTGCCGACGTACTCGTGGTGCAGCCTGGCCGCCTCCTCGCGAGCCATCTGCAGAACTTTACGGACGCGGTCTGTGAAATTGTAGCCGTTCATTGCGGTACCCTGCGTAGCTCGGAAGGGCGTCGTCGTGGCTCATCCACGGCGTTCTACTTCGGATTCCAACACTTTGCGCACGAACCGTGCCCGCCGAATCGGCAGGTCGGCCTCGTCCGGCTCCACTCCCTCGGCCACCGCGAGGTGCCCGGGCTGCGTGTAGACGAGAAGTTTGTTCAGCGTGTACATGGCGATGTCGGGAATCAGCTCCACGCCCACTCCCAAGCGTACGCCACTCAACAGGTTCATTGCTTCTTCGAAGGACAACGAGCGGGCGTACCGGAGGAGCCCGTAGGCGCGCCACACCTTGTCTTCGATTACACCCGGGGCATCGCGCAACAGGACTTGCCGCGCCTGCTCCTCGTAGTCCATGACCTGACGGACCATCTTGCCCAGATGGTCGAGCAGCTCATGCTCGGAGCTTCCAAGTGTCGTCTGATTGGACAACTGGAAAAAGTTGCCGACGACCTCGCTGCCCTCACCATAAAGGCCACGAAACGTCAACCCGACCTGCGCCAACCCCTGCAGAACTTTCGAGATTTCCTTGGTGAGGACCAGGCCCGGAAGGTGGATCAGTACCGACGCCCGCAACCCGGTCCCGACGTTGGTCGGACACGAGGTAAGATAACCGAACTCGGGGTGAAATGCGAAAGCAAGTCGTTGTCCCAGTTCGGCGTCCAGCCGGTCGGCCTCGGTGTACGCAGCGTCCAGGTCGAACCCCGAATGCAGCCCCTGGATCCGGAGGTGGTCTTCCTCGTTGAGCATCACGCCGATCCGGTCCTGAACCAGAAGAGTGGCCCCCGAACGGACCCGCCCGTCGGCATCGAGGCCGGCTAATTCCTTACTGACCAGGTGCCGCTCGTGCAACAATTGGCGGTCGATGCGATCGAGCCGGTCGAGCCGGAATTTGGTGGCGCGCCGGAGCAGGACGGTGTCTCTGGCTGCCTGCTCCACCGTAGAGAGGATTTCCTCGCGCTCGGTCTCCGAGTTGCGTCCCTGGAACACGTGGTCAGAGAGATTCCGGGCCAGGCGGATCCGGGTGGAGAGCACGAGATGGCTGCAAGGGCCGCTCGCGTCGAGCCAGCCGACGCCGCCGTCGGTGAGAAGACTGAGATCGATCACTCGGTCACCCTCAGCTTGTCGCGCAGCTCCGCGGCCAGCTCGAAGTTTTCCGACTCCACCGCGAGGCGGAGCTGCTCGCGGAGCTCGGAGACGAGCGCACGCCCGTTGGTCGGCGGAGGGGTCACGGCTTCCGCGTACCGTTCACCGAGGTGATGGGTGGAGCCCTGCAGCCGTCGAAGAAGATCGCGCAGCGGCGACTCGAACGTGCGCCAGCACTCGGGGCAGCCGAGACGGCCGCTTTCGCGGAAATCCTGCAGCGAACCTCCGCACCGGGTGCAGGTATCCGACGACTTGGGTACCGGCGCCGCCTCGGGCAATCCCTTCCCCATGGCCGCCAGAAATGTACCGAGCGGCGTCTTCGGCGCCGCGGCGGGGCTCTCGACGCCCTTGTCGGCCGCGCAACGATCGCAGAGATGGAGTGTCGTCACCTGCTCGTTGACGATCTGGGTGAGGTGGATAACCGCCTCGCGCTCGTGACACTGGTCGCACGACATCAGGGCATCGACTCCACACCCGACAGCGGCACCAGATGTCCGCCCTCGAGCGAGAGGACCCGGTCGGCGCGGGCCGCGAGCGAGCGGTTGTGGGTGACCACGACGAGCGCGGTCTCGAACTCCCGGCTCAGACGTGCGAACAGCTCGTGCAGTCGCTCGCTGTTGCCGTAGTCGAGATTGCCCGACGGCTCGTCGGCCAGCACCAGCAGCGGGTCGGGCGCCAACGCCCGCGCCACCGCGGCGCGTTGCTGCTCACCGCCAGATAACGCGGTGGGCCGGTGAGACATTCTTCCGGCCAGCCCGACGGACGCCAGCAGCTCCTCCGCCCGGGAGCGGGCCCGCGACTCGTCTTCGCCGGCGATCAGGAGCGGCATCATCACGTTCTCGAGAGCGGTAAATTCGCGCAGCAGATGGTGGAACTGGAAGACGAAGCCGATCTTCCGGTTTCTGACTGCGGCCAGCTCGCTCTCCGTCTGCTCCGCGAAGGAGCGGCCATCCAGACGAACCGTGCCTCCGGAGGGCGTGTCGAGCGCCCCGAGCAGGTGGAGGAGCGTGCTCTTTCCCGACCCGCTGGCGCCGACGATCGCGACGAACTCTCCGCGGCTCACCGTCATGTGCACGTTCGAGAACACTTCGATCGGGCTGCCGTCGCCGCCCCGATAGACCTTGCGCAGTCCCTCAGCCTCCAGGATGGCGCTCATTCGTGGCGTATCGCCTCGACCGGGGTCAGGCCCGCCGCGGACCGCGACGGGTAGAGCGTGGCCAGCAGCGCGATGGCGAGGCTCGCCACCACCACCACTGCCACATCGAACGCCTCGACGTGTACCGGCAGGTGGTCGATGAAATAGACGGCGGGGTTGATCCGGATCCACCCCGAGGCGTCGACGATGTAGGCCAGGGCCAGGCCTAGGCCCAAGCCCAGTGCGGTGCCCAGAAAACCGATCACGGCTCCCTGCAAGAGGAATACTCTCGCCACGCTCGGTGAGGTGAGGCCCATGGCCCGAAGAATTCCGATCTCGCGGGTCTTGTCGGCGACCACCATCGTGAGGGTGCCGACGATGTTGAACGCGGCCACGACCATGATGAAAAAGATAATGAGGCCCATGGCGATCTTTTCGAGTTGGAGCGCGCTGAACAGGCTCACGTTCTGGGTCTGCCAGTCGAGGGCGCGGTATGGGTAGCCGAGCCGCTTCTCGATGCTCTTGCCGATTTCAGGAGCCCGGTCGGGGTCGCTCACCCGGACCGCGATCCCGGAGACCGCCTCGCCGAGACCGGTGAAGGCCTGCGCCGTTTCCCGTTTCATGACGACGAACTGGTTGTCGTACTGGAACATTCCCGTCTCGAACACACCGGTGACCTCGAACTTCCAGAAGCGTGGCACCGCAACCCCGAGCGCCGGGTTGACCTTGGCCTGGGTGACGGGAACCAGCGTGACCACGTCGCCGGGATAGACCGAGAGCCTCGAGGCCAGCCTCGTTCCAAGAACGATGCCGCCATCGACCCCCGGCTTGGTGGTCCGAAACGACAGATCACCCTTTTTCACCGCCTGCGGGAGGGAGGTGACCGACACCGCCCCGGTGTCGGGGTCGAAGCCGAGGATGTTGACTCCCTCGCCGTAGTCCTGCCCCGCCGTGATGCCGGCCTGGCTGATGACTTCGGGAGCCGCCGCCACCACGCCCGGAGACTTTCGCACCTCGGCCAGCACGCGCTTCCAGTCGTCGAGGCGCAGACCGGCGCCGAAGGTCAGGATCCTGAGATGGGGGTTGGCGACGAGAATGCGCTCGCGGAGGTCGTCCCGCAGTCCGTTCATGACGCCGAGCACCACGATCAACGCCATCACTCCCACTGCCACGCCCCCGGTCGAGATCACGGTATTCAGCGAGGCCACGCGCGAGCTGCGGCGGCTGCGGAGGTATCGTTGCGCGATGCGCCACTCCAGCCGGCTCGGCCATCGAAAGGTCCCGTCCATCTAGCCTTCCGGCCGCATGGCGGGAAAGAGGATGACGTCGCGAATCGACGGCTGATCGGCCACGATCATGAGGAGACGGTCGATGCCCATGCCCATCCCTCCCGCGGGCGGCATGCCGTACTCCAGTGCCCGGACGTAGTCGGCGTCGTACGCGTGCGCCTCTTCGTCGCCCGCCGCACGCTGCCTGCCCTGGTCCTCGAACCGCCGCCGCTGATCGTCGGGATCGTTGAGCTCGCTGAAGGCGTTGGCCAGCTCGCGTCCTCCGACGAACAGCTCGAAGCGCTCGGTGAGTGCGGGGTCGGCGCGGTGAATCTTGGCGAGAGGAGAGAGCGGCTGGGGATAGTCGACGACGAAGGTGGGCTGGATCAGCTCCGGCTCGAGCACCGTCTTGAAGACCTCATCCTGCAGTCGTCCGCCCGACATATCCTCGACCGCATCGGCCTCCGCCCCGCGCGAGCGCAGCACCGCGCGCATCTCCGCGTCGGAGGCGGTGCGGAGGTCGACCCCGCACCGATCCCTCACGCCCTCGATGAAGTGTACCCGGGCGAACGGCGGCGTGAAATCGAGGGTGGTGCCGTAGCGCGAAATGACCCGGGTGCCGAGGCATTCGTCGAGCACGCCGACGACCAGGGACTCCGTCAGGTCCATCATGTCGTTGTAGTCGGCATAGGCCTGATACAACTCCAGCATCGTAAACTCGGGATTGTGGGTGCGATCCATTCCCTCGTTACGGAAATCGTGGCCGATCTCGTACACGCGCTCCAGTCCGCCCACCAGCAGTCGCTTTAGGTACAGCTCGTCGGCGATCCGGAGATAGAGGGGCATGTCGAGGGCGTTGTGGTGCGTTACGAACGGCCGCGCCGCGGCGCCTCCGTAGAGCGGCTGGAGAACCGGCGTCTCGACCTCGAGAAAGCCCAGATCATCGAGGTGGCGTCGGATATGACGGATAGCCATGGCCCGCAGGCGAAAGACGCTCCGGACCTCGGGGTGCACCGCCAGGTCGGCGTAGCGCTGGCGATAGCGGACCTCGGGATCCTGGACGTCCCCATAGGTCACCGTGTCGCCGTCGGAGTGTTGCACCTTTCCCCGCGGCAACGGCCGGAGCGACTTAGTGAGCACGCTGAGCTCTTCCGCCCTGACCGTTACTTCGCCCTTCTTCGTACGGAACAACGTTCCTTCCACGCCCACGTGGTCGTCCAGGTCGAGCAGCGCCACCAAATCGTAGCTCTCTCCGAGACCATCGCTGCGAAAGTAGACCTGGATGCGCCCGCTGGCGTCTTCCACATGTGCGAAAGTCGTCTTGCCGTGCGAGCCCAGCCGGTCGATCCGCCCGGCGATGCGGACGCGCGGCCCCGCCTCACCCATCTCGTCCCGGTAGAGCGCAAGCGCATCGGCCGCGCCGTGGGTGCGGTCGTAGCGATAGGCGAAGGCAGGGACGCCTCGGGCCTCCAGCGCCGCCCGCTTCTCGCGCCGAGCCTCCTCGACGTAGGTGCGCTCCTCCACCTGGCTCACGCCGCCTTTCCCCCGAATCGCTTGAGATACGCCTGAATGAACGTGTCGAGATCGCCGTCCATGACACGTTGTACGTCGCCGACCTTCACCTCGGTTCGGTGGTCGTTGACCATCGTGTACGGCTGGAAGACGTAGGAGCGGATCTGGTTGCCCCAGGAGTTGTCGGTCTTGGTGGCCTCGACCACCGCCCGAGCCGCCTCCTGCTCCTCCAACTTCCGTTGGTACAGACCCGCCCGCAACATTTTCATCGCTGTCGCGCGGTTCTTCGTCTGGCTCCGCTCCTGCTGACACGAGACCACGACCCCGGTAGGCTCGTGGGTGAGCCGCACCGCGGACGATGTCTTGTTGACGTGCTGGCCGCCGGCTCCCGACGCACGGAAGACATCCATCCTGATGTCTTCTTCGCGCAGGTCGATTTCGATCGTGTCGTCGATGTCGGGATAGACGAACACTGACGCGAACGAGGTGTGGCGCCGGGCCTGGCTGTCGTACGGGGAGATCCTGACCAGCCGGTGTACTCCCTTTTCCGCCTTGAGGTAGCCGTAGGCGTATTCACCCTTGATCTGGATCGAGACCGACTTGATTCCCGCCTCCTCGCCCGGAAGAAGGTCGAGAATGGCCACTTCGAATCCGTGCCGCTCCGCCCAGCGGACGTACATCCGCATCAGCATCTCGGCCCAGTCCTGCGACTCGGTGCCGCCGGCACCGGGATGGATGGTGAGTAGAGCATCGCGCCCGTCGTCGGGCCCCTGCAGCATGGCCTGAAGCTCGAAGGCCTCGACGGCCTTGGACAGATCGTCGGCCTCGCGACTCACCTCCGCCTCCATCGACTGGTCGGGCTCCAGCTCGAGGAGTCCGGCCATCTCGACTGCTCCATCCAGCCGCTCTCTCAGGCCCTCGTACGGCGTGAGCCACGCCTTGAGCCGTTTCAGTTCCTGCACGGAGATCCGCGCGGCTTCGGGTTTGTTCCAGAATCCGGCCTCTGCCTGCTGCGACTCGAGAAAGGTCAGGCGATCGGCCTTGCCCGGCAGGTCAAAGGAAGTCTCGGAGCTCGAGAATACGGTGCTGCAGCTCGGTGAGGCGCTCTACGAGATCGGCCATGCCAACGACTCCAGAAGAGAGAATTCAGGACCCAGGGTAACGAGCGAGCCGCTCGACCGCCGGCGGCGGAAGAACGGCTCGTCGACTGCAAAGATAGCCCCGCTCAGAAGATCTGGCGACCGCCGGCGAGTATCTCGTTGAGCGCTTCCTTGAAATACGGCGTCGAGTCGGCGACCTGGCGCCCCACCTGGTCGGCGTACTCCTCCCAGCTCTTCCGGATCTCGTCCTCGAACAACTCCTTGAGCGTGCCGTTCTGGAGCCCATCCTGGCGCTTGCCCGGATGGTACACGACCATATCCGAGATGAGCGCGCGGGCAAGACGGCGCGCCTTGAGAGCGGGGTCCTGTGACAGGAACGGATTCACGGCGCGGCCGGGAGCGGCCGGCCGCGCCGGCGTGACCGGCGCAGGGTTTGATGCCGGAGGCGCCGGGTTCGAAGCGGCAGGAGCGGCAGGAGCGGCAGGAGTGAATGGACGGAAGGGCGCGGCGGCGGGGCGTGCCGGCGCAGCAGGGCCGACCGGAGACATGACCGGGCGCGCCGCCGCAGGCGGAGCCATCGCGGGTGGGGCAACCACCTGAGGGGCGCGTTGCGGGGGAGGCGCCGGCGGGGGAGGCGCCGGCGGGGGTGGAGGCGCCGGTGGCGGCGGAGACGCTGCCACTGCCTGGGCGCGGGCCGGCTCGGGACTCGCCGGCTGCGACGACGGCGGCTCATGCCGGACCGCGAATACTGCACTGCAGACGTTGCAGCGGGCCCGCACGCCCGACTCGGGCACCTTGGCCGGATCCACGCGGAAGATGGTGGCGCAATTGGGGCAGGTAACGTTCATCTCGTCCTCATGACGGTTCCCTGAACGCCGACCCCGGCCGCTCCTCGCCGTTGGCGCCCTGCCGGCGATCGACGACGAACACCGACCCGGGCAGGGTCTTGGCGTAGCTCTTCATCTCCGTCGCAAGCTCGCTTACCTGTGCCGGATGCGCAAACCGGCGATGCCGATTGGTCACGATGCCGATCGACAGCGTCATGAGCGGCACGCGGTGGAGCTGCCCGCGGCGGTCCTTTCCGAAGAAATAGCCGGCGCGGCGATCCTGATCGTTGTATTGGAGCGGAATAAGCGTATCGAAGACGTCGAGAATCTCTCCACAGACGGGACTGATTTCAGGTGCGGGCACCACGAAGATGAAGTCGTCGCCGCCGATGTGGCCCACGAAGCCATGAGCCCCGAGCAGTCCCTTTACCACGTCATGGAGGATGCGGGAAAGGAGATAGATGACCCGGTCTCCATCGTAATAGCTGTACCTGTCGTTGAACTCCTTGAAATGGTCGAGGTCGGCATAGCACACGGCAAATTCCTGGTCCGACTCCAGCCGGCGGCGAATCTCCCGCTCGATCTCGGTGGTGCCCGGAAGACGGGTCGAAGGATGGACCGAAACGTCCCGCTCGGTCCGGACCAGCATGGCGTCGAGCCTGGCCCTCTGCTCGGCCGGCGTGAACAGGCCGGTGACGACCTCGTCCACGCCCGCGGCAAACCACGCCTGTACCTGTTCGGAATGATGATCGGCCGCGAGGGCGGTGACCGGCACGATCGCGGTAAACGCATCGCTCTTGAGGCGGGTGACCAGACCGATCGCTTCGGCACGAGCGCCGTTGCCGTCCACGAACAGGAGACAGGGGTGTCCGCGCAGAACGATGGCCTCGACCTCCTCCGGATGATCGAAGACGACCAGCGGAAAAGCGTTGGTCGACGCCCACTGACGCACGAGCGCAGGCACCGCTGAGCCGTCCGGCGAAAAGTAGATAATCGTCGGGCGAGTCCTCACCCAGTACCTTTCGTAAGGAGTTCTCCGAAGCTAGCTTGGCCACGCCTTTGGGCCAAGCCGCTCAGAGAAAATATGCACCAACGGCTACCATCGCGTATACTGCAAGTAGTTGCACGCCCTCGAACCAGTGGGACTCCCCATCCAGCGTGATCACCGCGGTCACGATCGTAGCCAGCCCGAGCGCCATCACCTCGAACGGCCGGAACACCAGGTTCATGCCGGCGCCGAGAAAGACACCGACGAATACCAGGAGCGGGGCAACCAGGAGTGCGATCTGGGTGCTTGAGCCGAGGGCGATCTGAAGACCCAGATCGATCTGGCCCTTTCTGGACAGCATGACAGCCGCCGCATGCTCCGCGGCATTCCCGATGATCGGGATCACGATCAGTCCCAGAAACACGGGAGAGAGACCCACCGCCTCGGTGGCCTCGGTGGCCGCATGCACCAAAAGCTCGGATTCGATCGCGACGCCCACGGTCGCCGCCGCCAGGACCAGTACCGCCTTTCCGACTCCCCACACCGGCCCGTCCATCGGGTGCGCGGCCGCGCCGAAGAGCCGTTTGTGCGTCCGAAGGGTAAAGATGAGGGAGCAGGCATAGGTAAACAGCAGGATCGCGGCCACCGCCTCCGACATCCGAAGCTCGGACACGCGGGCGCTGCTCTCGGGGTGCACGGCGTGGTAGAGTGCGGGAAATACCAGGGCGACAACCGCGAGGCAGAGCATCCCGGCGCTCATGCCGGCGGTGGTCTTGTTGAACCTGAGCTCCTGCTGCTTCGTCCCTCCGGCGATGATGGCCAGTCCCATGATGAGGAGAAGGTTGCCAAGAATACTCCCCGTGATCGACGCCTTGACCAGGTCGACGAGCCCCGCCTTCAGCGCAACGACCGCGATGATCAGCTCGGCAGCATTGCCGAACGTCGCATTCAGCAGACCACCGATGGTCGGCCCGGTGCGGTGGGCGAGGTGTTCGGTGGCCTCTCCCATGAAGCCCGCGAGCGGAAGAACACCGATGCAGGCGGTGAGGAAAACCCAGACGGCGGGCGCATGCAGCCCGTAGCCGAGGACGACACTGACCGGGACAGCGATGAGAAGCAGAAGCCGGATCAGAGGGGCTTGGCCTCATCGATCAGCATGATGGGAATGCCGTCTTCGACAGGGTACACCAGCCGGCACGCATGGCAGACGAGAGATTCGGGCGAGGACCTGTATTCCAGATCGCCCTTGCATTTGGGGCAGACGAGAATCTGCAGCAGCTCGGGGGCCAGGGTCACGACACCTCCGCTTGAGATGAATCCGGAAAACCGAATCGGGAGAGCGCGGCGGCGTTGGCTCTCCAGTGGGGTAGCACTTTGACCCAGAGGTCGAGATAGACTGGCGACCCGATGAGCTCCTCGAGACGGGCGCGGGCCGCGGCGCCGAGCGCCTTGATGGTCCGGCCGCCGGCACCGATGACGATTCTCTTTTGTGATTCCCGCTCTACAAACAGGTTGACCCGAATGTACACGGGCCGCTCCGCTTCGCGAAACTCCTCGACCTCCGCATTGAACGCATACGGAAGCTCCTCTTCCAGCAACGCAAACGCCGCCTCTCTCAGGTACTCGCCGACGAAAAAGCGAACCGGTTGGGTGCCTACGTCCTCGGCATCGAATTCGTGATCGCCTGCGGGCAAGTAAGAGCGTATGCGACCCAGGAGCTCGGTGATTCCCTGCGCCTCCGTCGCCGAGACGACGACGCCCCGAGCCTCGAGCTCCAAGCGCCGGCCGGCGCCGACGACATCTCCCTTGGTATAGACGACGAGCACGGGAGCGCGAGGCTGCTGCTCCAACCGCGCGACCTGCTCGAAGGGTGGAGCAGGGGCCTCGGGCGCTGGATGGAGGTGCAGGATCAGATCCGCCCGGTCG
The DNA here is from genome assembly GCA_038240975.1 of Gemmatimonadales bacterium. Lineage (GTDB taxonomy): Bacteria > Gemmatimonadota > Gemmatimonadetes > Gemmatimonadales > GWC2-71-9 > CAVVWJ01. The sequence continues at coordinate 10,130 of JBBRGF010000069.1, forward strand.
AGAACGCCGAGAGCGGCGCCGAGCATGCGCGCCTGCATGAGGTAGGCCGGCTCCAGCAGACCCGGTAGATCGTGAAGGACCATCTGGGTATCGCCGGCGGTGTGAATTCCCACTACCGGCAGCCGGGTCGTCTGCGCCTTTGGACTGACGATCGCGAGCCGTTGGCCCAACAGGGCATTGAGGAGGGATGACTTTCCGGCGTTGGGGGCGCCCGCCAGGGCCACGTGGCCGAAGCGGGTAGGAGGGGGGGACGACATTGTGGGAATGTAGTCGTTCAGCGCCTTCCGCCAGGGGCTGTGCGCCCGCCGCGCGCCAGTCGTGCTTCGGCTTCGCGGGCGAGTCCTTCGTCGGCGGTGTCGGCGGGCGTGGCTCCCAGCGCCAACGACCTGGCGAGGGCCCGCCGGCCGCTTGCGTAGAGAGAGTCGGCCTCGTCGCGGTATCGCTGCTGCTCGTTCCCTGCCCCGGACCGGGCCAGCCGGGCGCGTAGAATGCTCGAGCTGAGGAGGTGGCGGGCAATCTGTCGCCCAGCGGGGAGGTTGCCGGGGTTGGCCCGCAGAAACTCCTTGAGGAGCGCGGCGCCACGGTCCATTTGGGACAGTGCCTCTGTCCACCGCCCCAGCCCGGCCTGCGCTTCGGAGGCGCCGCCTTCGGCGCGGGCCAGGTCGGTCACGCCTTGGGCGTTTCCCGGATCGGCCGCATGAAGACTCTGGTACAGCTCTACCGCTTTCCGGCAGTGGCTCGCCGCCGAGCGGGGGTCGCCACGCGCGAGCTGGGTTTCGCAGAGACTCTCTCGAGAGACGGCGACGTCCCGCACCGCATCCATGCTGGTGCGGTCCTCCCGGTACAACTCTTCGCGAAGGGCCAGTGATCGCCCGAACGCAGCCAGGGCGGCGTCGTAGCTGCCATCCAGCTTGAGCATGGCGGCGAGCCGTTCCTGGATCAGTGCCACCTGACGCCGCCTGCCCCGGTCGACCGTTGGGTCGGAGCTCGACGCACCCAGCAGTGCCAGGGCGCCACGGTATTGCGTGTCGGCCGCAACCCTGTCTCCCAGATTCGGAAATGCAGGATGGCCGAGGAGGTCTCCCAGCTTGGTCATGCTGATCGCCACGGCGAGCTGTGCGCCCATGCTGTCTTGCTGCACGCTGGCCAGGGACCTCCACCCCCGCAGAGCCTCCCGCGCCTCGCCGACGGCGCCGGGCACGTCGCCGGTCCACGCCTTCACGTCACCCAGCTTTTCATGCGCGAGCGCCAGCGTGCGGCGCGAGCGCAGGTCCTGCGAGTCCACCGCCACCAGCTCGCTTGCCAGCGCCAGCGCCTTCTGCAGGCTGGCGCGAGCGCCCGCGAGATCGCCCAGATTGGCGCCGCTGGGGTAACCCTGCGCCATTCCCAGCCTGATGTAGGCCTGGGCGATCTCTCCCTTCAGCGTCAGATCGCCGCGGACCTGGCCTGACAGCCGATTCAGATACTCGAGCCCGCGGTTGACCACGAGCGCCCGCGCCCGGGTCGCTCCGGGAAGATCGGCAATGGCATCGTGGACGTCGAACAGGATGGTGTTGGCGAGCGCGCGAACATCCCGGAACCGTTCTTCGGCGACGATGCGCTGAGCATCGGCGCGGCGGGCTTGCCAGGCGGTAGCCACCACGCCGGCGATGAGGATCTCCACCATGGCCACGGCCGCGGCGACGGCGAGCCAGTGTCGCCGCAGAAACATTCCGGCGCGATAGGCGGCCGTATCGCCTCGAGCGAGGACTGGAAGCCGGACGAGGTGGCGCCTCAGGTCGTCGGAGAGCTGCGCCGCCGACAGATAGCGGCGCACCGGTTCCTTGCTGAGCGCCTTCAGCACGATCGTATCCAGGTCACCTCGGACACGGCGTCGCAGGCGATCGAGCGAGCTGTCGCGCGCCTGGGCCGCCATCTGGTCAATGGCGGCGGAGGGGCGTTCCGGTGCCGCATGGCAAACGATCCGCTCGATATCGGCAGCGCTGCGCGAGGCGATCCGATAGGGACGCCGTCCGGTGAGAAGCTGGTAGAGCACCACGCCGAGCGAGTAGACGTCGCTCGCAGTGGTGACCGGCTCTCCCCTCACCTGCTCCGGCGACGCGTACTCGGGCGTCAGCATGAGCAACCCCGTCCGGGGCTCGGCGACGCCAAGGCTCGCATTCTCTTCCAGGAGCTTCGCGATTCCGAAATCGAGGAGCTTGACCTGTCCGTCTGCCGTGACGAGGATGTTCGAGGGCTTGAGGTCGCGGTGCACCACCAGGCTCTGATGCGCGTAATGGACCGCATGGCACACCGTGCGGAAGAGCTCGATCCGCTCGGCGATGGTGAGCCGGCGCTCATCGCAGTAGCGATCGATGGGCAGGCCCTCGACGTACTCCATGACGAGATACGGCAGGCGGAATTCGGTCACTCCGGCGTCGAGCAGGCGCGCGATGTTCTGGTGCTCGAGCCGTGCGAGGACCCGGCGCTCGAGGAGGAAGCGCCTGATACGGTCCGCCGAGGCAAGCCCGCCTTCGCGCACGAGCTTCAGGGCGACTCGCTTTCCGACGTCCTCGCGCTCGGCGAGGAAGACCACGCCCATACCGCCCGCTCCCAGTTCGCGGAGAACCCGGTAGGGGCCGATCTGCTCGCCCAGGACGAGCGGCTGTTGCTGGCCGCCGGCGAGCTGGGGAAAGAGGTCTGCGGTGTAAGCGTCGTCGAGGAAGCCGAGAAGCGCCGCGACTTCCTCGTGAAGCTCGGCGTTACCCTGGCAGGCGGCGTCGAGGAATGCGGCGCGGCCCGCAGAAGGTAAATCGAGTGCGGCCTCGAAAATCTTCTGCGCACCGCTGCCGCGCACTATGAGGCCTCGTCGAGCTCACGGCGGAGCCAGGCCTTGGCGAAGCTCCATCGCCGGCGCACCGTGGCCACCGACAGATCCAGCGCCTCCGCGGCCTCTTCCAGCGAGAGCCCCGCGAAATACCGGCATTCCACCGTCTGGCTGGCTTCGCGGTTGACCGCCTCCAGCCGGTGGAGGGCGTCATCGAGCGCCACCAAGTGTTCGACCTTGTCGTCGTTGATGAGAACCGCGGCCTGGTCGAGCGGCACCGTGGGCGCCCCGCTCCCACGCTTTGCCGCCAGCCGTGCCCTGGCATAATCGATCAGGATGGACCGCATGGCGCGCGCCGCCACCGCGAAGAAATGGACCCGGTTCTGACACTCGATGGGGGACTGAACCAGCCTGAGATAGGCTTCGTTGACGAGGGCGACAGAGTCGAGGGTGTGGTCGGGGCGCTCACGGCTGAGCTGTGCATGAGCGACACGGCGCAACTCCCGATACACCAGGGGGAACAGGCGATCGAAGGCCGTGGGGTCGCCGCGGCTCAGGCTCTGCAACAGACCTGTGACATCATGCTGTTGCGTGTGCGCCATCGCATGGCCGGAAAGATGGGGTTTAAGGGGCCCGGGAAGGCATCATCGGCCCAAGGTGAAGAGTAGGGGCAAGATACGGACCCGGGACCCCTGACTACGGGCCGGCTCCGGTCGGCCCTTTCCCCGCCGGTCGAGGGCCGGTGAGCAGGTCGGGACGGGAATTACGCATACACACTATAGAAGGACTGACTCGCGGCCACCCCGACCACATGCTGAGATCGTCGACCCCCACCAGGAGCCCCACATGTCACGGATTCGCACGTTCTTCCTGTTGTCCGCCGCGCTGGCGATCGGCGCATGTTCGGACACCCAGACGCCTTCTGCTCCGTCCGACCCCACGAGCGTCGACAAGCCGACCCTGCAACTGGACGAGAGCGTTGGGGCGACGGGTGACGTGATCGGCGGCGATGAGGCCGGCGCCCAGCTTGGCGTTGCGGGGAAGGGAAAATCCCAGGCTCCGCACACCGAAGCGGTCGGCTGCGTCCACAACAGGTTTCACGAGCTCTGCATCGACGTGCGCAATGGAGTTCTACGCGCGGCGCGCGCCGACGCGATCGTGAACCGAAACAACCGGAGCACCCGCGCCCAGCTCCGGCTCAACGGCCGGCTCATCGCGTTCTCGGGCCGGTTCGGGCCGAACTTTGTCGGGGACGAGATCTTCGGGAACTACAGAAACCTCAACCGGCGGGTCTTCCGGGGCGACCTGGTCTGCAGCCAGTTCCCGGGTGCCACCCCCCAGGTTTGCGGCAGGATCTAAGCGCGGCAGAGGTTGACTGAAGATAAGGGGAAGAGTGAGGAGCGAAGACACAGGGGCGCCGCCGATTGGCGGCGTCTTTGTTGTGTGGTGGGGGCACAAGCGAGAAGCCCGCGGTCCTGAACGGAACGCGGGCTTCAAATGAAAAGGCTGGCGACGGCCTACTCTCCCACCACCTCGCAGTGGCAGTACCATCGGCGCTGCAGGTCTTAACTACCGTGTTCGGAATGGGAACGGGTGTGGCCCCTGCGCGCTAGTCGTCAGCCGTAAGAATTGCGGGCTACGGATCGCGAGCAACGGGTCAGAGACCCGCGACCCGCGACCTGTAGCCAACATCAAGGCATGGATGATGGAAGTGCGTGGAACCGGAAGAGATCAAACTTCACGGGCGATTAGTAGCGCTCGACTGAAGGGGTTGCCCCCCGTACATCTGCGCCCTATCAACCTGGTAGTCTCCCAGGGCCCTTCAGGGAGCTTACGCTCCAGGAGTGTTCATCTTGGGAAGAGTTTCCCACTTAGATGCTTTCAGCGGTTATCTCCGCGCGACATCGCTACCGGGCGCTGCCCCTGGCGGAACAGCCCGTACACGAGCGGTCGCTTCGTCTCGGTCCTCTCGTACTAGAGACGACGTCCCTCAACACTCCCACGCCCACGACGGATACAGACCGAACTGTCTCACGACGTTCTGAACCCAGCTCATGTACCACTTTAACCGGCG
>JBBRGF010000070.1:0-14966 GCA_038240975.1 Gemmatimonadales bacterium
TCCCGCACCGCGGGGATGGCCGCCTCGACTTCGGCGGCAGTCTGGAAAGGAAGGATCATTGTACCTGCCCCGCGAGCAGCTCGGCCAGAGCAAGATCTTCGGGAGTCGTGACCTTGATGTTGCGGCTCGAGCCCGGTACGAGCCTGACGGCGGCGCCCTGGCGCTCGACCAGCTCGGCGTCATCGGTGCCGGCCCGCCCCTCGCGCGCCGCACCGGCGTGGGCCGCCGCCAGCATAGCGCGGGGAAACCCCTGCGGCGTCTGCGCGCGCCAGAGCCGCTCTCTCGACAGCGTGCGCCCGATGAGCGCAGGGTTGGCCGCGTCGGCCTCCTTGAGCGTGTCGCTGAGGGGAATCGCCGCGATGGCAGCCTCGCCGCGGCGCGCGTGCGCGATGATCGAGTCGATGACCCCCCGCTCGACGAACGGCCGCGCACCATCGTGGACCAGCACCACCGTGCACACCTCTCCCAGACTATCGAGGCCCGCGGCGACCGAGTCGCCGCGCCCGGCACCTCCGGCGACGAGCGTCAGGCTCTTGCCGACGAGTCCGGCGAGGAACGATGGCGGGCTGGCCACATCGGCGGCGGGAAGGACCAACGCCACCTGAGCGACGTCGGGATGCGCGACGAACGGCCGAAGCGCCCGCAGCACCATTGGCACGCCCGCGATGGGCCGGTACTGCTTGGGCTGCGCGCCACCGATACGGATGCCCTGGCCCGCCGCGACGACGACTACGCCGACGTCACGCGGCAAGCGCCCGCACCAGCTGCTCGACGTGCTCCAGTCCGACCATCGAAATGCCCGAAACCTGCGATGCACCGCGCGCGGCGCCGAACACCCGGCGGAAGCCAAGGCGCGCGGCCTCCCCGATGCGGCGCTCCAGCGCCCCGCTCGGACGGATTTCGCCGCCGAGTCCGATCTCGCCGAGGAAGATGACGTCGGCCGGCGCCGGACGGTTGTGGAGGCTCGACACCAGGGCGGCGGCGACGGCGAGATCGGCGCCGGGCTCGGTGACCCTCACGCCCGCGGTGACTTGGACGAAGACGTCGAGATCGGCAAAGGAGGTTTGCGCCCGCCGCTCGAGCACGGCCAGGAGCACCGCGAGCCGCTTCGGGTCGATGCCCGTTGCCACGCGCTGGGGCGTGCCGTAGCCCGACCGGGCCGCGAGCGCCTGGACCTCGACCAGCACCGGCCTGGTTCCTTCCATGAGCGCAGTGACCGCGCTGCCGCTGATGCCGGCGGCCCTGGCGGCGAGAAACACCGCGGAGGGATTCGGCACCGGCACGAGGCCACGCTCGGTCATCGAGAAGACGCCCAGCTCATCGACCGATCCGAATCGATTCTTGGTGGTGCGAAGGAGCCGGTAGTCGAGCGTGACCTCGCCCTCGAAGTACAGGACGGTGTCGACGATGTGCTCGAGCGTCTTGGGCCCCGCGATCCCGCCGCCCTTGGTCACGTGTCCGACCACCACGACGGCGGTGCCGCTCTCCTTGGCGAAGCGCATGAGCTGGCCGGAACACTCGCGAACCTGGCCCACGTTGCCGGGAGCGCTTTCGAGCGTGTCGGTGTACACCGTCTGGATGGAGTCGACGACGACGACTTCGGCCGCGAGAGCACCGGCCGCGCCGATGATTGTTTCGAGTCTCGTTTCGCCGAGGACGTGGACTGCCCCCGCGTCTTCGGCGAGCCGGTCGGCGCGGAGGCGGAGCTGGTCGGGGGATTCCTCGCCGCTGGCGTAGAGCACCGTCCGGCCAGCCGTTTCGAGCCGCGCGGCGGCCTGAAGGAGGAGGGTCGACTTGCCGATGCCCGGCTCGCCCCCGATCAGGATCATCGACCCGGGTACGATTCCGCCGCCCAGGACGAAGTCGAATTCCTGAAGTCCCGTGCGCCACCGCTGGAGTGGCTCGGTGGCTACCTCGCGCAGGCGACTCGGGACGGCGATGGAGGAGCCGCCTTTGCCCCGCTGCGCGCCTCGCCCACCGGACGCTGCCCTGGCCGCGATGATCGGCTCTTCGGCCACCGCGTTCCACTCGCCGCACGCTTCGCATCGGCCCACCCACTTCGGGTGGTCGTGCCCGCATTCGGTGCAGCGGTAGACTGATCGGGGCTTAGCCATGCCGACTCACTCCGGTTCCTCTCGCGCCGACAGGTTGTCGAACCGCGTGTACTCACGGGTGAACTTGAGCTGCACGTCGCCCGTGGGCCCGTTGCGGTTCTTGGCCAGCATGATCTCCGCTATCCCGCGCTTGGACTCGTCTTCGCGGTCGTAGTATTCGGGACGGTGGATGAAGATGACCAGGTCGGCGTCCTGCTCGATGGCGCCCGAGTCGCGCAGGTCGGACAGGATCGGCTTGCGCTCGCCGCCGCGCTGCTCCGACGCGCGCGAGAGCTGCGAGAGGGCGATGACCGGGATTTCCAGCTCGCGCGACAGCGCCTTGAGCGACCGGGAAATATCGGAAATCTCCTGCACCCGATTCTCCTTGTACTCGGGACTGCGCATGAGCTGCAGGTAGTCCACCACCACGAGCTTGAGATCGCTGTCGATTTTGAGCCGGCGCGCCTTCGAGCGCATTTCGAGCAGCGAGAGCGACGGCGTGTCGTCGATCCACACCTGGTAGGTCTGGAGGATGCCGGCGGCGCGGGCCAGCTGCGTGAAGTCGCTGTCGCGCAGAGTGCCCTGCCTGACCCGATGGCTATCCACTCGCGCCGTGGCGGTGAGCATGCGTTGAACCAGCGCCTCCTTGGACATTTCGAGCGAAAAGATGGCGACTCCCTGCCCTTCGCCAGCCGCGTTGGCCGCGATGTTCAGACAGAATGCCGTCTTGCCCATCGATGGCCGCGCCGCCACGACCACCAGCTCGGATGTTTGAAATCCCGAGGTGAGTGAATCCAAGTCTATGAATCCACTGGGAACTCCGGTAATCGATTTCCCGCTGCGCTGGAGCGTTTCGATCCGCTCCATCGTCGGCCAGAGCATCTCCTTGATTCGCATGAAGCCGTCATCGCGGCGCTGCTGCGAGATCTTGAAGATCCGGGACTCGGCGATGTCAAGCAGATCGTGCGCGGTGGAGTGCCCGTCGTACGCCTCGGTGATGATCGACGTGGATGCCTCGATCAGCCGGCGAAGAATGGCCTTGTCGCGGACGATCTTGGCGTGAAATTCGAGGTTGGCCGCGGTGGGCACGGCGTCGACCAGGTCGGCCAGATACTCGAGCCCGCCCGCCGATTCGAGATCGCCCCGGCGGAGCAGCTCGTCGCGGAGGGTGACGTGATCGATGACGACGCGCCGCTCCGTGAGAGAGAGCATCGCCCGGAACAAGCGGCGGTGGCCCTCACGGTAGAACATCGAGTCATCCACCATCTCGGCCGCGCGCAACGCCGCGTCCTGGTCGAGCAGCATGGCGGCGAGCACCGCCTGTTCGGCCTCCTGGCTCCAGGGAGCCGCGCGGCCGACGTACGAATCAGCGGTCGAGAAGTTGTCGGACGATACGGACGTCATCCCAGGTGGGCTTCTTCCAGTTCGGGTTACGGAGCAATGCTGCGGGATGATACGTCACGACCAGCGGGATTCCGTTGAACGAGTGCACTTTGCCGCGCAGCTCTCCGAGGCTCTTCCGCACCCCCAGCATCGCTTCACCCGCCGTGCCGCCGAGCGTGAGGAGCACCTTCGGGCGGATGAGCTCCAGTTGGCGATATAGATAGGGAAGGCATGAGGCGATCTCGTCGGGCAGCGGCTTCCGGTTCTGTGGAGGGCGGCACTTCACGATGTTGGTGATGTACACCGTTTCGCGGGGAACATCAATAGCCTCGAGAATACCGTCGAGCAGCTTTCCCGCCTGCCCGACGAATGGCCGGCCGGTTGCATCCTCCGTCGCGCCCGGGCCCTCGCCGACGAGCATCAGTCTGGCCTGCGAATTCCCTTCGCCCGGCACGGCATTGATGCGGCTCGGGCAGAGCCCGCAGCAGTAAGTGGTACGAATCCGTTCGGCAACGGCCTCGAGCGTCGTGAGAGCGGACAGGTCGCCGCCAAGCAATTCGGCCGCCGGCGTCTCCACGGTGAGTCCCGGCCCCGGAATCGGCGGCGCCCCCTTCTTCCACCGGGGCTCTGCCACGGAAGTTTCCGTGATGCTCGAACCCGTGTCGCCCTCGGATATGGCCGGCTCCGACCTATGGTCCAGATACACCTCCCGGCCTCCGAGCTGCATCTGCTGCTCCAGGTACCTCCGCCGCTCGTCAGCCAAGCGACGACTCCACGGCGTCGAGAATCGCATCGGCGACATCGCGCTTCGACCGGAGCGGAAGGATTTGCGCCGAGCCATCGCGGCTCAGCAGCGCGACGCGATTGGTATCGACCTCGAATCCCGCACCCGGCTCCAACGCATCGTTGACCACGATCAGATCGAGCGCCTTGCGTTCCAGCTTGGCCCGTCCCTTGGCCAGCGCGTCGCCTGTTTCGAGCGCGAAGCCGACGGTGATGCTGCCCGGGCGCCGAATCTCGCGGGTGCCGCTCAGGATGTCGTCCGTCGGCTCCATCGGGATCGCGAGCGCTCCGTCGGTGCGAGCCCGCTTTTGGGGGCTTGGATCGCTGGGCCTGAAATCGGCCGGTGCGGCGGCCATGATGAGCACGTCCGCGCGCGGCAACTCCTCTCGCACGGCCGCCTCGAGCTGGCGGGTGCTCTCGACCTTCACCACCTGCACGCCCGTAGGCGCCACCAAGGCAACGGGACCCGAGATCAGGACGACCTCCGCACCGCGAGCCCAGGCCGCCTCGGCCAGGCTGTATCCCATCTTACCGCTGGAGCGGTTGGTGACCACCCGCACCGGGTCGATCGACTCGCGGGTGGGGCCGGCGGTCACGACCACGCGCCGGCCGGCCAGGCGGCCGCGCCCGTGCACGAGGCGGAGCGCGTGGGCAAGAATCGTCTCGGGCTCGCTCATCCTCCCCGGCCGCTCGGACGGACCCTCGGCCAGCGCCCCGGTCTCCGGTCCGACGATCGCGACGCCTCGCGACCGCAGGCGCTCGATGTTCGCGGCCGTCTGCGGGTGGGCATACATCTCATCGTTCATCGCGGGCGCCAGGAGAATCGGAGCGGTCGTCGCGAGGAGGAGGGTGGTGAGCAGGTCGTCGGCCAGTCCCTGCGCCAGCCGCGCGATCAGGTTCGCCGTGGCTGGGGCCACCAGAACGAGATCGGCCTCCTGCCCCAGCCTCACATGCGAAAGCGCCCCGCCGCGCTCCCAGAGGGAGGAGAGGACGGGGCGCCCGGTGAGTGCCTCGAAGGTGAGCGGCCGGACGAACTCCGCCGCTCCCTGCGTCAACACTGCATCGACCGTCGCGCCCCCTTCGACCAGCCGGCGGGCGACGATGCAGCTCTTATAAGAAGCGATCCCGCCCGACACGCCAAGGACGACGTGCCGGCCGGCCCAGGTGGTCACGCCTCGGAGCGGCGGCGGCGGATCAGCTTGTAGTTCAGATCGCCGTCCACCAGACTCTGCATTGCCTTGGTAGTGAGCTTTTCCCCGGAGGTCGAGAGCTGGTCCTTGGGGAACTCGTTGAGATAGCGGGCGAACTTTGCCGCGACGAGCACGCCGAGATACTTGTTGCCGGCCTGCCGTGCGACCTCGAACGGGGTGATGATGCGCATTTGCCAGAACTCCCTTGGTTGAGACCTACATCCGCTCCGCTGCCGCCGCCACGTCCCGACGCAGCCGTTCGACCATCTCGTGCAGCGCGTCCTGCCGCTCGACTCGAAGGAGCTCGGCGTCGAGGACGGCGCTGACCTGAGCCACGGCGTGCGCCAGGTTGTCGTTCACGATCGCGTAGTCGTACTCGCTTACCGCGGCGAGCTCGTCGGCGGCTCGGGCGATTCGCTCGCGCACCGCGGCCGTGGCGTCCGTGTTGCGCCCGACGAGCCGGTCGACCAGCACGCCCGCCGACGGTGGCAGCACGAACAGGTGGAGCGAGTTCGGAAAGCTCGCCCGGATCTGGCGTGCGCCTTCGATTTCGATGTCGAGGACGGCGTTCTGTCCCCGATGGAGAATCTGCTCGACCTCGGCGCGCAGCGTTCCGTAGAGATTGCCGCCGTACTCTGCCGACTCCAGGAACTCGCCGGCATCGCGACGGCGAACGAATTCCTCGTGCGTGAGGAAGTGGTAGTCGGTGCCGTTACGCTCCCGTTGGCGCATCGGGCGGGTGGTTGCCGACACCGAATATCCCAGATCGGTACGGTCTTCGAGCAGCCGGCGCGCGATGGACGTCTTCCCTCCGCCCGATGGAGACGAGAGGACGAGAAGGAACGGCCTCACTCCAGATTCTCGAGCTGTTCCCGGAACTTTTCGAGCTCGCCCTTCATCGCGATGACGTACTGGGCAATGTCCGCGTCATTGGCCTTGGAGCCGATGGTGTTGACCTCCCGACCCAGCTCCTGGGCCAGAAATCCCAGCTGCTTGCCGGCGGGGCGATCGGCGCCGAGCGCCTCGCGAACCGCGGCGGCATGGGCCCGAAATCGCACCAGCTCCTCGGTGATATCGAGCCGGTCGGCCTGAAACGCGATCTCCTGCGCGAGCCTTCCCTCTTCGACAGGGCGGCCGTCGAGGAGGTCGGCCACTGCCGCCCTGAGGCGGTCGCGTTCGCGCACCAGCCGCTGGGGCGCCCGGTCGGAAACCCGTCCGGCCAGCTCCTCGAGCAGCGCCATGCGATGCAACAACTCGGTGGCGAGAGCGGCTCCCTCGCGACTTCGCATCGCGCGACACTCGGCGGCCGCCTGGACGACGATGGGCTCGACCTCGGCCCACGTGACGTCCAGCGCCCCGTCGGAGCTGGTCGTAAACACCTCGGGCTGCCGGGCCACGAGCTCGAGCGTGACATCTCCCGCAAGGCCCAGAGCCGATTGAAGCTCGCGGAGCCGGGAAGCGACGAGCCGCGCGCGTTCGAGATCGACGGTAACGACCCCGGCTGCCTGCACCGGAAACTCCGCCCATCTGATCTGTACCGCGACGTGGCCGCGGTCGAATTCGCGGCGGAGACGGTCGCGAAGCTCAGGCTCGAGCGCGGCGAGGTCGCCGGGAAGCTTGGGAGCGAGGTTGAAGTGCCGGTGATTGACCGTGCGGATTTCGATTCTCAGTCGACCGCCGGCCACCGGACCTTCGGCCGCGCCGAACCCCGTCATGCTGTACGGCACCGCGCCCCCAATCGCCGGAAGCCGGGGAATTTAGCAGGGAGGCGGAGTTGAAGCCATTGGGGGAGGTCGGCAGGGGGCGACTGGTGCGGGATTGGCGCTCGGCGTCGTCGCGTGCGGGGCGGTTCACGGAGGACGCGTCAGTGGGCCGCTAGTTACTCCCACTTCCTCTCCCGGGCGCATGCCACTGCAGCGCCCCGAGTGTGCCGGCCCCGCTCGCGGCGCGTACCTAGGTCACGACGGGAATGGTCCTAATTGATCGCGGCTCCGGAACCCCACGCCTCTTAAACATTTACCGATCGCCTCTCACCTAGTTTGCGAACTCCCACCGCACCCCGAAATTGCTTCCGTAGGGCGGGATGCGGAAACCAGGCACATACGTCAGCTTCGCGGCGGTCAGGTTTCCCCGATCCCAGTAGATCGAAAAGCTCTGGAGCTGGATCTCGACGAGGCTCCGGAAGAATGTCGCTCCTCGCAGGGTAATCGGCTCGCCGGCCTCGTCGCGGCCGATCGTCCCCCGACCCCAGCTCTCCATGCTCACCCGAAGCTTCAGATCGAAGATTCCGCTCTTGAACTTTCGCAGGAATTTCGAGCGGAAGGTGGCCGCGGAGAGTGAATGCGTCGGGGGAATGCCGTCCACGCTGCCGTTTCGGGGGTCGCTGTACCAGCTCTCCAGAGTGATCCACTGCACCGGCGCCACGCGCACGCCTACCGTCAACCAGTCCACGTTTGCGGATGGGGCGAGCGAGACGACCCTCGGAAACTCCGCGTAGCCGAACGGGCTGTATGCGGCGGTGCGTGACCAGCCGAGCTGCACTCCTACGCGCGGCCGGTCCCAGCCGAGCGTCGCTCCGAAGTCGCGAAGCCTCTGCGCGGTGTCGGCGGTGATCGACGGTGCGGCCACGAGCTTTCCTACCCGCGCGGTGCCCGTGAGCGCGACGCCCGGCACCGGGTGAACCCCCACGCCCAGAAGCGCGTAATTGCTGTTCCGGCTGCCGTAATGCCTTTGGTGTATCGCCTCTCCGGTGGCGCTGAAGAACGCGGTCGGCGTCCAGCCGATCGTCGCCCGGGTATCGAGCGCCGTCCAGCGGCTTCGGTGGAATGCCGACCCACCGATCGAGAAGGTCGGCGCGCGGTACGAAAGGTATCCGCCGATCTGATTGATTTGCTGATCGAGTCCGGTGCCATCCCATGCGGTTCGGCCATACACCACGTCGAGCCCGGGCCCCAGACCGTCTGTGCGCGAGTGCAGCGAGACGCGCATCTGCGCGTCGGTCCGGGTGCCCTTCAAGCCAGGGCCGATGGTGTCATCGGGAATCGCGTCGGAGATGACGAACGCACGACGGATCGGCCGGGAGCGAAGGAGCTGGTACTGTACCCCGAACTTTGACGACGGAATGTACCCGCCCTGTGCCCACACCTGTGTATTGGAATAGCTGCTGCTGGTGACGCTCGCCGTGGGCGAGCTCAGGTAGTCGGCGGCGAGCGAAAACCCAAATCCCGACGGAAAGCGGCGCTCGAGATCGCCCTCGTATCGCGCGAAGTTGCGGTCTCCCCTGGCGATGCCGATGCGCGACCGGGGCGCGAGGCGATCGTGCCGTCGTGTGAAGAGGGAGACCCTGAGCAGGCCGGGCCATCGCTCGACCTCGATCCGATCGAGAAAGCTGATGGTGAACAGCGCCGGATCGACCGCGACGCTGTCGATTCCAGCCGCGACGTAGGGCAGGCCATCCAGGTAGTACTCGGCCGAAGTCGCCCCGCTTCCCTGGAAGTTCACCGGCTCGGGCCGGCCGGTGAACCCGCCCCGCCAGAGATAGACCCCCGGGATCTGGCTCAACAGGTCACCCACGGTCGCCGCGTTCCCCCACTCGATCGAGTCGCGGTTGAAGGCAATTCGAGTGAACGGCGGGCGGGGTCCCTCCACACCGAGCTTCGGCAGCACCGCGGCGCGTACGCGCTCAGTTTGCTGCGCTTCGAGGAACTTCGCGGTGTAGTCGACGGTGTCGCGGGCAAGCGAGTCGGACTCGAGCGTGTCGTCGGGAATTTGAGCCTGAACAGCGGTGAACGGTGAAAGGAGAACGGTAAACGGGAAAAGCGCGAACCGCGCCCGACGCAGTCTCGTTCGGAGCCAGCTCCGTTCACCGTTCACCGTTTACTTTCCCCGTTCACCTTTCACCGTTCACCGTTCGCCGTTCCTCTTCCCCGCTTCATCACGAACTCCGTAAATAGCCGCACTCCGATGCCCGTCGGACCCTTCACACGCGTGGCGTCGTCGCGGTCGGTGTACGCGGTCCCGGCGATGTCGAGATGAGCCCAGGGAAACCCGTCGACGAATTCACGGAGAAACCACCCGGCCGAAATGCTCCCGGCCGGCCGCCCGCCGGCGTTCTTCACGTCGGCGATGTCCGACTTCATCAGGTCGCGGTATTCGTCCCAGAGCGGCAGCGGCCAGACCCGTTCGCCGGCGCGCTCACCGGCGGCGCGCACTTCCTCGATCAGCGCATCGTCGGTGCCCATCACTCCGGTCGCGGTGTGGCCCAGTGCCACGACGATCGCGCCGGTGAGGGTCGCGATGTCGAGCACGCAGGCAGGCTGATACCGCCTGGCGTAGGCGAGCGCGTCGCACAGAATGAGCCGGCCCTCGGCGTCGGTGTTGATCACCTCGATCGTCTTGCCCGACATGCTCGTGATCACGTCGCCCGGTTTGACCGCCGTGCCCGAGGGCATGTTCTCCGTGCTCGGGATCAATCCCACTACGTGCACCGCGGGCTTGAGGCGCCCCAGCGCCTCGAAGGTACCGAGTACGGCGGCCGCACCGGACATGTCGTATTTCATGTCTTCCATGTTGGCCGCCGGCTTGATCGAGATGCCGCCGGTATCGAAGGTGACTCCCTTGCCGATCAGCACGATGGGCGCACCCTCAGCGCCCTTGTACTCCAGTGCGACGAAGCGCGGCTCCTCCAGGCTTCCCTGTGCCACGGCCAGAAGGGCGCCCATCTGCTCCTTGACGATGGCCGCCTTGTCGAGAACGGTCACCGAGATGCCGTGCCGTGCACCGATCTCCGACGCGACCCGGGCCACGTACGCCGGCGTGCAGACGTTGCCCGGGAGCACCTGGATGCCGCGAGCCAGCGTCTGACCCGCGCCGATCGCCGCACCGGTTCGGTGCCCGCGCGTGAAGGCTTCGGTGTCGGATGGCGCCAGGATATCGACCCGCTCCAGCGCGGCCTTTTTTTCATCCGGGGGCCGCTTCATCTCGGTGAATTGCCAGACGCCTTGCGCCAGCCCCTCCGCGATCGCCTGGCCGGCGTCTTCGGCCGAGATCGATCCTCTCGCTTCTGCGGGCAGGTGGAAGGAGGCGCGAGGCACGCCGAGCGCACGCGCACGCTTTGCGGCAACCGAGGCCGCACGCCGGATGGCGCCGAACGTCACCTCGTCGGGCTTGCCCAGCCCGACGATTACGACCCGCGCGGCGGGCCCGGTGGGGTACACGGCCGCTATCTCGTCGCGCTTGCCCGAAAAATCGCCGGAGGAGAACACGCGCCCGAGCGCGCCCCCGGTGGCGGCGTCGAGCTCTTCGAGCGAAGCCGGCAACGACCCTCGCACCACCGCCAGCGCCAGCAATGGAGTGTCGTGACCCAGCGGAGCGGCGGCCATAACGGCGGTCTCGAACGGCATAGGGCCTGAGGGCAATGAGTGAGGAAAGGAGCGAGGGCCGTGCTGCGGACGGGAAGCTATACGGGATGCGTGGGCAGCGGCAACGGGATTGCCGCCGCTCACGCGCGGGCGTGTTCTACTCGGCGGGGCCCCCGGCCGGGACTACCCGGTGCTCACCGGTGTGCGCGGCCTGCAGACCGAACTTCGATCGCACCCACGTGCGGAACCCGTCGAGAATCTCGTACACCGTCGGTATGACGAGAAGCGTCAGGAGCGTGGAGGTGATCACGCCACCGATGACAGCCCGGCCCAGCGGCGCCCTGAAGTCGGCGCCTTCGCCATGTCCTATCGCCACCGGAATCATGCCGGCGATGAGTGCCAGCGTCGTCATGATGATCGGCCGGAGTCTGATGCGTCCCGCCTGGATGAGCGAGTCGCGCAGTGACTCCCCCCGCTCCCGGGCCCAGATGGCGAAGTCGATCAGCAGGATCGCGTTCTTCGCCACGATCCCCATCAGCAGGATCACTCCTATCAGGCTCATGATGTTGAGCGTGTCCCGGGTGATCCAGAGCGCGAGCACCACTCCGATCAGTGAGAGCGGAAGCGAGACGAGGATGGCCAGCGGATCGAGGAATGACCCGAACTGGACGACGAGAATGAGATACATCAGCAGCACGGCCACGCCGAGCGCCGTGAAGATCCGCGTGAAGACCTCCGCCTGGTCGCGTGATTCGCCACCGAAGGTGATCGCGTATCCCGGCGGGAGCTGCAGCCTGGCGAGGCTCGTGTTGATGTCCTTCGTTACCGCGGTCAGCGGCCGCCCCGCGACGTTCGCCTGTACGATGACCACCTTTTCGCGATTCAGATGGTCGATCTGTGCCGGACCGAGGCCCTGCGTGATCGTCGCCACCTGCCCGAGCGGAAGTGTGGTGGGCGCCCCGCCCGGATTCGTCCCGGCGACCAGCGGCAGGCGCGAGAGGTCGGTGAGCCGCTGCCGCCATTCGGGTGCGAGGCGAACCGTCACGTCTCGCGTCTCGCCGCTCGGATCGACCCAGTCGCCGGCATCGATGCCGGCAAAGGCGGGCCGCAGCGATTGGGCCACCTGCCCCACCGTCACGCCGAGTGAGCCCGCCAGTCCGCGGTCGAGTTGCACCTCGAGCTCCGGCTTCTGTCCGCGCGTGGATAGCCCCACGTCGACGGCGCCTGGAACCTTGGACACGATCGCCGCGGCACGCCCCGCCAGCGTCGTGAGCGCCCGCGCGTCGGAGCCGGTCATCTGGACCTGAATGGATTTGAACGCGCCGCCGAATCCGCTCGTGAACACCGAGATCCGCGCCCCGCCGATGGTGGACATCTCGCGCCGGAATACCGCGCCTAAATCGTCCTGGCTGATGCTCCGCTCCGCCTTCGGATGCAGCCGCACGTACACGAGCGCCTGGTCGACCGACGGCGCCTTGCCGGGCACCGACGCGCCGACGGTGGTGTAGGTGTAGCGCACCTCCGGATGGGCCCGGGCGCGGCTCGCGGCCTCCTCGGCCTTGATCCGCGTGTACTCCAGGTTCGATCCCGGCGGCGCCTCGACCGTCATGCTGATCTCGCTCCGGTCGCTCACCGGCACGAACCCCGCCCCTACGAGGCCGGTGACGACGATCCCGATGGCCACGACAAACGTACCGAGCGCCAACAGCATCATCGCCAGCCGGTGGTCGAGCGCCCAGGCGATGACCGTCTTGTACCGGTCGGCCATGCGGTCGAACCAGGTGTTGAACCGGTCGAGCGCCCTGGCGATGGGGTTACGGCGCTCGTGGCCCTCGGTCTGCGGATCGGCCCAGTACGCCGAGAGCATCGGGTCGAGTGAGAACGAGACGAACAGCGAGACGAGCACCGAGCAGGCCAGCGTCAGCGCGAAGGGCTTGAACCATTGCCCGGCGACGCCGTACATGAACGCGACCGGTACGAACACCGCCACGATCGAGAACGTCGTCGCCGCCACGGCCAAGCCGATCTCGTCGGTCCCCTCGTGCGATGCCTGGTAGTGGTCCTTTCCCATCTCGATGTGCCGGACGATGTTCTCGCGCACCACAATGGCGTCGTCGATGAGAATGCCGATGGCCAGCGTGAGCCCCAGCAGCGACATCGTGTTCAGCGTGAAGCCGAAGGCCCACACCGCCACGAACGACGCGAGCACGCTCACGGGGAGCGCCAGACCGGTGATCACGGTGGATCGCCATGAGTTGAGGAACAGGAACACCACGAGCACGGTCAGGAGCGCTCCCTCGATGAGCGCCTCCTGCACGTTCCGCACGGCGGCCTTCACCCGGAGCCCCGCGTCCTGCACCACCTCGAGGCGCGCCGTGGGCGGAATCCGTTTCTGGAGCGCCACAACGTGCGCGTGGATCTGGTCGGTGACCTGTGTGGTACTGTAGCCCTTGGCCTTGAGCACCTCGATGCCTACGGCGTCCTTGCCGCTGAACAGCGCCTTGGTCCGCTGTTCCTCGGTGCCGTCGAACACGTCGGCCACCTGGTCGAGCCGGATCAGGTTCCCGTTCCGCTCGGCCACCACCAGGTTCGCGAAATCCTGGGGGGCATCGAGCCGTCCCTTGAGTCGGATGGCCCGTTCGTCGAGCGGCCCGTTGAGCCGCCCCACCGGGGCCGCGAGGTTCTGCTGCTCCAGCGCCTGCACTACTTCGGCCACGCTCACGCCCGCCCCCTGGAGATCGGCGGGACGCACCTGCACCGTCATCTCCCTGTCGACGCCGCCGACGACGTTTACCTGCGCGACCCCTGGAATCGTCCGCAGGTCGCGAACGATCATCGGGTCGGCGATGCGCGTGAGTGTGGGCGGCTCGAGCGCGGTCGACGTCAGCGCCAGCGACAGCACCGCCTGCTGCGAGGGGTCGAACCGCGTGAGCACCGGCTCTTCCATTTCCGTCGGCAGGTCGGCTCGCTTGGTCGATATGGCGTCGCGGATGTCCTGGCTCGCCTCCTGAATGTCCTTCTCGAAGTCGAAGAAGACGATGAATTGCGCCAGGCCGTCGGTGGAGCTGGCCTGCGTCTTGGCCCAGTCGATGCCACTGATGGAGGAGAACGACTCCTCGATCGGGTCGACGATCTCGCGCTCCACGGTCTCGGGCGAGGCGCCGGGGTAGGAGATCGTCACCCCGATGATCGGCTGCTGGATGTCGGGGAACTCGTCGGTCTGGAGGTTGACCAGCGACGCGATGCCGAAGGCGACCAACGCTACCATCGCGGTGATGGTGACGATGGGACGCTTGATGGCGAAATCGGAGATGAACATCAGCGCTCGACCTCCTGCTCGAGTACCCTGACGCGGGCGCCCGGCGTCACTCCCTGCGCGGAGCCGAGGAGCAGCGTGTCGCCCTCGGCGACCCCGGACTCGATCTCGACGAGCTCCGCCACCTCGTCACGCATCCCCAGCTTGACCGGCACCTCCACGACCCGACCGCTCTTGAGCTTGTGGGCCGTTGTACCGGTTCCGCTGTTGTCCACCGCCGTGATCGGCGCGGCGATGGCCTTCCTGCTCTCGGTGGCCACTCGCCCCTCGGCGAACAGACCGGCCACCAGCGCACGATCGGTGTTGGGAACGGCGACGTAGATCTTCACCTGGCGAGTGCTGGCGTCGACCACCGGATTGATTCGCTCGATCTTGCCGGTGAACCGGCGCTCGAAGCCGCGTACCGAGAACTCCACGGAGGTGCCGGCCTTGAGCCGGCCGATCTCTTCGGCCGGGACGCTCCCCTCCAGGCGCAGATTGCCCGGCTCCACCACCGAATACAGCGCGGCCCCCACCTGGACCACGTCCCCGATGTGCACCTGTCGGTCGCTCACCGTGCCGTCGAACGGCGAGCGAACCGTCGCGTGGTCGAGCTGCTGCTGGGCCGACGCCAGTCTGGCACGGGCATCGGCCAGAGCGCCCACGGCGCTCGTCGCCTGGACTCGTGCGCTCTCCAGGTCGCGGTCGGCCAGGGCGCCGGCCTGCCCCAGCCGCTCGGAACGCTCCTGGTTTCGCTTGGCCAGCTCCATCGCCGCTTCGGCGCTCCGCACTCCCGAGCGACTCGACAGGAAGGCGTCGCGCAGGGCGACATCGTCGATCCGGGCGAGCACTGCGCCACGCT
>JBBRGF010000071.1:0-14955 GCA_038240975.1 Gemmatimonadales bacterium
GGACGGGAGCTATCTCGGCGTGAACGGCCGGCCCGAGTACGTGCGCAAGGCGTGCGACGGATCGCTCGCGCGGCTCGGCACCGACCACATCGACCTCTACTACCAGCATCGCGTCGACCGCACCGTTCCCATCGAGGAGACGGTCGGTGCGATGGCCGACCTGGTGCGTGAAGGAAAGGTCCGCTTTCTCGGACTCTCGGAGGCTTCGCCACCAACGATTCGCCGGGCCGTCGCCGAGCACCCCATCGCCGCGCTTCAAACCGAGTACTCGCTCTGGACCCGCGACCCGGAGGACGAGGTCCTCCCCACCTGTCGCGAGCTCGGCATCGGATTCGTCGCCTACAGCCCGCTGGGCCGGGGCTTTCTCACCGGACGCTTTCACTCGATCGACGATCTTCCCGCCGACGACTATCGGCGGCAGTCCCCGCGCTTTCAGGGCGACAACTTCCAGAGGAATCTCGACCTGGTCGGAAGGGTGGAGGAGCTGGCTCGGCGAAAACGGTGCACGGCGTCCCAGCTCGCACTGGCCTGGGTTCTGGCTCGGGGCAAAGACATCGTCCCCATCTTCGGCACCAAGCGGCGGGACTATCTCGAGCAGAACCTCAAGGCGCTCGAGGTAGATCTGTCGCCGGCCGACCTCGAGGAGATCGATTCGATCGCCCCGATGGGTGTGGCGGCGGGCGAGCGGTACAACGAGGCCAGCATGAAGACGGTGAACGGGTAGGGGAAAGGGGAAAGGGGAAGAGGGAGGGCGCGCGTGAAGTCGCATGGTCCGCTACCACACGGCTACGACTCGAGCTCGGCGATGTCGGCCAGATCCCGGGGGCGTCCCGCCGCTCGCTTATTCTGAATCAACTGTTCCCGCCCGATCACGGGGACCTGCAGCCCCCCGATCGGCACGGCGGCCCGGTTCTTCCACCCTTTTTCGAACGTCACGCCGGTAATGCTGGTGAGCAGGTCGATGCGCACGGGCACCACCCCGATCTGGAACACGAGATCAGGAGTCGCGAGGTCTCCCGGCTGCAGCGCGTCGAGGGGCGCACCGAATCGCTGGAGGGCCGCGAACCACACGCCTGGCGTTCTCGGGGGTCGGCCGCACCCACACGCCGAGATCGCCCGTGGCTCGAGGTCGCCCGTGCGCCGCCAGCGCATGCGCACCCACGATCAGGAAATCAGCGCCCGCGTCGCCCACCAAGCGACCGAGAATGGGTTACCAGCTCAGCTCGTGCGGCACACCTTAATCAGCGCGTCCGGGAAACGGGACCAGCTGCTGAGCCTGCGTGCGCGCATGGCGCAGAGTGCCGCCAGCGCCTCGGCGGATGGTCGCGCCGGCGTTGTGGTCGCCTGCTCCGTCGCCTCGACCGAGGCCGCGGTCAGGAGCGGTCCGTTACTCGGAGTCCAGAGGGTGGCCCGGAACGTACCCTTGGCGGTGGTGGAGAGTCCAGCAATCTTCCCGAACTCGTTGATGCCGAAGGCGATCCCGAATTCGCCGTTGCCCCGGCCGCCGAGGGTGGGCAACCGCTGAATACCACGCTCGGGGGTCCAAAGCGTCGGATATTCCGTCATCAGCAAGCTGTCGGGCGTGTCGGAGAGTCCGGCTACTCGCAAGTGGGTATTGACCGCCTCGGCGATGGAGCCCGGGTGCTGCTTGTCCATGGAGACTGGACCACCAAGCGATCCCAGGCTCTTCATCCCGCCCGCCCGAGTCCAGAGGAAGGCCTCGACCCGCCCGACGTCTGGCACCTCGCTGAAGCCGACGACCTCACCGGTCTGGGAGAGGCCCCTGCCCTCGCTGTTCGAGCCACCCAGCGTGCCAAGGTCTTCCATCCCCCGCGCCGCGCTCCACAGGAACGCGTGCGCCTCGCCAGATTTGGTGAGGCTGGTGCCTACGACTTGGGTAGCGTCGTTGATGTCGAACGCCTCGCTTTCCGGGCCTCCGAGGGTCCCGAGACTCCGCATCCCCTGCCTTGGGCGCCAGAGGAAGGCTCGGGTCTTGCCGGAGGGCACCGTTGCTCCTCCCACAATCTCCCTGCGGTTATTGATGGCGATCGCTTCGCTCCCTTGAGGTCCCCCCAGGGTGCCGAGATTGCGCATGCCACGCGCTTCGCTCCAGAGGAACGCCCGCCCCACCTTGTCCCCGGTCTTGTCGCTGCCGCCGACCACGTCACCCATGTCGTTGACGTCGGTGGCGAAGCTCTGCGAGCCACCGAGCGTTCCGAGGTCCTGCATTCCCTGGCCGGCGCGCCACAGGAATGCATGGGTCAGACCTGAGGGGAGATCGGCACCGCCGATCACATCGCCACGCTCGTTCATGCCGTTGCCGAAGCTGTTCTCGCCCCCGAGCGTACCGAGGCTTCGCGCCTCGTATGGAAACGCCTTCGTGTTCTTGGTTGCGGTCGCGGCCGCTGTCTCACCCCGGACGGTTTCCGCCGGTTGGGTGGGAGTGTCGCAGGCCAGCAGAGTGCCGAGAGCCAGGGTGCCGAGTAGAGTGCGATGCATGAGAACCTTCCTGCTGATGGTGACGGGTCGCCGCGACGAGCGAGACTGGTTGATCGAGGGTCCGCAGTTTGGGACTTATCTGGTTACGCGCAGAATCGGCGTCTACGATGACATCGACTGGATTGGCGGGTGGCCGGGGGTGGTGGTTGCTCCCCTCTTCCGGTGGGCACATGTTTAAGAAGGAAGCCTCACACCAGCGCACCCAATTGGACCTTGCCCTCGATGTCTCAGCCCGGCCCCGAGCCCGCTCCCCTCGGCGACAGCGGGAAGATCACCGACCACCTCTTGCGGCTGCGCCATGGCGATCAGGGCGCCGAGGAGCGTTTGTACGCGTTGGTTTACGCGGACCTTCGCGGGCTGGCGCACGCCCAGCTCCGGCGGGAGCGATCGGGCCACACGCTCGGCACCACCGGCCTGGTGCACGAGACCTACCTGCGCCTGGTGGACCAGACCCGAGTCGAGTGGCGCGATCGGGCGCATTTTTTCGGCGCAGCCGCGCTGGCAATGCGCCGCATTCTGGTGGACTACGCTCGGCGGAACCTGGCGGCGCGCAGGGGCGGCGGCGCGCAGACCCTGCCGCTGTCCGAAGCCGCCGCCGCCGCTGCCCGGAGCGACGACCTGCTGGCCCTGGACGATGCGCTCGATCGGCTGGCCACGGTGGACGCTCGTCTCAGCCGGGTGGTCGAATGCCGCTACTTCGCGGGACTCTCCGACGACGAGACGGCCGAAGTACTGGGCGTGACCAAACGCACGGTGCAGCGGGACTGGGCCAAGGCGCGGGGCTGGCTGTCCCGCGACCTTGCAGGGTGAAACGATGATGCCGGAGGCGTCGGTCCTTTGGAGTGACGTGGTCGAGGTGGTAGACGAGGCCCTCGAGCTCGACCCCAGAAACCGCGCGGCGTTCGTGGACCAGCGCTGCGCCCGCAATCCCGCGCTGCGGCGGGCGGTGGAGCATCTGTTGGGCGACATCGACCAGGCCGACCCCGGGTTCCTGGCCGGTCCCGCAGTGGTGGACGCCGCGCCGCTCCTATCATGGGTGGGGCGATGCGGACTGACGCCGGGCACGACCTTCGGGCCGTACGAGATCACCGGCGTGCTGGGCCGCGGCGGCATGGCGACGGTGTACCTCGCCGACGACCACAAGCACCATCGCCGAGTCGCCGTCAAAGTGCTCGATCCCGACATTGGCGCCGCCATCGGCCGCGAGTGGTTCCTGCGCGAGATCGACATCGCAGCCGCCTTGCACCATCCGCATATCCTGCCACTTCACGACTCCGGTGAGGTGAACGGGCTGCTCTACTACGTCATGCCGCACGTCGAGGGCGAGTCGCTGCGACAGCGTCTCGCGCACGATGGACGGATGCCGCTCGCCGCTGCGCGCCGGATCGTGCAGGAAGTCGCCGGCGCACTCGACTATGCGCATCGTCAAGGCGTGGTCCACCGCGACATCAAGCCCGAGAACATCCTGCTCCAGGACGGGCAGGCGATCGTGGCGGACTTCGGCATCGCCCGGGCGATCGCCGCCGGCGCGGTCGAGGTTGGGATGGCGGACACCATCCCGGCGGTCGGCACACCGGCGTACATGAGCCCGGAGCAGGCTACTCGCTCCGCTATTCTCGACGGCCGCACCGACGTCTATTCGCTCGGCTGCGTGCTCTACGAGATCCTGGCGGGCAGGACGCTGTTCGGTGACCTGCCGACGGACGCTATTCTGGAACACCACGCATCGGTCCAAGTGCCATCGCTCCGCGCAGTACAGCCCGAAGTGCCCCGAAGGGTCGAGCATGCCATCATGCGTGCGCTGGAGAAATCGCCGGACGCCCGGTTCGCCACGGCGGGCGAGCTGGTCCGAGCGCTCGACGAGGCCGCGCCTGCGGCCGCAGTGCACGGCGCGGGCTCTCGCATGCGGTCGCTGCTCGTCGCGGTGGTCGTGGCGACGGCTGTTTTGGCGACTGGATATCTGACGCGCCAGACGCGGGCCGAGCCGCCGACCGACCCCAAACTGGTCGCGGTCCTTCCGTTTCGGACCTCGGGCACATCCAGCAGGGATCTCCGCTGGATGAGCGAAGGGTTGGTGGACCTCCTCACCGTTAAGCTCGCCGGCGAAGGGGGACTTCGCGCGGTCGAGCCGCGGGCGGTGCTGAGCGCATGGCGGCGGGTGGTGGGATCGGAGGCGAAGGAAGTCGGCCCAGAGGCGGCGCTCGAGATCGCACGGCGGGTGGGGGCCGGGCGGGTGATTGACGGGAGCGTGGTGGGGACGCCGGGACATCTGATACTCACCGCCTCGATGCTGGCCGGGTCCGGGGACCGGAGCACAATAGGCGCGAGCGTCGAAGGTCCAATGGACAGTCTCTCGGCGCTGGTGGATCGGCTGACCGCACAACTCCTGAGCCTCCAGGTCGGCACCGAGGCCGCCCGGCTCTCCTCACTTACGAGCACGTCGTTGCCGGCGGTTCGCGCCTATCTCGCGGGCCGGGCCGCATTCCGTACCGGCCGGTTCCGCGAGGGATACAACCACTTTCGCGACGCCACCCTGCTCGACTCCACCTTCGCGCTCGCGGCGCTGGAGCTGCTGCACGCCGCGAAGTGGGTCGACCGCGACAGTGAGGATGCCCAGCGGGCGCTGCGGCTGGCGCTGGCTGGTCGGACTCGGCTCGTCCCCGCGGACCGGGCCCTGCTCAGCACTCTGGCCCACCGCTGGCTGCCCTCCGCCGAGCTGATCGGGGGCTGGCGGGCGGCCACGGTCGCTTACCCTGATCGGGCCGAGTTCTGGTACGGGCTGGGAGACGCCTACTACCACTTCGGCATGCTGACCGATCTGGCTGATCCCCTGGGATTGGCGCGCCAGGCCTTTCAGCGCGGCTGGGCGCTCGACTCGGCCAGCGGCGCCGATACTCCGGGAGCCGAGAGGTCGCCGGTCTTCGCCGAGCCGCTCAGTCACATGGTGGAGATCGCTTTCGTCCAACGCGATACCGCGTCGGTCCGCCGGTTCGTAGCGCTGGGACTGTCGGCGGATTCGACCAGCGCGGAGGAGTGGTACCTGCGCTGGCTCCGGGCGGCCGCCGTGGGCGACTCGGCGCGGCGAGCCTTCTGGGCCGATTCACAGCGGATCGAACCGGATGCGTTCGCCTTGATGCACCGGTTCACCGCCTCGGCCGGCGTGGTGCCCGATGACTATGTGCGGTCGGCCGCCCTGATGCGGCGACACCATGAAGCCGATGACCGCGGAAGTCCCGACTTCGACAGTCATGTGCTCGCCTTGAACGGCGGCCGCCCCCAGGAGGCGGCCCGCATCCTGACCGGAAAGCCCGACGTGCCGGGCCTCAGCGCCAACGTCGGACTGCCGATGCGCGAGGCGCTCTACTGGGGTGGCGACACCACCGCCGCGGTCGAGGTCGCGCGGCGGCTGGTGCCGCGGGCCGCCGGGGCTACCCTGCCTGGAGAGGCCGGGAAGGTCCACATCCGGAGTCTCTGCACGCTGACCACATGGCGTCTTTCCCGCGGGGACTATCGCTACGCCGAGGCAGCCGCGCGACGCCTCCGCGAGTCAACGGTCAGGGGGCTCGCCGAGCGCGACTCCATCGTGATGATCGAGTACAAGACCAAGTGTGCCGCATTGCTCGAGGCCACTCGGGCGACCGCGCTGCGCCTACCGAACGCTCGAGGCGCCCTGGAGCGGGCCGATTCGGCGGCCCGGGCGGACGAGTCCGGCATGTCGCTGGGGGCGAACCTGGTCGTCGCCCGCCTCGCCGAGGCGCAGGGCGACCTGCCGCTCGCGCTCCGCGCCGTCCGGCGGCGCGCAAACGAGTATGTCATGCTGCCACCGTGGTATCTCTCCACGTTTCTCCGCGAGGAGGGGCGCCTGGCCGCGCTCACGGGGGACACCACTGGCGCCATTCGGGCCTACCGCCACTATCTCGCCCTACGTCCCAACCCCGAGCCCGGGGTGGCGCCTGAGGTCGAAGGCGTGCGAGCGGCGCTTGCCGCCCTCACGGGCAGCTGATGTTTCCATTCGCGCTGTCGCCCTGAACGGCGATCTCTTGCGCGACCCCGACACTAAGGGCAATGTAGGCCGATGAGCTTCCAGATTCGTGATGCAGAGCTCGAGGCTCTCCACCGGATGAGTCCCGAACAAAAACTCGCGATCGCCGCGCAGCTTCGTTGTACGGCATGGGATCTCGCCGCGGCGGGCATGCGTGCCCGCCACCCGGCGTTGCCGGCGCACGAGATCGAAACCCTCGTGCGCGCGTTGTTCCTCCATGCCCACGCCTGACCTGATCACGCTGTTCGTGGCACCGCTCAACCGCGCGGGATTCGTGTACATGGTGACCGGTGCGGTGGCGGCGATCGTGTATGGCGAGCCTCGATTGACCAACGATATCGACATCGTGTTAGGTATGGCGGCGGCGGAGGCCGAGTGGCTCCGCGCGGCATTCGACAATTCCGATTTCTATGTGCCGCCCGCCGATGTTATCGCAATCGAGGCAGGGCGCGCGCTCCATGGGCATTTCAACCTGATCCATACGGCGAGTGCGCTCAAGGCAGATATCTATCCCGCGGGCGCCGATCCACTGCATGCGTGGGCACTCGCCAAACGGCAATCAGTGAACGTAGCCGGCGAGTCCGTCTGGATCGCACCGCCGGAGTACGTTATCCTGCGGAAACTACAGTACCTGCGGGATGGTGGATCCGAGAAGCACGTCGGCGACATCCGCGCGATCTTGCGCTTGCAGCCGGAAATGCGCGACGCGCCGGCGCTACTGACGTATGTGAATCAATACTCCTTGGACCAGGAGTGGGGGCGGGCGCGAGGGTGAGTTGCTGGCCCAACGCAAGGGTGATGTCGGTTCGGTCGGGTGCGCGCCAGGTCGAGGGGCATTTGCGAAGGCTTCGGCTGCCGCGACCCTACGCCAAGGCCGCCGGAGGCACAGCCGCAGCCATGGCAGAAAGCCGGTCGCGCGCGGCTCGCGCGTAGATCAGCTCATAGGGCGATCGCTGCGCGATCGCGCGGTACCAGCCGGCCGCCTCGCGGGTCCTGCCCAGCTCGCCTAGAAGCTCCGCGCGGAGGAACCGGGAGGAGGCGAGCGAGAAGAACGGAGACGCGACCGTGAGCTGGAACCAGAGCTGCGGGCGCGCGCCTTCGAGCAGCGCCAGCGCCTCTCCCGGCCGCCCCTGGGCTCGAGCCATCGCGGCGCGCAGCTCGGCCAGCATCGTGCGTATCAACCCTCCTCCGGCCTTCTCCAGCTCCGCAAGCTCCTCCGCCCATCGCGCCGCCCCGGCCGAGTCGCCCAGCCTCAGGTCGAGCAGGCCCAGCAGCCAGGCCCGGATGCCGGGATGCAGATCGTTATGCATCGCGAACAGCGCGAAGCTGCTCGGCGGCACCGATGCATGATCCCGACGTGCGAGCGCCTCGCGGATCGAGACGATTTCACTCTCCGCCGGCGAAAGGAACGGCAGCGTGGTGAAGAGCCCGCGCATCTCCAGACCCCACGTCGGGTCGAGCGCTTCGGCGAGCGCCAGCTCGGCGCCCGCATCCGCCGTGCGCCCGCCGGCAAGGGCGAGGCACGCGACGAGGATGTGGCAGAGCGCCCGAAGCTCGGGCGACCTCGCGGCCTGGATGAACCCCAGCGCGAGGCTCTCCGCCCCTTCGAGGTTTCCCGAGTACAGAGCTACGTCGGAAAAGGCGATGGCCACGGTGATCGCACGGGCCTGCTGGAGATCGTCCGCGACCCGCGCCATATCGGCGGAATCCCGGGTCATGTAGGCGCGCAGGGCGCGCATCGCCAGCGCCTGGTCGCCCTCGGGGCTCACGCGGAGGATGCGCTCGATCAGCGCGAGCATGTCGTCGGTGCGCCCCTCGATAGCGGAGATACGGACCAGGTGCACCATCGCCGCGAGGTGGTCGGGTTCGAGTCGGGTCACTCGCTCGAACGGCGCCCGCGCTTCAGCGGCGCTCCTTCCACGCAGCGGGTTCGAGTGGAAGAGCAGGTCGCCGAGATGGAACCACGCCTCGACGTCGTCGGGATAGGTGCCGGTGATCGTGTTGTACGCTGATTCCGCGTCGACCACCATACCGTGCAGCCAGGCGCGCTGAGCGGTGAAGACGAGCTGGTCGTGCGTGGAGAGCCGCCGGTGGTGCTCGAACCCGCGGTCGGCCACCTCGCGCGCCAGATCGGGAAGGGCGCAGCCCGCCGCCGCGGCGGCGAGTCGATAGTAGGCCAGGGCGAACGTTGGGTCGGCATCCACCGCCGCCTGGAATCCCGCCATCGCGTCGAAGTAGCGGCCCGCCCTCAGCTCGCCTTCGCCGCTGAGGTACGCCTTGAGGGCGTCGAGCGAGTCGGTGGTGAGGGCGGCCAGGCGCGTGAGACGCGTCCCCCGCGACACTTCCTGTGCCGCGAGTAGCTTTCGGGCCAGCTCGTCCACCAGCTCGAAGAGCTGCCCCTCGCTCTCGACCCCCGCCTCCACGGTGGCCACGGCGGTATCGTCCGTGCCGTAAAGGGTGGCGCTGGCGCGGAGCCGTCCGCCGGCTTCCACCACCGTGCCGGCGAGATAGCGGCCGGCGCCGAAATGCTCGGCCACCGCGCGCCCTCCGGATTCGGGCGCACGCAGCACGACGCGAGGGTCCACCGTTCGAATGGCGCCCGCGCCATTGAGCTTTGTGGCCAGCAGCTCGACCATTCCCTCCGCGAGATACGAGAATCTGGGGTCGCCGCGAATCGAGAAGGGAAGGACGGCGATCGTCGCGGGCGACGGCGCGGCAGCCTTCGGCTCCCCGGCCTCATTGCGGGAGCGCACCCGATCGACCAGCGCCCGGGTTTCGGCGGAGGGCTCGAGCTCGTACTCCAGCGCCATTCGGCGCTTGAACTCATCGTACACGCGGAGCGCTCCCGGCCGATCGCCGGTGCGGTCGAGGAGGCTGAGCGCCTGGCGAAGCGCCGACTCGTCGTCGGGATCGAGGTCGAGCGCACGCGTTGCCCACGAGGCGGCATCGTTCAGGCGGCCCTCCGCCTCGGCGCGAGTCATCAGCGAGCGCGCCGCGGCGCCGACCCGTGCTCGCACCCGGCCCCGCTCGCGGTCGAGCCATTCCTGGAGCTCAGGCGCCGCGGCGGTAACGTGCAGCCCGTCGAGGAAGTCGCCCCGGTAGAGCGCCACCGCCTGCTCGAAATCGCCGCGCGCGATCGCCAGGTCGAGTGCCGGCACGTCGCACCAGAGCGATTCCTCGGACACCCCGACCTCCTCCTCGCCCCGCCCGATTACGGCGTCGGCGCCGAGCTCGCCGCGCAGGAAGTAGAGCGCGCGGCGCAGTGCGGCCCGCGCATGGCTTTCATCGAGGTCGGGCCAGAACAGGGCGAGGAGCGAATCGCGGCGGAGGAATCGCCGGGGCGAGGCGGTCGCGAGGTAGGCCAGAAGTCCGAGGCGCTTGGGCTGCCTCAACACGGCGTCGAGCTCCGTGCCGTCGGGGCCGCGGAGGTCCAGCACGCCGAGGGTGTGGAGCCGGTTCATGGTGAGTGAGGCAACGTAAGAGACGCTGCTGTGCACGGCAATGCCGGGGTCGATACCTTAAGAGCGGTGAAGGGTGAAGGGTGAAGGGTGAACGGTGACAGGGGAAAGGGGAACGGTGAAGGGTGAACGGTAAACTGACCGCGAGACCTCGGGTTGGGGTGATGCTCCGCCACGTCGCCGCGCCGGGTGGCATCACCGTCTTCACCAAGCGCGTGATGCGATACCTGCTCACCCATCCCCAGGGCATCGACTACCATCTGCTCTACGCCGACGACACCCAGCGCCAGGTCTTCGCCGATCTTCCCGGCACCCACGTCATCCTTCCCGACACCGCGCGGCTTCGATGGGACCAGATCACCGCGCCGCGCTACGCCGAGCGTGAGGGACTCTCGCTTCTGTTCAACACGAAGTTCTCGGTTCCGCTGCTCGGCAAGGTGCCGACCCTCATCGTGGTACCGGGCCGGGAACAGCTCGCCATGGCGCGTGTCTTCCCCTGGTACAACCGCATCTACAACCGGCTCAGTGTTCCCGCCTTCTGCCGGAGCGCCACCGCGCTCATTACGCATACGCAGATCGGCAAGGAAGACTGCCTGATGATGGGCGCTAGACCTGAGAACATCTACGTCGTGCCCCACGGAGTGGACCGCTATCTGCGCCCGGCGCCCGAGGCGGCCAAGGCCGCTCTCCGGGACAAGCTCGGTCTGGCGCGACCGTACATCCTCTTCCTCGGTGGCATCACCCCGCTCAAGAACATCGGCAATCTCCTGCGAGCCTTCGGCCGCGTCGCCGCGACGCACGACGTCGACCTGGTGCTCGCCGGCTTCAAGCGCTGGAGCTTCGAGAAGGAGCTGGCGCCGATCGGCGAGCTCGGCCTTGAGGGGCGGGTCAAATACGTGGGCTACGTTCCCGACGAAGAGCTGGCCGCGCTCTATTCGGCGGCCGAATGCCTGGCACTGCCTTCGTGGTACGAGGGCTTCGGGATTCCGATCGTAGAGGCGATGGCGTGCGGGTGCCCGGTCGTCACCTCCGGCGGCCGGCATGCGGCCCCCGAGGTGGCCGGCGGCGCGGCGCTGCTGGTGGATCCGGCCGACCCGGAGTCGATCGCGGCCGGACTCAATCGGGTGCTCGACGATCGGACGCTTCGGGCGGAGCTGGTGGCGAAGGGACTGGTGCGGGGGCCGCAGTTCGACTGGGAAACCACGGGCCGGCTGACGGGTGAAATCATCGGATCGCTTGCGAGGGCGCCGCGGTGGCCTGGAGGTGCCCTACGCGCCCCGACGGCAGCGGTGATGCGTGCGGGCGTTGCGGTGACAGCGGCGCTGACCGAAAAGATTGCGGGTGGGTTCTACAAGAAATAGCTCTTGGTTCCCTAAACCCTCAACACGTCGAGCACGAACGCGTACTTGAATGCCACCTCGCGAAGGTAGTCCCACCGGCCCGACGCACCGCCGTGACCCGCGACCATGTTGGTCCGCAGCACCAGCCGGTTACCGTCGGTTTTCCGCGACCGCAGCCGCGCCACATACTTGGCCGGCTCCCAATACGCGACCCGCGGATCGTGCAGCCCCGCCGTCACCAGCATGTGCGGATACGCGGCGCACTCCACGTTGTCGTAGGGCGAGTAGGATCGCATGCATGCGTACGCCTCGGGCTCATTCGGGTTGCCCCACTCGTCGTACTCGATCACCGTGAGCGGCAACGACGCATCGAGCATCGTGCTCACCACGTCCACGAACGGGACCTCCGCCACCACCGCCGCGAAGAGATCGGGCCGCATATTGGTCACCGCGCCCATCAGCAGCCCGCCCGCGCTCCCGCCGTTGACCACCAGGCGATCGGGAGATGTGTACCCCTCGGCCACGAGGTGCTCCGCGGCGGCGATGAAGTCGGTAAAGGTGTTCCGCTTGGACAGCAGCTTTCCGCTCTCGTACCAGTCGCGGCCCATCTCCTCGCCACCGCGGACGTGCGCAATGGCCACGACGAACCCGCGGTCGAGCAGCGTCAGGCTGTTCGACGAGAACGCGGGATCGTAGCTGATGCCGTGCGCCCCATAGCCGTTGAGCCAGAGCGGGCGCGAGCCACCGCGCTCGAGCGGCAACTTGTAGACAAGCGATACAGGTACCCGTATGCCGTCGGGCGCCGTAGCGAACAGCCGCTCGCTCCGGTAGAGCGACGGGTCGTACCCGCCGAGCACCTCGGTCTGCTTGCGCACCGTCCAGCTCCGCTCCCGCATGTCGTACTCCACCACCGCACTCGGGGTCACCATCGAGGTGTAAGTGAAGCGGAGCACTGTGGTGTCGAACTCGGGATTCTCGTGCTCGCGGACGCTGTAGACCGGCTCGGGGAAGGGAATCAGGTGCTCCACGCCGGTGGTCAGATCGAGAATGCGCACCTGCCGCAGTCCCGCCTCGCGCTCGTAGATCACGAGGTGATCGCGGAAGGCGTCGGTCCCGTCGATCTTGACCGCCGGACGATACGGCAACACCGGGGCCCACGAGGCCTTCGACGGATCGGTCACCGGGGCCGATACCAGCCTGAAGTTGGGGGCCTCGTCGTTGGTGGTGATGTAGAGCCGGCTGCCGTGATGGCTCACCCCGTATTCGATCCCCGGGCGCCGCGGCACCACCACCTCGAAGGGGTCCAGGGGCCGGTCGGCACTGACGAACCGCACCTCGGTGGTCGAGTGGCTCGACAGCTCCACCAGCAGGTAGGCCTCGCTCCGGGTGCGCGTCACGTCGAGGAAGAACGCCTCGTCGGCCTCGAAGTAGACCAGCACATCTTGCGAGGCGTCATCGCCGAGTCGGTGACGGTACAGGCGGCAGGGGCGTCGCGCCGCGTCGAGCACGACGTAGAAGAGCGTGGTGCTGTCGTTGGCCCACGCGACGCTGGCGGACAGATTGCCAATGCGCTCGCTCAACTCTGTACCGGTCGTAAGGTCCCTGATCCGGAGCGTGAACGACTCCGCACCGCTGGTGTCGGATGACCAGGCCAGCAGCCGGTGGTCGGGGCTCACGTCGAAAGCGCCTAGCCGGAAGTAGCTGTGGCCCTCTGCGAGCGGATTCAGGTCGAGGATGACCTCCTCGGGCGACCCCTCCGCGATGCGGCGGCGGCAGTAGATCGGATACTGCGCCCCGGCCTCGGTGCGCGAGTAGTACAGCCAATCGCCGAGCGGCTCCGCCACCGAGAGATCGCTCTCCTTGATGCGGGCGCGCATCTCCTCGAACAGCCGCTCCTGCAGCTCTTGGGTCGGCCGCATCACGGCGGCGGTGTACCGGTTCTCCGCCTCGAGGTATTCGGTGACCGCCGGGTTGTCCCGGCCCCTCAGCCAGCCATATTCGTCTACCCGAATGTCGGAGTGGATCCGATGGACGATGGGCTGGACGGCGGCTACCGGCGGGGCCGGGATAACCCCGTGGGGCACGCTGGGATGGCCCGTTTGGGGCTCGGAAATCGGGGCAGTTGCGGATACGGCTCGGGCCGGATTGGCTGACATGGCGTGAATAAGGACCCGCGAGATGGGGAAGTCAATGGACAGTTAATGATATATACGGCAACATGTTAGAAAGGCGAAATGGAAAAAGGAATGGGGAAGGTGGAAGGCGGAAGACTTGAACGTCTGTCATCTCGAACGAAGCAACTTCTGCGATACCGAGTGAAGAAAACGGTTGTCACGCGGAGCGAATCAGCGTCTGTCATTCACTGCGGTCTCGGGATGGCACTGCGGGTCTTCCACCTTGCCCTGCGCCGGCCTGGCGGGTGACTCGGGCCACAGCGCCCCAGGGCCCGATGTGATACCGTCTTCCCACTGCACGGCCTGATGCCGCTGATGGCGGGCGGCGAAATCATATCTGAGGTCGACATGACGAAGTCCGGACGTTTACATGCGGGGATTCTCGGCGTTGGCGCGCTGGTTCTCGCGACCGCCTGCAACGAGACTCGCGACACCGGTTCGGTCACATCGAAGTCCGGCGGAAAGACCACAAGCGCTCCGCCGGCAGAGACGGTGGAAAAGCACGACATGGCGCTGATACGGGTGGTCAACGCGATACCAGGAGGGTCGCCCATCACCATCTGGGCGGGTGACAGCGCCGCATTCCCCTCGGTCGCCTACAAGGCGGCCACGAAGTACAGACAGATCCCTGACAACATGTTCACCTTCAAGCTCCGCGCGGGTACGGGTGCAAGCTCGGAACCGCTGGCGGAGAACCGCGAGAACCTGAACGACGGCGGGCATTACACCGTTGTCGCCATGCCCGATCAGGGCGGGGCAGACAAGCGCAATCTCCGGGTGCTCGACGATGAATTGAAGCCGGTACCCGCCGACAAGGCGCGGGTGCGTTTCATCAATGCAGTGCCGAGCGACACTGATGTTGATCTGTATATGCGGGGGCACAAGACCGCATTGTTCGATGGTGTCAATTTCAAGAGCGAAGCTGGCTGGGACGAGGTCGACCCGATGTCGGGATCGTTCGAGGTGCGGCCTGACAACAAGAACAACGTTCTGACCACGCTTGCGAACGTCAAGCTCGAGGGCGGCCGGAGTTACACGTTTGTCCTGGCCGGCCATCCCGGTAAGTACGAATTCATCAAGGTAGAGGACGACGTAGCGAAGGCGAATTAGGTCGAAGCCAAAACGGCAAGTGTCGTCCGAGCGAAGAAGAGCGAAGACTCGGTAGCCTCAAGCGAGGGATCTTGCTGGTTGAGAGGATCCCTCGCTTTTGCCGGGGATGACAGGCTGGCTTTCCGGTGACCCTCTTTACGTCCGGCCGTTCGGACAGCACCTTATCCATCTCCCTCCCGCAGCCGTGTCCCCTTCAAGGAGAGCGCGATGGGTCTTGTCGACCGCGTGAAGAAAATCCTGTTGAGTCCCCGGCAGGAATGGGAAGTCATCGATGCAGAGCCTGCCACCGTGGGCAGTCTCTATACCGGGTACATCATCCCTTTGGCGGCGAT
>JBBRGF010000072.1:0-14861 GCA_038240975.1 Gemmatimonadales bacterium
GTGGAAGGGCGGTCGTGCTCGAGCGCTCGATCGGCGCCACTGCCGATGGGCTGGGACCCGGAGGAGCGGGGTGGAAACGGCTGCACGCGGCGCTCGCCGACTCCTGGGAAGGGCTCTCGGAAGATGTTCTTGCGCCGCCGATCCGGCTGCCGCGCCACCCGCTGCTCATGGCGCGATTCGGGCTTCACGCCTTCCGTGCGGCCACCGGCGTCGCCCGAAGCGTGCTCGGCAGCCCGCACGCGCGGGCCCTCTTCGCGGGCAACGCGGCGCATTCCTTCCTGCCGCTCGATCACGCTGGCACGGCGGCGTTCGGGATGCTGCTCTCGATAGCCGGCCATGCCGTCGGCTGGCCGATCGTGGGAGGGGGCTCGCAGCGCCTGGCCGATGCGCTGGCCGACTACTTCCGCTCTCTCGGCGGAGAGATCGTTACCGACTCGCCGGTGGAGCACCTCGACGAGGTGCGTTCCGCACGAACGGTGATCCTCGACCTGACACCTCGACAGGTCGTTCGCCTGACCAAGGGTCGTCTGCCCCTCAAGTACAGGCTCGCGCTCGACCGGTACCGGTACGGGGCGGCGGCATTCAAACTGGATTGGGCGCTGGACGGCCCGGTGCCATGGAGCAACCCGGCCTGCGCACGGGCGGCTACAGTGCACCTGGGCGGGACGCTGGAGGAGATCGCGGCATCGGAGGCTGCGCCGGCACGAGGCGAGGTCAACCACCGGCCGTTCGTGATCTTCGTTCAGCCGACCCTGTTCGACCCCTCGCGAGCGCCCGCCGGCAAGCATACCGCGTGGGCCTACTGCCACGCGCCTAATGGGTGCCCGCTCAATCTCACCGATCACATCGAGCGTCAGGTGGAGCGGTTTGCGCCCGGCTTCAGGGCGAGGGTACTTGCCCGCAGCATCCTCACACCCGGAGATCTGGAGAGGCGTAATCCGAATCTCGTCGGCGGCGATATCAGTGGAGGCATGATGAACCTGCAGCAGGTGTTCGCCCGGCCGGTGGCCCGCCTCGATCCCTACCGCACACCGCTTCGGGGCGTCTATATCTGTTCGGCCTCAACTCCGCCGGGAGGCGGCGTGCACGGCATGGGTGGGTACCATGCCGGGCGCGCCGCGCTGGCCGATCTGCAGTAGCGCCGTATTCCACGGGCGATCTACCGCCCGCCGTTCTCAAAGCTCACCTTGGCGATGCGCCCTTCGGTGCCGACGAGCCACCCGGCCGCGGGACTGGAGAACGCCACGGCCCAGTAGTTGGTGAGCGTGTCGAGCGCGAACCAGTGGTTCCCTTCATCGGCTGTCCACGAGGCGCCCTTGGGGCCGGTGGCCACGACGCTTTTTTCCATTCCGTTGACGTAGGCCAGGCCGTAGATCGATCCCGTGAACGTCGGGTGCTTGGCGAGCTGCCAGCTCTTTCCGCCGTCGCTGCTGCGTGCGACGTTCTTGGTGAAGACATCGGTGATTTCGAGGTCGCCGCCACCGAGAATCCCGTGCTGCCGGTCGCGGAACGCGACCGAGATTCCGCCCGATGCCGCCGTCCCCTGCACGATCGGCGTGTCGTAGGCCTTCCATGTGTCACCGCCGTCCGTCGTCGCGAGAATGCGGGCCTTGGCCGCGCCTCCGGTCGCGATCCATGCATTGTCCTCACCTTGCGTCGCCACGCACGTGCCGCTCGCCGCGAATGCCGCCTCGCCGGCCTGCGCCGAGGGCAGCCTTGTGGCGATGTAGCTCCAGTCTGTTCCGTTGGTGACGCGGATGACCGGAAAGCGGCCGTCGACCGCATCGCTCATGGTGATTCCGCGCCACGGCTTCCAGAAGGAAAAGCAGTCGTAGAACGCCTTGGGATTGCCGTTCTTGAATTGCAGCTCCCAGTGCGCCCCGCCGTCCTCAGTCTTGTAGATCCGCGAGGCCGGCCCGGGTCCTGCCGCAAGCAGGTACGCCCGATTCGCGCTGAACGCCTGGACGTCTCTGAACTCCAGCGAGCGCGCGCCCGGCACCACGCCCGCCTTCCAGGTAGGCCCGCCGTTGGTGGTGACCACATAGGTGCCACCCACGCCGCTGGCCCACGCCACACGGTCGTTCACAGGGCTGATGGCTTGCAGCCGATTGCTGGTGCCGCTCTGCTGGAGTTCTACCGTAACGGAGGATTTTGAGGACTGTCCGAGGCTGCCGGCTTCGCGCGGTGGCTCGGAAGGGTCGGAGCAATTCAGCATCGCGGCAGCAAAGGCCCCTGCGGCCGCGAACGGGACGACGGACAGGCGAAACATGATGGGTTCTCCGATGAAAGATGGTCTCATTATGACCCTGCAAAGCGATGCCTCGCAAGCCGCGGCGTGACCAGTGTCACCGCCTGCAGAGCGCCGACGTGCTTTCGTCTGAGTGAGTGATGATCCACTGTCAGGAGGTTATTCGATGCTGGAAAAAATGCCGAGAAAGATCGGGGAGGCGCTGCGGACCTCGAGGCCGGGCCTCGACGCGCTGACCTTCAATGATGAAGGGCTCGAGGACGTCGACGTGGAGATTGCGGTGACCAGTCCCGCGTTCGCGGCGGGAGGGCCGATTCCCGCGACATACACGGCCGATGGAAAGGGGATCTCGCCGCCGCTCGAATGGAACGGGGTCCCGGCGGAGTCGGGCTCGCTGCTGCTGCTGATCGAGGATGCCGACAGTCCGACGCCGGAACCGCTGGTCCACGCGATCGTGTACGATCTCCCCGCCGGCACCCTCGGCCTGGCCGAAGGCGCACTGCCCGGTAAGGACCATGCGGAGACGGGCATCCTGATGGGACGGAACTCGTTTCTCAAGGCCGAGTACCTGCCGCCCGATCCTCCGCCGGGACACGGGCAGCACCGTTATGCGTTCCAGCTCTTCGCGCTCGCCACGCGGCTCAACCTTGGCACGGCGCCGGGCCGGTCGGAAATCGTCACCGCCCTTCGGGAGCACGCCGTGGCCAAGGGCGTGGCCATCGGCACGTACGAGCGACGGTAACCGTCCTATTGCAGCGCGGTGCGGGGATCGAGGCCTGTCGCCCGATGAACGGGCAGATATGCCGCCAGTCCGGCGACGACGGCCATGAACGCCACCGCACCGATCAGCACGCGTGGATCGAACGGGCTGACCTGAAACAGCATCGACACCATCAGCCTGGATAGCGCCAGGGCACCCACCAGCCCCACAGCAATGCCGATGCCGGTCACGGCCAGGCCTCGTCGCAGCACCATCGCGCCGATGGCCCCTCGCTCGGCACCCAGCGCCAGCCGGATTCCGAACTCCCGGTTGCGCAGCTTCACGCCGTAGGACAGCACGCCGAACAGCCCGAGGCCCGACAGGGCGAGCGCGACGGCGGCAAAGGTCAGCAGGATTCTCAAGGTGAATAGGCGCTGGGCCGCTCCTCGCCCGATCGCCTCGTCCAGCATCGTCGGCCTGAACATGACCAGCCGGGAATCGAGCGCCCCGAGCGTCCGGCGAATGGCCGGCTGCAGCGTCACCGGCGAAGCCGCTGAGATCACTTGGGTCAGGGCCCAGTTGCGGTCACCGGCGAATTGCCGGTGCGGATGATAGACGTACGTGTCCGGCCGACCTTCGTTGTCGACGGCCACATCGCCGACGACGCCGATGATCTCACTCTCACGCCCGCCCGTGCGCAGCCGCTGGCCCACCGGATCGGTCTCCGGATAGAGAAGATCGGCCAGGCTCTTGCTCACGACGACCCGGTCGGGGGCGAGCATGTTGTCACGCGCATCGAACGCGCGGCCGCCCAGAACCGGAATTCCCACGGCCCTGAAGTAGTCGCCCGCCACAACTCGGTTTTCAGCATCGACATCGCCGCGGACCTCGTCCTGGGCCAGTGGACCGCTCGACGCCCGCACTCCCCACTGGTGGTACGGCCCGGCCGCGGGGAGTTTCGAGATTGCTCCGGCGGCGCGAACACCGGGGAGTGCGGCGAGCTGGGCGGCGAATTCGTCGTAGAACCGCCCGCGCGCCGTCGAATCATACCTGGCGGAGGGAAGATGGAGCTCGAAGGTGAGCACGCCGGCGGGGTTCACCCCGAGGTCTACCTGTCGAATCCGCTGGAAGCTCGCGATCAGCAGTCCGGCTCCGACGAGCAGGACGAACGCAACGGCCACTTGTGAGACGACCAGCCATTCGCGGAGGCGCATCGATCGCCTGCCGCTCGTCGTGGCACGGGTCTGGTCGCGCAGCGCGTCGCCGGGCTGGGTGCGCCCGGCGCGGATGGCCGGCGCGAGGCCGAAGAGCACCGCGCACACCGTCGCAATGACGAGCGAGAAGGCGAGCAGCCGCGGATCGAGCGACAGGCTCGCCAGGCGCGGAATCGTTCCCGACCCGAGGACCACGATCGCCGACATCGCCAGTCGAGCGACGATGAGGCCGCCGAGCCCGCCGGCAAAGGCGAGTGTCAGGCTCTCCATCAGGAGCTGCCGGATCAGCCGCGAACGGCGCGCGCCGAGCGCCGACCGCACGGCGAACTCTCGGGTGCGCTCCGAGGCTCGTACCAGCATGAGGTTGGCGATATTGACGCAGACCAGAATCAGCACCAGCCCCACTGCGCCGAGCATGATCCCGAGCGCCCGACTCGATGAGCCGACGATGTCGTCCTTGAGCGGGTAGAGCCTCGCACCTGAGTTCTTCGCTTCGGCGTTCTGCCGCGCGACCTCGCCGGAGACCGCATCCAGCTCGGCCTGCCCCCGGGCGATCGGGACGCCGGGACGGAGCCGGGCGATCACCGTCAGATAGTGGTTGTTCGCGTTGGTCGGATCGCGGCCCTCGGTCAGATCCAACGGTACCCAGGCATCGGCGGCGCCGGCGACGGGGTCGCTGAAGCCTTTGGGCATGATCCCGACCACGGTATAGGCCTGCCCGTCCATCACCAACGTGCGCCCGATGGCAGATGGGTCGCCGTGGAACTGCTGCTGCCACAAGTCGTGACTCAACACGACGAGAGCCGCTCCGCTCTCGTCGCCGGGCTGGAATCCGCGCCCCAGCAGAGGCTGGACGCGGACCACGTCGAAATAGCCGGCGCTCGTCGGGAGCAGGCGAATCCGGCGCACGTCGTCGCCGGCGCCGATGTCCGCTCCCGTTTCGTTGTAGGTGAGAAGGGCCGCGGCCGCTTCGAACGAGGCGACCTGCTCGCGGAAGGTGAGGAAATGCACCGGGGTCACGAACTGCCGCTGATCCCGGAAATTGGGTGCCTCCTGGTAGAGTCGGACGAGCCGGCCGGGCTGCTGATACGGAAGCGGCTGCAGCAGCACCGCGTCGACCGCGCTGAACACGGCAGTCGTGCCGCCGATACCGACCGCGAGAGTCAGAATCACCACGCTCGCGAATCCGGGGCTTCGCCGGAGCGCACGCAGCGCGTAGGCGAAATCGCCGACGCCATCCTCGATGAGGCGTGTTCCCCATGCATCGCGCACCTCTTCCTTCACCCGCTCGACCCCGCCCAGTGCCGCCGCGCCACGGCGGCGCGCTTCTTCATCGCCGATCCCGGCGGTTCGCTGGTGCGCCGCTTCCATCTCGACGTGAACGCGAAGCTCCTCCGCCAGCTCGCGTTCCTCCCTGCGCCGAAAAATCAGCGCCCGCACCCGTTCGACCACATCCGACAGGATGCTCATGACTCCCCCATGGCCCATTGGGCGC
Organism: Gemmatimonadales bacterium; assembly: GCA_038240975.1. Taxonomy (GTDB): domain Bacteria; phylum Gemmatimonadota; class Gemmatimonadetes; order Gemmatimonadales; family GWC2-71-9; genus CAVVWJ01. The sequence goes on from JBBRGF010000072.1 coordinate 5,658, forward strand.
TCAGGATCACGTTGATCGCCGAGGACGCCCGCGCCCAGTTGCCGCGCTCGACCTCCAGCTGCCGCCGGCCCGCTGAGGTGATCTCGTAGTACCGCGCCCGCCGGTTGTTCTCCGTTATTCGCCAGGCCGACTTGACCCAGCCCCGGCGCTTCATGCGCACCAGGGCGGGATAGAGAGAGCCCTGCGTGACGAGAAACACCTGAGCGGACATCCGCTCGATGCGGTGGGCGATTCCCCAGCCGTGCATCGGTTCGAGGGCAAGGGTCCGGAGGACGAGCATCTCGAGCGTCCCCTGGAGCAGCTCGGCGCGGTCGTCGGCCATCGGGTGGCTCCTTCAGATGATCTGAAGGTAGGATAGTAGGGGGTGCGATTTGGTTGCGCCAGTGAGCGCGCCGTGAAGCAGAAGACGGGGGAAGGTCGTCGTTGCGCCAGCCTTACGCGGAAAGCCCGGGCATCCGATTGGACGCGCCGGGCTTCCGAAAGTGACGGTGACTCACTGCTTCCGAACAGGTGCGACGGTCACATCGCCGGGGGTTACCCGCTTATTGGACCGCGTTCATCATGTCGAAGATCGGCAGGTACATTGCCACCACCATGCCGCCGACGATGACGCCCAGAATCACGATCATGGCCGGCTCCATGAGCGACAGGAGCGCGCTGACCGCGACGTCCACTTCTTCATCGTAGAAGTCGGCGATCTTGGAGAGCATTTCGTCGAGGCCGCCGGTCTGCTCGCCCACCGCGATCATCGAGATGACCATGGGCGGAAAGACCTTCGACTTCTCGAGCGGCGCGGCGATGGTTTCACCGCCCGCGATGGAGTTGCGTGACTCCATGACGGCGTCGTGAATGACCTGGTTGCCGGCGGTCTTGGCCGTGATCTCGAGGCCATCGAGAATCGACACGCCCGAGCTGACCAGCGTGCCCAGCGTACGGGTGAAGCGCGACACCGCCGACTTCCGGATGACGTCGCCGAGGACCGGGGCCTTGAGAAGCAAGCCGTCGAGCTGCTTGTGGCCGACCGGCGTGCCGTAATACTGGCGGATGGCGAAGACGATCCCGGCGACGACGCCAATCATGGCCCACCAGTAGTGAATCAGGAAGTTGGACATCCCGATGACGACACGAGTGGGAAGCGGCAGCTCGAGGTTGGCCGACGCGAACATGCTCTGGAAGGTGGGGATGACGAAGATGAGCAGCACTGCAATGGCGATGAACGCCACGGTCATGATGACGCCCGGGTACACCATGGCGCCCTTGACCTTGCGGACGAGGGCGTCGTTCTTCTCGAGGAATGTGGCAAGCCGGAGGAGAATGGTGTCGAGAATACCACCCGCCTCGCCGGCGGCGACCATGTTGACGTACAGTTGGGTAAAGGCCTTCGGATGCTTGGCGAAAGCGTCGGCGAGAGTGTTGCCGCTCTCGACGTCGTATACCACCGCACGCGTGACGGTCTGAAGCGTCTTGTTCTCGGTCTGGGTGGCCAGAATGGTGAGCGACTGCACCAACGGCAGACCGGCATTGATCATCGTGGCGAACTGGCGGGTGAAAATGACGATATCGCGCGTCTTTACCCGCTGGCCACCGAAGCTCAGCTTGATCTGTTTCGGCGCTTCGCGCACATGAACCAGAATCAGCCGGTTCTTACGCAGGTATGCGCCGACCTCGTCCTTCGTCGGAGCGTCGAGCTGGCCCTTCTGAATTTGCCCGGTCGCAGCATTGCGCGCGGTGTACTCGAACATCGGCATCGCGTAAGTCTCCGGTTAGCGGCGGGCTGCCGCGGTGCGCTGGCTCCGCTCGGCCGTCGTGATCTCCTGATCCTCGAGCGGCGTAATGCCGATCATGCGGAGAAACTCTTTCGGATCGTGTGACACCCGCTCGCACTCTTCTTGGGTCACTTCGCGATTGGTATACAGCTGGAACAGTGCATCGTTCATGGTCTGCATCCCGTACTTCTTGCCCGACTGCAGCGCGCTGTAGATCTGGTGAATCTTGTCGTCGCGAATGAGCGCGCGAATGGCCGGCGTGGCCACCATGATTTCACACGCCATGACCCGGCCGCGGCCGCGCTGCTTGGGCAGCAGGGTCTGGGTGATGACACCCTCCAGCACGAAGGCGAGCTGCGCCCGCACCTGGGACTGCTGGTTGGCCGGAAAGACGTCGATGATGCGGTTGATCGACTCGGCCGCCGAGTTGGTATGAAGGGTGGCGAGCGCCAGGTGGCCGGTTTCGGCGATGGTGAGCGCCGCGGCAATAGTTTCGAGATCGCGCATTTCGCCGACCAGGATGACGTCCGGATCTTCACGGAGCGCATACTTGAGCGCCGAGTGGAAACTCTGAGTATCGGTGCCGATCTCCCGCTGATTGACGATGCAGGATTGGTGACGGTGAATGAACTCGATCGGGTCTTCTACCGTGATGATGTGACCCTTTCTCTCCTTGTTGATTTTGTCGATGATAGCCGCGAGCGTCGTGCTCTTACCCGAACCCGTCGGCCCCGTGACCAGGATGAGCCCTCGCGGCCGTTCTGCCAGCTTCGCGATGACTGGGGGAAGCCCTAAGTCCTGAAAGGTTCGCACATTGAACGGAATCATGCGGATTACCATGGACACACAGCCGCGCTGCTTGAAGCAGTTGCCACGGAAGCGGGCCAGGTTCTGAATCCCGAACGAGAAGTCGAGCTCGTCCTCGGTCTCGAACCGCTTTTTCTGGTTCTCCGTCAGTACCGAGTACGCGAGCTGGAGCGTGTCTTTGGGAGTCAGGATTTCGGCCACCGAGCTATCGACTATATCGCCGTCGACGCGCAATTTAGGCCGTTCGCCCGTGGTGATGTGGAGGTCGGAGGCCTCCTTTTCGATCATCTCCTCCAGCAGCGCTCGCAGATTGAAGCTCATCCGGCTGTCTCCTTGACTACTTCTTCGAGGGTGGTGACTCCGCGATCGATTTTCTTCATGCCATCCATCCGGAGCGTGAGCATCCCTTCCGAGACGGCCTGGTCGCTGATATCCGATACTGCAGCCCCGCGGAGAATCATGCGACGAAGCTCTGGGCTCAAGGCCATGACCTCATAGAGGCCCGCCCGGCCCTTGTACCCCGTACCGCTGCAGGTATCGCAGCCTGTTCCCTTCATGAACGGTATCTGTCTCAACCTCTCAAAATCTGTGCCCAGCGAGGACAAAACTTCCTCGGTATACTGTGCCGGGGCCTTACATCCCTTACAGATTCTTCTCACTAAACGCTGTGCGACTACTAGGTTTACGGCGCTGGCGACGTTGAATGCCTCGATGCCCATGTCGATCATTCGGGTGATCGTGCTGGCTGCATCGTTTGTATGCAGTGTCGAAAGAACGAGGTGGCCGGTAAGCGCCGCCTTGATGGCGATACCCCCGGTTTCCAGATCGCGAATTTCGCCGATCATGATGATGTTGGGGTCCTGCCGGAGGAAGGCCTTGAGGGCCGCCGCGAAAGTGAGGCCGATTTCCGTCCGTACCAGCACCTGATTGATGCCCATCAGATTGTATTCGACCGGGTCTTCGGCCGTCATGATGTTGACTTCGGGAGTGTTGACCCGGGACAGCGCCGAATAGAGCGTGGTTGTTTTGCCTGAGCCCGTCGGGCCGGTGACCAGCACCATGCCGTACGGGTTCAGAATGGCCTTCATGAGATCCTTCTCGGCCTTGGGCTCGAATCCGAATTTGGTGAGGTCGAGCGTCAGGTTTCCCTTGTCGAGAATACGGAGAACGATCTTTTCGCCGTAGAGCACCGGAAGCGTCGACACCCGGAAATCAATGACCCGGTTGCCCATCTTGAGCTTGAGGCGGCCGTCCTGCGGCACGCGGCGTTCGGCGATGTTGAGCTGCGAGAGAATCTTGATGCGCGAAGTGAGTGCCGCCTTCATCCGGAGCGGCGGACGCATGATCTCGAGCAGGGCACCGTCGACACGATAGCGTACCCGGATTTCGTGCTCGAACGGCTCGATGTGGATGTCGCTGGCGCCCCGCCTCACGGCGTCGATCAGAAGGCCGTTGATGAGCTTGACCACCGGCGCATCTTCGATTTGCGCCTGCGTGGCGGTTTCTTCTTCCAGCTCTTCGACCACCTCCACGTCTTCGCCCGACGCCTCCATGTCCTTGATCAGCGTCTGAAGGCCCTGATCGTCGCTCACGGCGTAGTGCTTTTCGATCAGCGAGCGCAGCGTGAATTCACCGGCGATGACCGGGAAGAGATCGAATCGGGTAATGAACTTGAGGTCTTCGAGGAGGCCGAGATCGCTCGGATCGGCCATGGCGACGGTAAGCGTGCGGCCCTCTCGCTTGAGAGGCAGCACCACGCCCTTGGTTGCCATGTCGGGCGGAACGAGCTTGAGGATCTTCGGGTCGACCTCGAACCGCGACAGATCGACCGCGGGCATCCGGTACTGGCGGGCGAGGACCTTGGTGATCTCGAGCTCGGGCACGAGCCCCAGCTTGACGAGCACGTAGCCCAGGCGATGTTTCGTCGCCTTTTGCTCGGTTTGGGCTTGGGCAAGTTGCTCCCGGGTCAGTACCCCGTCGCGGAGCAACACCTCTCCCAGCCGATCGGCGCCGCCAGCCGGCGCTGCTGCGGTTGTCATGGAGCGTTGAGTCTCTCTAACCTGAATGTTGACTTGAGGATAACGGCCTGGCGACGGCCGGGGATACCGCTGGGTGGAGGGGTCATTGCACCCTCACCAGGCCGCTCAACCTCGCGACCGCGGCTGGCCCAAACCCCGGAATACGGCCCAGGTCGGCTACCCTACTGAAAGACCCGTGCCGCTCGCGATAGGCGACGATGGCCTGCGCCCTGGACGCTCCTATTCCCGGCAACCGCTCGAGCTCGGCGCCGGTTGCCAGGTTGAGATCGAGCGCGGCTGCCCGGCTCGAGTCAGGCAGAGCTACCGGCGGCCTCGGTGTTCTGCTGAAAGCGAGGTGGGGGCCGATAACTGCGAGTAGACCGGCACCGATGCCCGGGACGCGGTCGAGCCCCTGCGCTCCGCCGAACGGGCCACGGGCCTCGCGATCGGCCACGATGGCTTTGGCAAGTGCGAGGCCCACTCGTGGAAGGCGGGCGAGCTCGTTGGGAGTGGCGCGATCGACATCGATGCGCTCGCCGGACGCGAGGGGGCGCTCAAGGGCGAGGATGCTGTCGCGATGTGCCGCCGGGGAGCTTGGGGGGAGCGTTGCAAGAAGCTGGACTTCGCCGGGCGGCCGACCCGGCCGGGTAGCCAGCCAGCGTACGCCCTGTCCGGCCAATCCCAATGACAGCAATAGCAGCAGCGCGCGCCGCTCGGCGGATGACATGCGCTGATGGTACGATGGGCGCGGGAAGACACGTGAGGCCGGATCGCTCCAGCAGGCGCCGCGCCGCGCGAGCTACTCCTCTTTTCTCACCAGTCCTATCGCGACATCGCCGACGATCTGCAGGCTGGCAGCCGAGACCTTGTCGATGGTGTCGAACGGCGTGTGCCACGACGGGTAGTCGAAGTCCACGACGTCGACCGCGCGGATGCCCACCTTCTGCAGCTCCAGATGGTCGTCGATGAGCGTGTGCTTGGGCGACGGAATGAAATAGGTCGACTGTCCCAGCTCGCGCGCCGTTTCCCAGACCCGCTCCACCACCTCGGGAGCGCCAACCAGTGAATTGCCTTCCTGGTAAAGCTGAAGATCCTTGTCCGCAATCAGGTCCCAGAGAACCGCGTAGAGGGGTTGGGCGCCGGGCAGCTGGTGTTCGGCGTAATACCGGGCCCCGATGAGCACGTCAGTGGCCGCCGGTTTTGCCTCGAAGTCTCCGTAGTCCTCTCCGTCATCGAAGAGCAGGTCCACACCGAGGGTCGTCGGCTTGCGCTTGAGCGCATCGGCCACGCCGAGCAGGAGCGCGACCCCCGAGCCGCCGTCGTTGGCGCCGGGCACCGGCTTGGACCGGTCGGGTGACTTGGGTGCGTCGGCATTGGGCCGACTGTCCCAGTGGGCGAGGAACAGCACCCTCTTCTCCGCCCCTGGATTGAACCGAGCGATGTAGTTCGCCAGATGGAGCGTATCGCCCTTCAGCGTCACGTGATCCCACTTCTGGACCACCAGCGTGTCCGAGCGGGTTCGGAGCATGCTGTCGAGCCATGCGGACGCTCCTGTGTGCGCCTCGGTGTTCGGAATCCTCGGGCCGAAGGCCACCTGTGTCGCGATGTAGCGGAATGCCGATGTGCCGTCGAATTCTCGCGCCCTGGGAGCTTCGCGACAGCCGGCGAGGACCACGATGAGGAAAAGGATGTGTCGCATCGGGGGGACGAAACCTTTCCGCCGCCGGAATGTCAACAAAGGGGTCACCTACCTATAGTCTCCCGCAAACAGGGAAAGCTGGAAGGAGGCGACGATCGATATCTGCGAGCTCCGTCGGCTGAGGTGGCGGGCGTCGTTCAAGGTGTACCCGACCTGGAGGCCCGCGGTGAGCGCCTGCAGGAGGTCGGTGTCGAGCCCGCCCCGCATCTCCCTGCGTGACACGTCGGAGATGATCGTGCACGTGGGCACGAAACCCTGTTGGAGACAGGAGCGGGCCGTGCTCGCGAGGAACGAAACCGAGCTCCGCACCTGTTTCCGCGAACGGCTGATCGAGCGGGGAAGCCTGAAGGCATAATTGACCGCGCCGTTCAGATCGTTCTGATCGAGCTTGGTGTCGTTGCCGTTCGAGGCGTTCTCCTGGTTGAGGTCGCTGAGAGAGAGACTCACCGACACTCCGTTTCGGAAGCCCACCTGGAGATCGGGGCTCACCGAGGATGACTTGATCGCCGTCAACGCGGGTTGCCCCGAGACGCGGCCCGACTGGGTCGAGCTTCCCTCGCGCACCCGGAAGCTCGTGCCCAGAGCGAGGAGCGCGAATATTCCGCCCTTAAAGCTCTGGGACCATCGGACGCTGCCCACCGGCCATTCCCTCTGCTTCGTTTCCGTCCCGATGAAGCCATCGCTCACGCGTTGCAGGCGCGATGTGCGAGTGAGCGCGTGGGAGAGCGTCATCGTGATGCCCAGCGGCAGATCCATTCCCCCGGCAATGGTGGCGGTGCGGGCCTCGGAGGCGCCGACCGCGGCCACGCCTTCCTGGGTGAGAAAACGATCGAGTCCGCCCAGGGCGAGCTCATAGCCGAGGCTCGGCTCGAACGCGGTCAGGTCGTACGTGGAGGAGCGGGTCAGGCGCGTGCTGAGATCCACTGGCCGTACCCGCGCGAGCGTCTTGCCCAGGAACGAACTATCGCCTGCGAGCCGGCGGATACCGAGCGCGAAATCGACCGCGGCCCCGATCTCGTTCGTCCGGCTGTTATTGAGCGTCTTGGGGAGAATGAACGCGCCGCTGTCCTCGCCGGCGCGCACCGGATCACGGCTGAAAAGATTGCGCGACAGAATGAAGCTGCTGCCGCTGAGGAAGCGGGGCCGGAGCCACGAGGCAAGGCTGGGCGTGAGCGTGAGGGCCGTCGTGAGATTTCGGTCCCGCTCGACACCGACGGGAACGCCAAGCAGTCCCCGGCGCGCGTCGTTGGTGACGCGCCCGATCGTGGTCGAGTCCGGATACACCCGGAGGTCCCGAGTGCTCGTCAGATCGCCGGACAGGTTGAGCATCCCGAGCGGCTGCCATGTCAGGCCGGCGGAGTTTCTCCAGAGATGATTCAATGCCAGCGTAGGGGTTCGGAGCGCATCGGCGCTCAGCTCGACGGGAACTCGGAAGGCCGTGGCGATGGATCGGTCGCGCGTCAACCCGCTGGTGAGACGCACTCGTGTGGGCGCGAGGCTCAGGTCGGCCCGTTCGAGCCTCTTGCCGAATTCGCCTTCTCGTATCCACTTCGGCAGCGCGCGGGTGAGTCCTCCCAGCCCCAAGTGGGCACCGTGGCGCTTGAGGGTCAAGCCGTAGTTGGCAATCAACGAATAGGCGTTGGCGTCGGCATGAGTCAGGTCGGTCTGGGCGCTCCCTCGCGTGAGGCTCGCCGCCACCGAGAGCGGATCCACGAAGCCGCGCGTAATCCAGTCGCTGCCTTGCTGACCCCGGCGAATCGACAGAGCGTAGCTCATGCTCCAGGACTGAGGGGTTCGAAGACCCGACAACGACGCCGCCTCCAGGTCGGTTCCGGAGAGCAGCTCCGGCGAAGTCCCGGTTCGGCTGTACGTCGCGCTCAGCGGTACCACCAGGCCGAGCGACGGCGGCAGGAAACGCTCGAGCCGGATGTTGCCGCCCATCTGGAGCACGTTATTGCCCCGATAGGTGGGGTTCTCATTGATCTGGCGGAACTGTCCGTTCTCGCGAACGAGCGAGAACGAGAGGCTGGCGACGTCGGACGCCGCCAACCGAGCATCGATGGACGCCGCCGTGCCGGTGCGGGACACGGGATCGGCCAGCCGGATATCGTCGACCCAGAGCTCCACCTGGTCGGTGGTCACCGCCTGGCCGACGCGATAGATGCCCGCCGCCATCTCCTGTATCGCGGCCAGGTTGGGCGGATTGACTCCTGGGTCCCGGACCTGCACGAGGTAAGGACCGCTGCATGCGACAAAGGCGCCGACATCCTCGGTGCCGCATTCGGCAGCGCCCGACGGCGCTTCTCCCCTCAACCATCGATTTTCGATATCGGCTCTCAGACTGCGCCAGGTATCGAGATCGATGACGACCTCGGGCACCCACGTAACCGAGCGCGCCGGCGCCCGGTAGAGGTAAAAATTCTGGTCGTCACTCCCCAGCTTGAGGAAGGCCTGCAGATCGCCTTCCTCCCACCCCGGTCCCCGCCCCCGAAACCAGGCACGGAGGTGACTGTACGTCAGCAGATTCTGCGGGCCTGAGGGAAACCGCAGATAGGCCTCGGCACGCTCTCCCAGTCCCAGCTCGGTCGCGAGGATCCTGAGCGATTTCTCGTTGATCTGGGTTCCCTGGGACGCTTGATCGCCTCCCTTCTTCGAGACGTTATCGAAGATCCCCGGCGGTGATTCATATCCGAGGTCCAGTACGTTCTCGGTCGAGACGATCGACGTGCTGACCTGGCCATGCGGGAGACCGACCGAGCCTACCAGGCCGGCGATCGGAGTCTCCGACCGGCGAATCCACGGGGATCCCACAAAGCGCAGACGGGCCAGGGCCACTCTGCTCACGATGTCGGGGGCGGCGTTGTCGGGAGGAGTTACCAGAGTCAAACGCATGTGCTGGACCAGGCGCAGCGTC
>JBBRGF010000073.1:0-14767 GCA_038240975.1 Gemmatimonadales bacterium
TCCTGGTCCGACCCGCGAGAGTCCCGGTCTACTCAGAGCAGGGTCAAGTCTAACGTGGCCGCCCAGGACTTCTATCAGGTGCTGGGCGTCCCCGACTCGGCAAGCCAGGACGAGATCAAGAAGGCCTATCGGCGTCTCGCCAAGCAGTATCATCCCGACGCCAACCCCGGCAATCCGAAGGCGGCCGACCGCTTCAAGGAAATCTCCGAGGCCCACACCGTCCTTTCCGATACCGAGAAGCGCGCGCAGTACGACCGCATGCGGCGCTTCGGCGCGTTTGACGGCGTATCCCGCGGCGGTCAACGCCCGGGAGGTCGCGGTGGAGGCGGGCGCGCCGCGGGACCCGCCGGCGAGCCCGCCGACTTCAGCGACTTCGGCGGCCTCGGCGACATCTTCTCGTCGATCTTCGGACGCGGCCGGCGGGAAGAGCCTGTGGCCGAAACGCTCGAAACCCTGGTCGAGATTCCATTCCGCGTCGCTGTGCTTGGCGGAAAGGTGCCCGTCACGCTCGCGGTCACCGAAGCCTGTCCCACCTGTCAGGGATCGGGCGGCGCCCCGGGGGCCACTTGGTCTACGTGTCCCGAGTGCAACGGGCGCGGAACCATCTCGTTCGGGCAGGGCGGCTTCTCGGTCAACCGGCCGTGCCCGCAATGCCGCGGCCGCGGCAAGATTCCGTCGCAACCGTGCCCCACCTGCGCCGGGGTGGGCGAGGTGCGCACCGAGCGGCGCGTCGTGATCACGGTCCCGCCCGGCACCGAGACCGGCACCCGCGTGCGGCTTCGGGGCCAGGGGCAGCAAGGTCCCTCGGGAGCCGCGGCCGGCGATCTCCTCGTCACGTTCCAGGTTCTGCCGGATCGCTTTTTCCATCGTGAGGGAGCCGACATCGTCTGCGAGGTGACGATCAACGATGCGCAGGCCGTGCTCGGCACGCGACTCAGCGTTCGGACGATCGATGGAAAGCGGGTGATGCTCAAGATTCCACCCGGCACTCAGCCGGGCAGAAAGTTCCGCATCAAGGGGCAGGGAGTCGAGAGAAATGGACAGCGTGGTGACCAGCTCGTAGCGGTGCAGGTGACGATCCCCGGCGATCTGACACCGGAGCAGACGGAGCTGTTCAAGAAGTTCGCCGATGCGGCGGGGCTTCCCTACTGATTTTCTCGCAGGATCCCGCCGCCTGCCTGTATGCGTTCGATCAGAATCCGGTGAGTTCCGCGCTCCGCCTCGGCGGTCGGAGGCTTGCGCTGCTCGTAGCTCCCGTCCGGACGCAGCTCCCACGCCTGGCGATGATCCTGCCACAGCAGAAGCAGCATGTCCCTCAACGTCTGCCGGTGGGCCGGCTCTTCGACCGGCGTGACGGCTTCGATGCGGCGATCGAGGTTGCGGGGCATCCAGTCGGCCGAGCCGATGTAGCCCTCCTCCTGACCCCCGTTCAGAAAATAGAACGCCCGCGAATGCTCCAGGAACCGCCCCACGACGCTGATCACTCGGATGCCCTCGCTGATTCCCGGCAGACCCGGACGAAGGCAACAGATGCCTCGGACGATCAGGTCGACGGGCACGCCGGTCTGAGAGGCACTGTACAGCGTGGCGATGATCTCGGGGTCCACGAGGGCGTTCATCTTGGCCATGATTCGGGCCGGCCGGCCCGCGCGCTGGTGGGACACCTCGCGGTGAATCATCGCGATGAAGCGTTCACGCATGCCGCGCGGCGCCACGATGAGCTTCCGGTAGCCCACCGGTGACGCGAAGCCGGTGAGGACATTGAACAGGTCAGTGAGGTCGGCCCCGAGATCGGGATTGGCGCTCAGCAGGCCGAAGTCGGTATACAGGCGCGCCGTCTTGGGGTTGTAATTGCCGGTGCCGGTGTGCACGTAGCGGCGCATCGTGTCTCCCTCGCGCCGCACCACGAGCATCACCTTGGCGTGGGTCTTGAGTCCCGACACGCCGTAGCTCACGTGGACCCCCACATCTTCCAGCCGCTGGGCCCAGATGATGTTGTTCTCCTCATCGAACCGCGCCTGCAGCTCGATGAGCACGGCCACCTGTTTGCCGCGCTCGGCCGCCTGCACCAGCATCCTCGCGATGCTGGAGTCGCCCCCCGTCCGATACAGCGTCAGCTTGATCGCCAGGACGTCGGGGTCCTCGGCCGCGGTCTGGATGAACCGCTCGACCGAGGTGGCGAAGCTGTCGTACGGATGGTGGAGAAAGATGTCGCCTTCCCGGATCACGTCGAAGATGTTACGCGAGCCGGCGAGGCGCGAAGGCGTGGCCGGGTGAAAGACGGGATCCTTGAGCGCAGGCAGGTCGAGCGACGCCAGCGTAAGCAGGTCGGCGGTATCGAGGAGGCCGGAGACCTCGTACAGATCGTCCGAAGTGAGCGGGCGAGCGGGCGGCTCCTGCTGCTCGCTGAACTCGACGAGGAGCAGCTCTCTCAGTGACGTGGGCATCGAGGTGTGCACCTCGATGCGGACCACCTCCGCGAATCGCCGGTTCCGCACCTCCTCCTGGATGAGGCTCAACAGATCCTCCGCCTCGTCGCCGTTGTCGATCTGGAGGTCCGTGTTCCGGGTGATCCGGAACGTGTAGGCGCCGAGGATCTCCACGCCCGGGAACAGCGCCTCCAGGTTGGCGGCGATGACTTCTTCGAGCGAGACGAACTCGTTCGGCGACGGCAGCGGCACCCATCGCGGAAGGATCTTGGGCACCTTGACCCGGGCAAACCGCTCCTCGCCATCGATATCGCGAAGCACCACGGCGAGGGAAAGACTCAGATTGGATATGTAAGGAAAAGGATGGCCCGGATCGACGGCGAGCGGCGTGAGAACGGGAAACACATTCGCGCGGAAGTACGCGTCGAGCTGTTCCCGGTCGGTGCGCCCGAGCTCGTCGACGGTCGGGTGCAGAGTCAGCCCCTGCCGGGTGAGAGACGGAAGGACGTCGTCCATCAGGCACTGCCGGTGCTGCCGCGCCAGCTCCCGCACGGTCCCCGATATGGCCCGGAGCTGGTCTTCCGGCGTCATCCCGTCGGCGGTGCGCTCGACGATCCTGGCCGCAACCTGCTGCTTGAGGCCGGCGACCCGCACCTGAAAGAACTCGTCGAGATTGCTGCTGAAGATGCCGAGGAACTTGAGGCGCTCGAGGAGCGGCGTGCGTGAGTCGAGCGCCTCGTGCAGGACCCGCCGGTTGAACTCGAGCCACGAGAGCTCGCGGTTCAGGTAGAGCGACGGGTCGCGCAGGTCTACCGCCGAAGAGGCGGCAAGTTGTAGCCGGAGATTGGTCACGTCTCAATTTACGGCGGCAGCGAGACCGGGGGAACAACATGTAACAGGCTGGTAACGCCCCTGGACCTTCAACCTTTCTTGGCGCCGCCGAACAGCAGAGAGAGGACGAGGCTCACGACCCCGATCAGCAGGCCGCCCCAGAAGGCCGGCCAGAATCCGCTCACAGCGAAGCCGAGGCCCCACCGGGTCGAGAGCCACCCGGTGACCAGCAGCATGAGCGCGTTGATGACGAGCGTAAAGACGCCCAGGCTGACGATGATGAGGGGGCAGGTGAGCACCGTGAGCAGCGGTCGAAGGAGGCTGTTGACCAGGCCGAAGACCGCCGCGACGAGCAGGAGTTGGACGATGGTGCCGTTGAAGTCGAGCCCCGTGATGAAGTATGCGGCCAGCCAGAGCGCCGCGGCGTTGAACACCCAGTGCATCAGCAGGGAACGCATGTGACTCTCTCGCTCAGTCTGCTCACGCGATGACACCGCCCCCCAGCACTCGTCCCTCGTCGTCGTACAGCACGCCCGACTGTCCTGGAGTGATCGCGCGAGCCGGCGTCGCGAGCGCGAGCGTGACGCTCTCGCCGTCCACGGAGGCGACGGTTGCCGGCACTCCGCGCGAGCGGTGGCGTATCTGCACGTCGCATCTGGCGCCGGCCTCGAGTGGCGTAGAAAGCCAGTTGATCTCTTCGAGGGTGACGAGGCGCCCTTCCAGCTCGTCGGCTGAGCCGACGACCACTTCGCGCCGCTCGGGCCGGATCGCGACGACAAATCGGGGCCCCGCCGACCCGCCGGGCAATCCCTTGCGCTGGCCGATGGTATACCTCGCGTACCCCCGGTGCTGGCCAATGACCTCGCCGGCCGTGGTGACGAGGGGGCCAGGCGCCAGGGCCGGCGCGTCGGAAGGCAGGTGGCGCTCGAGCACACCCGCGTAGTCGTCGTCGGGCACGAAGCAGATCTCGACCGACTCGGGCTTGTCGGCGGTGGTGAGGCCGAGGGCGCGCGCGTAACTCCGCGTCTCCGCCTTGGACAACTCGCCGACTGGTGTGAGCATGCGTGCCACCACCTGCCGGTCGATGCCCCAGAGGAAGTAGCTCTGATCCTTGCTCCGGTCACGGCCGCGGTACAGGCCACCGTTTCGCGCCACGGCGTAGTGTCCGGTGGCGATGTGCCGGCAGTCGAGAGCGTCCGCGTGGGCCAGGAGATCGCGGAACTTGGTGAACGAATTGCACCGGACGCAGGGAATCGGCGTCCGGCCCCGGCTGTACTCGCTCACGAAATTCTGGATGACGTGCAGGTTGAAGCGATCTTCGAGGTTGAGCACGTAGTGGGGAATGCCGAGGATATGGGAGACGTCGCGCGCGTCATTGATCGAGTCGAGTGAGCAGCATGGACGGTCGGGCACCGAGTCGCCGTAACAGAACAGCTTCATCGTGGCGCCGACCACCTCGTAGCCCTGCTCGACGAGGCGGGCAGCGGCTACCGAGCTGTCCACCCCGCCCGACATGGCCACCAGCACCCGCTCAGGCACGCCCCAGCACTCCGGCGAGCTTCCGAACCTTGGCCACGACACCCGGCATCACCTCGGCGGCCCGGTCGACATCGCTCTCGCTGCTTCCGTGGCCGAGGCTGAACCGCACCGCGCCGAGCGCCAGCTCACGCGGCACACCCATGGCGATCAGCACGTGTGACGGCTCCACCGCTCCGGTAGAGCAGGCCGACCCGCCCGATGCCGCGACGCCGGCCATGTCGAGGTGCATGAGGATCGCCTCGCCGTCGGCGCCGGCCACCGCAATGCCAACGACGTGCGGCGCCCGATCGCCGCCGTCTGCCGTGACGATCAGGTCGGAAATGGAATCCTTGAGGCGCTGGGCCAGCCGATCGCGCAATCCGCTCAGGCGCACGGCCTCGGCCTGCTGCTCCGCCGCCGCGAGCTGCGCCGCTTTGCCGAGCGCCACCGCGCCGGCGACGTTTTCGGTGCCCGGCCTCAGGCCATGCTGCTGGCCTCCGCCGTGGATGATGGCTTCCACCGCCTTGCGGTCGCGCACCACCAGTGCGCCGACGCCCTTGGGTCCTCCGATTTTGTGCCCGGAGAGAGTGAGCATCGTACACGAGACGTCGTGGAGCGATACCGGTACCTTGCCGAATGCCTGGACGGCGTCGGTGTGGAGGATGACGCCGGCAGCGCAACAGCGGCCGGCGATCTCGGCCATCGGTTGAATCACACCGGTCTCGTTGTTCACCCACATCACCGAGACCACGGCGGGGCGTTCGGCGAGGGCGGCGTCGAGTGCGTCGAGCACCAGCGCACCGCGAGCGTCAACCGGTAGGATCACCTCGCGACCGCCGAGGCGACATACGGCATGGGCCGCCGCAAGGATGGCCTTGTGCTCGACCGCCGATACCGCCGCGCACATCTCGGCGCCCCGCTCGCGCGCGGCGAGAGCCGCACCCACGATGCCCAGGTTGTCGGCCTCGGTGCCGCCCGAGGTGAACACGACCTGCCCCGGCTCCGCGCCCACGGCCTCAGCCACCTGGCGCCTGGCCTGCTCCATCCCGGCGCGCGCCGCGCGTCCGAACCGGTGGCTGCTCGAGGGGTTGCCGTAAGTCTGGTCGGTGAGATACGGCATCATCGCCTCGAGTACTTCGGGCCGTACCGGGGTCGTGGCGGCGTGATCGAGGTAGACAGGGGGAGGAGCAGGCATGCGCGGAAAGTTAAGAAGGCCGCGGGTCGAGGGCTACGGGTGACTTACATGCTCCTCACTCCCAGATTCACCACGTCCTCCACGGCCATCGTCTCGTGGGTAAAGAAAGGCTCGCCGAAGCGCACGCGAATGAGCGAGCCGTAATGCGCATTCTGCGTCTCCACCAGCGAGTAGAGGTCCTGCCCGGTGGGAAAGATTTCGCCGGCCGCCTTGGCACCGTCGAACTGGCTCGAGTAGCAGCAAATGGCCGCCATCTTCTTCTCGAACTGCGTCGATACGTCGACCACGAAGGTCGGCTTGACCGGGTCCTCGCGGTACGACAGAGCGTAGAGAATCTTGAACGGCCGGTGCGCAGCGCCGGGTGCCTCGAACTTCTCGAGGCCGGCCAGGAAGCACGCGTCGCGGCCGAGCTCGGAGGCGACGCGGTGATCGGGATGGCGGCCGACGGGGAAGGGCAGGATGACTATTCGCGGCGCGAAGTGGCGGATCTCGGCGACCACAACACGGCGTGAAGGCTCGTCGTTGTGAAGGTGCGCATCGGGCAGGCCGGCATTGCGCCGCTCGCTCACGCCGAGGATGGCCGCCGCCCGATCGGCTTCACCGGCTCGCAGGGAGGGGCTCCCGCGGGTGCCGCTCTCACCGGCGGTGAGATCGAGGATTCCGGTCGTGTGTCCGGCTTCGGATGCCTTGAGCAGCGTACCGGCGCATGTCAGCTCGACGTCGTCGCGATGCGCCGCGATGGCCAGGATGTCTACGGGCATGGGCGGACAATATACCTACTCATGACGCAGCGCCTCGACCGGATCCATTCGTGCCGCCCGGTTGGCGGGGTAGAGGCCGAACGCGAGTCCGATGCCGATGCTCACGCCGCATGCCAGCGCCGCACTCCAGAGGGGGACGGCCGACTCGAGGCGGAGGGCAGCCTTGAGTACCTCGCCCGAGAGAAGGCCGAAGGCGATTCCCAGCAGGCCGCCGATGAGGGTGAGCGTCGCAGCCTCGACGAGAAACTGCCACAGAATCTCGCGCCGGGTGGCGCCGAGCGCCTTGCGCAGGCCGATCTCCTTGGTGCGGTCGGTGACCGAAACCATCATGATCGCCATGACACCGATGCCGCCGACCAGCAGCGCCACGCTCGAGAGCGAGACCATCGCGAGAAAGAAGTACGTCGTGAACTTGCCGACCACGTCGAGGATCTGGTCTTGGCTGATCAGGTCGAAGGTGTTGGGCATTCCGGGTCGGAGATTCCTCGTTCGCCGCAGCGCCACCGTCGCGAGGTCTCGCGCGGCGACCGGGTCGACGCTCGCCCGCGGACGGACGGCGATGAATAATGCGTTCGTCTCGTCGTAGTGAAAATTCTGTCTCGCGGTCTCGAACGGCACTACGCCGCCCACTTCCTGACCCGGCGGCTCGAAGATGTTTCCCGGCTTCTGGTAGACGCCGATCACCAGCAACGACTTGTCCCCGACGCGTACCTGACGGCCGAGCGGGTCGATACGCCCGAAGAGTCTGTCGGCCACGTCGGTCTCGATGACCATCACCTCGGCACCGGCCAGCTCGCCCCTGGTGAAGAACCGGCCGCGGAGCAGGGTGCCGCCGTTGATGTCCATGTAGTGGTCGTCGGCGCCGAAGATCGTGAGCGTCTGGGTGTGCTCGCCCTGGTACTCCATACGCTGGAAGAGCTGCACCCACATGCCCGAGTAGGCGATCTGCGGCAGCCGGCCGATGGCATCGGCGTCGGTGGTGGCGAGCACCGGTCTGATGCGCACCGCGTAGGGCAGGCGGTCGGGATTGAGAGGCGTCTGCGAGAAGAATCGCATGACGTAAAACACCGAGGGTCCCGCCGTCTCGATCGCGTTGAAGATCTGGGTCCGGATGCCCTGCACCATCGAGGCGATGGCCATCACCGTCGTCACGCCGATGACGACGCCGAGAATGGTGAGGCTCGATCGCAGCTTGTTCGACCGCATCGACTCCAGCGCGATCGACACTCCCTCACCGACGTTGCGAAGAAACATGCTATTCGGCGCGAAGTGCCGTGATGGGGTCGAGGCGCGCGGCCCGCGACGCGGGGAACACGCCGAACACGATTCCGGCGCCGGCTCCCACGGCGAGCGCGACGCCCACCGACCAGAGAGTGATGCGCGCCGGCAGCGGGGTAAAGGTGGATACCAGCGCCGCCAGAGCCCAGCCGCCCAGCACGCCCTGCACACCACCCAGAGTGGACAGCACTACGGCCTCGATCAGGAACTGCCGCCGGATGTCCCGTCGCCTCGCGCCCAGCGATTTGCGAAGGCCGATCTCCTGCGTTCGCTCCGTCACGCTCATGAGCATGATGTTCATGATCACGATGCCGCCGACCACGATCCCTATGCAGACCACCGCGGGAATAGCGGTGAAGAGGATCCGCGTGAGCTGGCGCCAGAACGCCACCAGGGCATCGGCCTTGTCCACGGTGAAGTCGTTCTGCTCGCCGGGTCGCAGGCGGTGGGCCACCCGCATCGCCTCCTCCGCCCTCGACATGGCGCCGTCGATCTCCTCGGCCGTGGCCATCTTGACCGAGACCACGGTCGTCTTCCTGCGGCCGTAGAACGACTCGAAGGTGGTGAACGGCATGAGCAGGAAGCCGTCGAACGACTGGCCGAGCACTCGCCCCTTCTTGGCGATCACTCCTTTCACGGTCACCTCGCGCCCCGCCACACGCACCTTTCGCCCCACCGCCCGCTCAGCCTGGACGAAGAGCTTGTCGGCGACGTCGAAGCCGAGCACCACGACAAGCCGGCGCTCGCGGATGTCGGGCTCGTTCAGCTGATCGCCGGCGAGCATCCGGTAGTCCTGCACCACCTGGTAGGGCGGAGTCACGCCGAAGATGAGCACCTGGCCGACCGTGCGGTCGCGGTAGGCGACGTCGCTCGACGGTGTCGGCCAGCCGGACTGGAGCGATACCGCTCTCGCATCGGGAAGCGCCCGCTCGATCACCCCCGCGTCTGCCCACGAGATGAGCGGCCGCTTGGCGATCGCCTTGACCGCATCGTCCTCGAGCAGGCCCACGGAAATCGGAGAGCGGCGCACCTGGAAGGCGTTCGTGCCGATCATCGCGCCGGTGAGATTGTCCTTGACGTACGCGTTCATTCCCTGGATGACCGCGACCACGACGACCAGGAAGCCGACGGAAACGATGATGCCGAGGAGGGTGAAGAAGGAGCGGAGCTTACTGGTCCAGATCGCCTGGAGGGCGAGTCGGAGGGCCTCGGAAAGGGGCATCGAGGGAAACTACGGGGAAAGGGGAACGGGGAGAAGGAGAACGAGAAAGGAGAACGGAGAACGGAGAACGGGATCCATTGAGAAACTTCCCTTCTCCCTTCTCCCTTCTCCGCTTACTCGTATCTCAGCGCCTCCACGGGGTCGAGCCTCGAGGCGCGGCTGGCGGGGTAGAGTCCGAAGAGCACACCGGTGAGAATCGAGACCGCGATGGCCGCCACCACCGACAACAACGGGATGGTCGCGGGGATCGGCGTGAAGTGTCGGATCGCCGACGCGAGCAGGGCGCCGAACGCCATGCCGACGAGGCAGCCGATGAGCGTGAGCGTCGCGGCCTCGACGAGGAACTGGAACATGATCTCGCCCCTGGTGGCGCCGAGGGCCTTGCGCACGCCGATCTCACGGGTGCGCTCGGTCACCGAGATCATCATGATGGCCACCACGCCCACGCCACCCACCATGAGGCCGACACTGGAGAGTGTGATCATCGCGATGAAAAACCCGGCCGTGATCTTGTTGAACGACTCCAGCACCCGGTCCTGTGTGACGATCGCGAAATTGTTCTCCTGCGCCGGCTTGAGCCCCCGTGTGCTGCGGAGCGCGGCGGTGACCTGGTCCTGCGTATCGAGAAGCGTGGCGCTCTCCGTGGGCATCACCGCCACTTCCATCCATCCTCGCTCGTAATCCGCAACCTTGGTGAACACCGAGTGCGGAATGACCACCCGAGGCTCGTTGTCATCGCCGAAAAGCGAGCTTGGCTCCACGTGCTTGCCGATCACTTTGAACGGCTGCCCGAATATCTTGATCGTCTTGCCGAGAGGATCGCGGCCGGGAAACAGCATGTCGGCAAGCTTCTCGTTCACCACCGCGACGAGCGCGCCCGCCGCGTACTCCGACGGCGTGAAGTTCCGGCCCGACAGGATGTCACCACCCTTGACGGCCACCCAGCTCGGGCCCCGCCCGGCCACGCCGACGCTCGAGATGTCCACGCCCTCGAAGCCCACCGGACCGTCAGCGTCCTCACCGATGCTCACGTCGCTCACCACGGGGAGCCTGCGGATCAGCTCGGCCTCTTTCTCGGAGATAGGCGGCATCCGCCGCCACGGTGACAGCTCGTCCGAGCCGTCGGAAATCTCGAGCCCGCCGGAGAAATATCGCTCCACGAAGAAGGTCTTGGGGCCGGCCGATTCCAGGATAGCCATGACGCTGTGGTTGATCCCCGAGATCGCCGACGCCATCCCGATCACGACGGTGACGCCGACGGCGACGCCTAGAATCGTGAGCGCGGCTCTGACCTTGTTGGAGCGGAGCGAGTCGAGGGCCACGGCCACGCCTTCGGCCATCCGCGAGCCGACGGCGCTCCGGGCACGCGGCGTCACTCGGCCCTCAGCGCGAGGATGGGATCGAGACGGGACGCGCGGCTCGCGGGATACACCCCTGCCGCGATGCCGACGGAAATGCCGAGCACCACTCCCACGATGATCGACCAGGGTGCGACAGCCGCGGGCAGGGGAGTGACGGCCTTGACGACCCAGGCCAGCGCCAGGCCGAAGCCGATTCCCGCCATGGCGCCGGCGAGCGACAGCGCGGCCGACTCGACCACGAACTGCGCGAGGATATCGGACCGGCGGGCGCCGAGCGCCTTTCTGATGCCGATCTCCCGCGTGCGCTCGCTCACCGCCATCAGCATGATGTTCATGATGACGATGCCGCCGACCACGAGGGAGATCGCGACCAGGCCGGGCAGGGCGAGAAAGAGAATCTTCGAGATCTTCTTCCAGGTGCCGAGCGCTCCGTCAGCCGTCTGAAAGGCGAAATTGTCTCCTTGCCACGGCTTGAGCTGCCGCCGGCCGCGCATCGCAGCCTCGGCCTCGCTCATCGCCTGCTCCATCGTCTCCGGGTCGGCCGTGCGCACGATGAGCGCGTCGAGGATGTTGATGGGACAGATGAGCCGCCGCGCCGGCGCGTTGAACGGCATGATGGCGAACTTGTCGAGCGAGATCCCGAAGAGCGTGCCCTGTTTGGCCACCACGCCAACGACCCGATACGGCAGCCCGCCGATCTGAACCGACTTGCCGAGCGGGTCGATGCCCTTGAGCAGCTTTTCGGCCAACTCGCTCCCCACCACGAGCACTGGCAGCGCGCTCTGCACCTCCTGCGGTGTGAACGGCCGCCCGGCGGTGATCTCGTAGTTCCGGATGTCGAAGTACGTGGCCTCGGCGCCGACGAGATCGATGTCCTTGGCCACCTTGCCGCCGTAGTGGACGGTCACGCGGTCGGTGCAGAACTTGGCGAAGGTGGCGGGCGTGTGGATGCGCTGCCGGACGTAGTCGGCATCGGAGTAGCTGATCCGGGGACGGCGGCTCCACGCGAGCCACGTCTCATCCGTCACGTGGCCGGTGACGATGTTCGGGCGCTGGCGCAGCTCGAAGGTATTGGCGCCCACGAGCGTGTTGGCGAAGCGATCGACCATGTACCGGTTGAGTCCCTGCACGATCGACACGACCGCGATGAGGAAGGTGACCCCGATGAGCACGCCGATGAGCGAGAAGAAGCTCTTGAGCTTCTGCACGCGGATCGTTCGGAATGCCATCCGGAAGGCCTCGAGCAGCGGCATCAGGCCGCGGCGCCGCGATTGAGGCGATCGCTCTCCACCCGTCCGTCCCGGAGAACCACCACGCGCTGGGCGTGCGCGGCGATGTCGGGCTCGTGGGTGACCATGATCACCGTCTGACCCGCGGCATGCAGGTCGCCGAAGACCCGCCTGATCTCCTCGCTGGTGGTGCTGTCGAGATTGCCGGTCGGCTCGTCGGCAAGAAGAATGGACGGGACGTTCACCAGCGCCCGGGCGATCGCCACGCGCTGGCGTTGCCCGCCCGACAACTCGGTCGGGCGGTGATCCATTCGCCGGGCGAGTCCCACCCGCTCGAGCGCCCCCGCGGCGCGGCTCCGCCGCTCCTTCGACCCGACCCCGGCGTAGACGAGCGGAAGCTCCACGTTGTGCAGCGCGGTGGCACGGGGCAGCAGGTTGAAGGTCTGGAAGACGAACCCGATCTCCCGATTCCGGACGCGCGCCAGCGCATCGTCCGACAGGCGAGACACCTCCTGTCCGTTGAGCCAGTACTATCCGGCCGTCGGCGTGTCGAGGCAGCCCAGGACGTTCATCATGGTGGACTTGCCGGAGCCGGACGGCCCCATGATCGCGACGTACTCGTTCGGCCGGATGTCGAGCGAGATGCCGCGCAGCGCGAGGATCGTCTCGTCACCCATCCGGTATTCCCGGGTCAGCTCCCTGATTCGAATGATCTCGGTCATGACTTGGACGACTCCGTCGTGGCCTTCTTGGTGGTGTCCGCCGCGCGGACGCGCGCGCCATCCTTCAGCTCGCGGATGGCCTGGTAAGTTCCGGCCGCGATCGACTCCCCCTCGCGGAGACCGTCGACCACCTCGAAGTACTCGTCGCCGGCGATGCCCACCTTGACCGGGCGGAAGGTGGCGAGCCCGCCGCGCACCACGAACACTCCCTCGGCTTCCTTCGCATGATTGCGCAGCCGGAGCGTGTCGGCCGCCGGTGCCGAGTCGTTCTCGTTGGGCAGCCGCTCGTGGTCGCGCACCGTGAGCGCGATGATCGGGATGCTCAGTGCGTGCTTCCGGGTGTCCGTCACGATGCGCGCGGTGCAGCTCAGGTCGGGACGGATGTCCTGCGGCGGCCGCGCCAACGTCACCTCGACGTCGAAGTCCACGGCCCGGTCGTTCGACCCCGATGCTGTCTGCGTTTCGGTGAGCTTGGCGCTGTGACTCACCTCGGTCACCCGTCCCAGAAAGGTCGTGTCGGGATAGGCGTCGATCGTCACCTCGACGGAGTCGTTGGAGCCGAGGCGCACGACGTCGGTCTCGTCGACCTGGACCTTGGCCAGGATCACCGAGAGGTCGGCGATGGTCATGAGGAGACCGGTCTCACGCGAGAACGTGCCGGGGACGGCCACTTCGCCCTCTTCCACCGCAAGGCGCACCACGCGCCCGGAAATGGGTGAGATGAGCCGGGTCTTGGTGAGGTTGTCGCGGGCTTCCTGGAGGCTGGCGCGCGACTGATCGAGCTGGGCCTGCATCGACACGTAATTCGCCTGCGCGACCTCGTAGGCGGTCTGAGCCTGCTCGGCGGACTCCTGGGTGATCAGGTTGGGTCCGAGCTGGATGAGTTGCTGGGCGCGCTTCCAGGCCCGCTCCGCCTGGTCGCGATTGGCCCGGGTCTGGAGCACCGTGGCCTGGGTGGAGGACACGACCCCCTGCGCCCGGTCGACCGCCGCCTGGTACTGCGCGGGGTCGATCTGAATGAGGAACTGACCCTTGCGCACGATGTCGCCTTCGCGCACGGCGATCCTGATGATGCGGCCGGTGATGTCCGCGCTGATGTCCACCGATGTCTTGGCCTCGATCTTTCCGCTCGCCGTCACCGCGCTCACGAGGTCCCGATGACCGACCTGTTCGATACGAACCTCGGTGCCCGCAGTCTTCTTTGCGTGGATGCGGTAGGCGACCACTCCACCGGCGACGAGCACTGCCACTCCAAGGCCCAGACCGATCTTCATGCCGCGCGACATGTGCGTCCCTCGTTAGCGAAGTGAACGGCCGACGGCCGCTTCGAGCGCGGTCACGGCTTTGTGATAGTCGTAAACCGAGTTGACGTAATCGCCTTCGGCGCGTTGCACCGCGTTCTGCGCGTCGGATACCTCCAGCGATGTGCCGGCGCCCAGCCGATACCTGTCCTGCGCCAGCCGGAGCTGGTCGCGCGCCGCGCTCCGGTTGGCCGACTGCACGGCGATCGCCTGGTAGGAGGTCTGCAGCCCGAGATAGCGGGCATGCACGTCGCTCCGTACCTGCAGACGGCGCGCTCGGGTATCCTCCTCGGCGTCGTCCTCCTGCGCCTTGGCCTGTGATACGCGGAGCGACCGGCCGAAGCCGGTGAAGATGGGCAGTGATATCCGGAGGTTGGCCTGGAACGGCTGACCCGTATAGCGAAAGGGGAAGCCGTTGTTCGACTCGCGGATCTGGAGGCTCACGGGGTCGAGCAACGACGCGCCTCCGTCGTTCAGCCCCGCCGCGGCGAAACAGTTGCCCACCTCACCTCCCAGACCGAGCGCGCTCCGGACCTGGTTGTTGAACTGGCAGTCGGTGGCCTGGCCCTGTGCACCGGCCAGCGTCTGGCCGAGCAGCAGCCCCGTGTTGGTAAACTGCTGGGTGAAGCCGCTCCAGCCCGCCTGGAACGAGAGCGTCGGAAGGAACTCGCTCTTGGCCGCCCGCACGTTCCACGTCGCCGCGCTGCGCCTCGCCTGCAGAGAGCGCAGCGTGGGGTTCTGCGCGTCGGCCAGCACGAGCAGGGAATCCAGATTGAATGCGGGCGCCGTGACCGGAAAGGAGTCGCTGAGCGCGATCTGGTCGATCGGCACCGGCGACTCGACGCCCATGCGCCGGACGAGCTCGAGCTTCGCCTCATTTTCCGTTTGCACGGCCCTCAACAGCGCCACGTCGCTCTGCC
>JBBRGF010000074.1:0-14569 GCA_038240975.1 Gemmatimonadales bacterium
CCCCCGTCCGAGCAGACGTACACCGTCGTGAAGGGCGATAGCCTCTCAAAAATTGCCAAGCGGATCTACGGCGACGCGCAGCAGTGGCGCAAGATCTACGAGGCGAACAAGGACCAGATCAAGAATCCCGATCTCATTCAACCCGGCCAGACCTTTCGCATTCCCAGCGCCTGAGGCGCCCCAGGAGATCATTGCATGCGCGCATACGGACGGAGTTTCGTCACTCTCGCTGTCATCGCGGGATCGATAGCGGCAGCGGGGTGTAAAAAGGCGGCGCCGGCTCCCCAGGGCGAGACCGCCGACGCGGCGCCCGCTCCGGCGGCAAAGGAGTTCAGCGTCGGCACCATCGACCTCGGCAAGCAGATCGGCGCGGACAAGCGTATCACCACCCCCACCACGTCGTTCGGGCCCCGTGACACGATCTACGTTTCCGTCGCTACCGACGGGGCGGCGCCGAGCAAGACGATCAGCGCCAAGTGGACCTTCCAGGACGGCCAGACGGTGAACCAGGGGAGTGAAACGATCGCTCCCACGGGCCCTGCGGCCACGGAATTCCACATTGCCAAGAAGAGTCCATGGCCGGTGGGCAAGTACAAGGTCGAGATCTCGGTCGATGGAAGCTCGACCGGCACGAAGGAGTTCGAGATCAAGAAATAGCGGCTCGAGCGCTCGGGGGATCTGTGATGAGATCCCTCGCTTCGCTCGGGACGACACCAGGTTGTTCGGGGTGAGGACCATTGTGCCCAACTACTGGATTCTCAAGACCGATGCCGATACCTACCCGTTCGAGGACCTCGAGCGCGAGGGCCGTACGGTCTGGGATGGCGTCCGCAACGCGGTTGCCCTCAAGCACCTCCGCTCTATGGCCGAGGGCGACCAGGCGATGATCTACCACTCCGGCGATGACAAGTCCATTGTCGGGCTGGCGCGCATCGTCAGCGCTCCCCGGCCCGACCCCAAGGACAAAGACCACAAGCTCACAGTGGTAGACATCGAGGCTGCAGGGCGGGTGCCGCGTCCGCTGACGCTCACCGCCATCAAGGCCGATCCCGCCTTTGCCGATCTCGGTCTCGTGCGGATGTCACGCCTTTCGGTCATACCCGTACCCGCGGCTCAATGGCGCCGTCTCCTGATGCTGACAGGCGCCGCCAAACCGGATTGACATTCCGCCGCCCGGCCAACAGACTCCCATCAGCCGCCGGAACCACTCTCCTCCACCAGGGTGCGCGCGTGACCTCAGTCGAGCCCCTTACCGCCTCATCGACCGACCGTGGCGGCGGCGCCCACAAGTATCCTGACGTTCGCCATTACATCGCCGGCCAGTATGTCTCGGGCGGGCCGCGTTTTCTGGACGTGCTCGATCCCTCGACCGGCGGTCCGATCGGACGGGTGCCTTTGGGCGGTGCCGCGGAGGTGGATCAGGCGGTCGGCGCCGCTCGGCGGGCGTTTGCGTCCTGGGCGGCGACGCCGATCAAAGAGCGAGTGCAGGTGTTCTATCGGTACAAGGCGCTGCTCGAGCGGCATCTCACTGAGCTCGGCGCGCTGGTCACCGAGGAGCACGGCAAGGTCCGGATCGAGGCGGAGGCTGAGGTCCTCAAGGCCATCGAGCTGACTGAATTCGCCTGCTCGCTGCCACAGATTGCCGTGGGCGAGGTGCTCGAGGTGAGCCGCGGTGTCGAATGCAGGCTGGAGCGGCACCCTCTCGGAGTCGTGGCGGCCATCAATCCGTTCAACTTCCCTTCGATGGTGCCACACTGGACGCTGTGTAATGCCATCGCTCTCGGCAACACCTTCATTCTGAAGCCTTCCGAGCAGGTACCGCTCAGCGCCGGCCGCATCGCCGACTTGCTGCGTGAGGCGGGACTGCCCGACGGCGTCTTCAATGTGGTGCATGGGGGGCGCGAGGCCGTCGAAGCGATATGCGATCATCCGGGTATCGAGGCGGTGACCTTCGTGGGATCCACTAAGGTGGCCAAAGAGGTCTACCGCCGCGGCACCGCGGCGCTCAAGCGAGTGCTCGCGCTGGGAGGCGCCAAGAATCACGTCATCGTGATGCCCGACGCCGATCCGGAGATGGCGGCGTCGGGAGTGCTCGCGGCGATGAGCGGATGCACCGGGCAGCGGTGCATGGCGGCCTCGGTCATGGTGGCGGTCTCGTCGACCGGCCACATCGTCGAGCGTCTCGCGGCACAGGCGCGCGACATGGTGGCCGGTCGCGACTTCGGCCCTGTGATTACACGCGAGGCCAAGGAGCGGATCGAGCGCGCCATCGGCGAGGCCGAGTCGGCAGGCGCCAGGGTTCTCGTTGACGGGCGCGGTGCCGTGGTGGCGGGCAGGGAAGGTGGCTTCTTCATCGGGCCCACGGTCATCGACCAGGTGCGGCCCGACATGCGTCTCGCCAGCGAGGAGATATTCGGCCCCGTGCTGGCCATCGTCCGCGCGGGCGACCTCGACGAGGCACTTGCCATCGAGAACGCCTCTCCTTACGGGAATGCCGCCTCGATCTTTACCGAGAGCGGCGGTGCCGCCCGCCGCACGATGGAGGGGGCCAGCGCCGGCATGGTCGGTGTGAACGTGGGCGTGCCCGTGCCGCGCGAGCCGTTCCCTTTCGGTGGATGGAACGACTCCAAGTTCGGCAGCGGCGATATCACGGGCCGCGGCTCGATCGAGTTCTGGACCAAGGCGAAGAAGATCACGACCAAGTGGAATCGAGAAGCGGGCACCAACTGGATGGCGAAGTGACGCGGGGAGCGGAGAACGAAGAAGGGGGAACGGCGACCCGTCTACCGTTTACCGTTCACCGTTCACCGCTTCCTCCTCACGACCATACACCCCTGCCGTACGCCGGGCCGTCGAAGCAGGACGTGCTGGCGATGCGCCGGCAGTTCTGCCATCCGTCGACGTTCCTGTACTATCGCGATCCGCTCATGCTCGTCGAAGGGCACATGCAGTACGTGTACGACGAGACGGGCCGGCGGTATCTCGATTTCTTCGCCGGCATCGTCACCGTCTCCTGCGGGCACTCCCATCCCAGGTTCCTGGAACGACTGCGGGCTCAGCTCGCGCTCATCCAGCACACCACCACGATCTATCTTCATCCCAACTTTCCCCTGATGGCAAAGCGCCTGGCGGAGAAAATGCCGCCGGGCCTCGATGTCACGTATTTCGTGAACAGCGGCAGCGAGGCCAACGACCTCGCGGTGCTCATGGCGCGCTGCTTCACCGGCAACTTCGACGTCATCGCCCTCCGGAACGGGTATCACGGCGGGTCGCCCACGTCGATGGGGCTCACCTCGCACGCCACGTGGAAGTTTCCCCAGCAGGTGAGCCACGGCATCCACCACGCGATCAACCCCGATCCCTACCGAAGCCCGTTCCGCGGCACGCCCGAAGAGATCGCGTCCCGAAGCGCGGCCGACATCAAAGACCTGATTCGATTCTCGACGCCTGGCCGGATCGCGGCCTTCATCGCGGAGCCCATCCAGGGCGTCGGCGGCACGACGCTCGGCGCCCCGAACTACCTCGGCGAGGCATACGCCATTGTCCGCGAGCACGGCGGGCTCTGCGTCGCCGATGAGGTGCAGTCCGGCTTTGGCCGGACGGGCGATCATTTCTGGGGGTTCGAGGGCTGGGGGGTTGTGCCGGACATCGTCACGATGGCCAAGGGAATCGGGAACGGGCTGCCGCTGGCGGCGGTCACGACCCGGCGGGAGATCGCCGAGGCGCTGACCCAGCGAATCCACTTCAACACCTTCGGTGGCAATCCGATCTCGATGGCCGGCGGGTTGGCGGTACTCGACATCATCGAGGAAGACGGACTGCAGGAGAACGCACGCGTGATCGGCGCGCGGCTCAAGGCAGGGCTCGAGGAGCTGATGACGCGCCACCGGCTGGTCGGCGACGTGCGTGGCAAGGGGTTGATGCTTGGCGTCGAGCTGGTGCGCGACCGCGAGACGAAGGAGCCGGCGACTCAGGAGACGATGGGCGTCTGGGAGGCCGCGCGCGAGATGGGGTTGCTGATCGGCAAGGGGGGTATCGACGGCAACGTCCTTCGTATCAAACCGCCGCTCTGCATCGCCGCGGCCGACGTGGACTTTGCGTTGGAAGTTCTCGACGAGGCACTGAGGCGGGCGGAGCGTTAGGGGCGTACACGCAGGGCGGTGCTCGGCTCTTCGTCGCGTGCGAGAGCGGCACTTCCCCCGCCGGCCTGCAGTCGGCTGCGCCCGGGAGAGGAAGTGGCGACTCCCTTTCGCGACATTGGGCCGACGCTCCATGCGTCGACCGTTACGACCCCACTCCTCAGCTCGAAAATCCGATCCCGATGCGATCCAGCGCCCGGAGCATCAGGCTGGGCTCCTTCCCTTCGTCGACCCTCCTGAGTCCGCGCGTCACCGCCCGCACCGCCCAGGAGCGGACCGGCTCGGGCGGGTACGGAAACGGTTTTCGCCTCACGAGTGCCAGGTCGAGCAGGTCGCTCGGACGGTCCAGGGCCATATGGGCGAGGATGCGGCCGCCAAGGCGGGTGGTGCCGAGCCCGTGCCCTGTGTATCCCAAGCCATAGACGACGCGGCCGTCGAGTGCGCGTCCGAAGAACGGTGTCAGTCTCGTCGTCGAGCAGATGGCACCGCCCCAGGCGTACGGGAATTCGAGTCCCGATAGCGGCGGAAAGTGGCGCCGAAAGCTCCTGCGCAGCGCCTCGTAATGCCGGGGCGAATGGTCGCACGATGGATCGACCCGGTTGCCGGAGTAGTAGGCCGCCTCGCTCGTGCCCCAGAGGATCCGGTCGTCCGCCGTCAGGCGGTAGTAATTGAAGAAAGTGCGGCCGTCGCTCACTCCCTGGCGCCGCGCCCAGCCGATTGCCTCCTTCTGCGACTCGTCGAGCGGCTCGCTCACGAGGATGTAGTCGTACAGCGGGATGAAACGGTGGGCCACGCCCGGAACAAGGTGGTGGGTGTACGCACTCGTCGCGAGCACGACTCGCCGGGAGTCGACCCGGCCGGCGCGGGTTTGAACCCGTACCCCCGCGCCCGATCTTTCGACTCCCTCCACCGCGCTCCGCTCGTACACCTTCACCCCCATGCGCTCGGCCTCACCGCGCAGTCCTTCAGCGAGCTTGACCGGATCGAGAATCCCGCCGCCGGTCACCCAGACGCCACCGAGATAGAGCGGCGAGTCGAGCTCCGCCCGCATGGCCTCCCGATCGAGCTGGCGGAACGTGCCAAGGCCGAGCCGCCGCGCCGCGGCGGCGGCGATGGCAGTTTCCTCGAGCTGGCGCTCGGTGAGCGCCACCATCAGGCGGCCGGTAGGCTCGTAGTCGCAGTCGATCCCCCGCGCCGTCAGAAATTCGAGCATCTCCGCGACGTTACTCTCGCCGACGCTCGCCATTCGGCGCGCCTCCTGCTCGCCGAAGTGCCGAATGGCGAGCCCGTGGCTGTGGTCCACCGTCTCCGAGAGCATACCGGCATTGCGGCCACTCGCGCCGTACGCGACTACTCCCTGCTCGATCACGGCTATCTCGGCGGCCGGGTCGAGCGACTTCAGGGCAATGGCGCACCAGAGTCCGGTGAGGCCCGCGCCTACGACGGCGACGTCGGCCCGCATGTTGCCTTCGAGGACGATTGCGTCGCGCACGGGGCGTCGTGCGAGCCAGTAGCACGCCTCCTCGATCGGCTTCATGGATTGTCGCGCGGAGGAAGGCTCAGTGCGTGGCCGCGGGGCCGCCGGAGCGCGCCCGCTCCATCCGGTGCTGCCAGAGCACCGTCGCGCCGAGAAGGATGAGGCTCGCGAGCAGGATGGCGGTGGCGAGGACGTTGATCTGCGCCGGGAAGGCGGCGCGGCGCGCCCCGTAGACGTACAGCGGGTACGTGATGCGGCTGCCGGCGTTGAAGAGTGTGATGATGAAATCGTCGAGCGACAGCGCAAAGGCGAGCATCGATGCCGCCACGATGCCCGGCGCAATGATCGGCAGCGTCACCTTGTAGAACACGCGGAAGGGCGTGGCCCCGAGGTCCATCGCCGCCTCCTCGAGGGTCCAGTCGAAGCCGCGGATGCGCGCCCGCACGGTCAGGGCGACGTAGCTCACCGAGAACATGATGTGTGCGATGACGATCGTCGTATATCCCGTGCGCACGTTCACGTCGAGGAAGAGCGACAAGAGCGATGAGCCCAGCACGACCTCGGGCGTGGTGAGCGGCAGCACAAGGAGGAGGCCCACCGCGCCGCTGCCGCGAAACTTGTAGCGGCAGAGCGCCAGGGCGATAAGCGTGCCGAAGATCGTTGCCACCAGCGTGGAGATGGCGGCTACACGAAGGCTGAGCTTCATGGCCTCGACGAGGGCGGGATACTGGAAGGGGTTGCGCCAGGCGTCCAGCGAAAAAGCCTTCCAGACGAAATTGAACTTGCCGGCCGGCTTGTTGAAGCTGTACAGCATTGTCACGAAGATCGGCAGGAAGAGATACGCGAGAACGAGCGCGGCGTAGCCGTCGAGGAGCCACCGGCTGAGTCGCCGCATCAGGCCAGATCTTCGGTGCCGAGCACGCGGGCGTAGGCCAGAACACCGAGAGTGATCACCGTCATCAGCACGAACGACAAGGACGCCGCGAGGGGATAATCGCGCACCTCGAGGAACTGGTTCTGAATCACCGTCCCGATCATCTGCTGATTGGGGCTGCCCAGGAGCTGCGCATTGATGAAATCGCCGGTGGCCGGAATGAAGGTCAGCAGGCTGCCGGCAAAGACTCCGGGGAGCGAGAGTGGCAGCACCACCTTGAGGAAGGCCCGGGTGGGCGAGCAGTAGAGGTCTCCGGCGGCTTCGATCAGACGCCGGTCGATCTTCTCCAGGCTCACGTAGATCGGAAGGATCATGAACGGGACGAAATTGTACGTGAGGCCCCCGAGCACGGCCATGGTCGTGTCGAGCAGCCGTCCTCCGGGGCTCAGGAGATGCAACTCACGGAGCAGCCATGCCGCCGGCCCTCCGTCGTTGAGGATGGTCTTCCAGGCAAAGGTGCGAACCAGGAACGTCGTGAAGAACGGCAGAATGACGAGCCCCAGCAGCAGATTCTTGAACCGCCCTCCGCGGAAGGCGATGACGTAGGCCAGGGGATACCCGAGCGCCAGTGCCATGAGCGTGGCCGCGATCGCGTACTCGAGAGAGCGGAGGAAGTGCCAGCCGTAGCCACCGAGCGCCCGGCGGTAGGCATCGTACCATGCACCGTCAGGCACGGCCACCGAAGTCTGGGCCAGCGTCACGATCGGAACGACGAAGAAGATGATGAGCCACAGGATGCCCGGCGCCACCAGGAGATATGGCGCCAGGCGATTCTGCCGCTCGCTTGCAGATCCGGTGCCGGCCATTCGGTGTCAGGCCCCGATGGCGTCCTGGAAGATCCGGTTGAACTGGGTTTCCTCCTCATCACTGAGCGCGCGGAACACGTGGAGCCGCGACCGGAGCTCTTGAGGCGGATTGACGAGAGGGCTCTTGGCCAGGTCGGGCGCGATCTTCGCCAGCTCCTCGCCGGTGCCCTTGGCACCCGACAGATAGGGCGCGCCCGCCACGATCTGCGCCGAATGCTTCGGATCGTAGACGTAATCGATCCACGCCATCGCCTCCACCTGCCGGTCGGACGTCTTCGGGATCAACATGTTGTCGGAGTAGAGCATCGCGCCCTCCTTGGGCGCGATCCACTGCAGGTCGGGATTGTCGGCCCGAAGCCCCTGGATGTCGCCCGACCAGGCGAACGCCACCGCAATGTTCCCCGCCGCCAGATCTTCGGCGTAGTCGTTGCCGGTGAACTTCCGGATCTGGCCGCTTTCGCGCGCCTTCTTGATCTTGGCAGCGGCGGCCTTCGCATCGGCCACCGTCGCCGACGCTGGATCCTTGCCCATGCCGAGCATCACCAGGCCGAGCGTGTCGCGCATCTCGGTGAGCATGGTGACCTGGCCCTTGAACTTCGGATCGAAGATGTCGTTGACGCTGGTGAGCTCCCTGCCGGTCTTCTTGGGGTTGTACCCCACGGCCGTCATGCCTGAGAGCCACGGCACGCTGTACTTCCGTCCGGCGTCGAAGCTCACGTCCTTCACGTTGTCGACGAGGTTGGCCCTGTTGGGAAACTTCGAGGCGTCGAGGGGCGCGGCGTAGCCGAGCCGGATGAGGCGGCCCGCCATCCAGTCGGTGAGGACGATGATGTCGCGGTCGATGCTCTGGTTCCGCTTGAGCGGCTCGTCGATCTTGGCGAAGAACTCGTTGTTGTCGTTAATGTCCTCGGTGTACTCCACCTTGATGCCGGTCGCCTTCTCGAAGTCGGGGACGGTCTGCTTGTCGATGTACAGCGGCCAGTTCGAAATGCGGAGTGTCTTGCCGTTGCCGCCGGTCGCGCCGGCTTTCGGCGCCGCTTCCTTTCCGCCGCACGATGTGAGGAAACTCCCGCCGAGGGCGAACCCGCCGGCGCCGAGGGCGGAGCGGGAGAGGAAGCCGCGGCGGCTGACGGCCCGGCGCAGGAATTCGTGGAGGTCCTCATCCTTCCCGTCCGACTCTCTGTCACTCATCGCGGTACTCCTGGTGGTGGGAAAGGGAACGGGCCTACGGAAGCGCCCGCTCCACGGTAGTGCGCAAATCGGGCTCCTCGCTGCCGCGGTAGCCGGCCGGAGGCAGGAGCCGGGCGGCATCGGGATCCCAGCTTGCCCACAGCGCCTGTCCCGCCTCGAGGCCGGTCACCGAGTCCTCGGGCCCGACGTGCGCCACGATCTCGGTGCCGTCGAGCGCGCGGAGGGAGCATCGGATGACCGGGCCCTGGAAGACGGCATGACGAACCGTCACGGGAATCCCCGTCTCACCGACCGGCTCGTCGTTCGCCAGCTTGAGCCGCTCCGGGCGCACCATCACGGTGGCCGCGGCGCCCGTCTTGAAGCGCCACTGACCGGACGGGACGTAGATGGGCCGGTTGCCGGCGACGGTGATTGTGGCGTGGGTCCCGTTGGTAGCGCCCATGACGCCTGGCAGGAGATTCGCGACGCCGATGAAGTTGGCGACGAATACCGACGTGGGTGAGTGATAGATGTCGGTCGGCGATCCGATCTGCTCGACCCGCCCCTCGTTCATCACCGCGATCCGGTCGGACATCGTGAGCGCCTCTTCCTGGTCGTGCGTCACGTAGATGAACGTGATGCCCACCTCGCGCTGGATGCGCTTGAGCTCGATCTGCATCGCCTGTCGCAGCTTGAGGTCGAGCGCGCCGAGTGGCTCGTCGAGCAGGAGTGCGCTGGGATAGTTGGCCAGCGCCCGTGCGAGCGCCACCCGCTGCTGCTGGCCCCCCGAGAGCTGGCCGGGCTTCCGGCCCGCGAACTGGGTGAGCCGAACGACTTCCAGGAGCTGCCCGATCCGTCGCTTCGTCTCGGCCTCGGGGACCCCCTGGCTGCGGGGCCCGAAGGCCACATTGTCGGTGACGTTCATGTGCGGAAAGAGCGCGTAGTGCTGAAAGACCGTGTTGACGTTTCGGTGGTACGGCGGAACCCTGGACACGTCCTTGCCGTCCAGCAGAATGCGTCCTTCGGTGGGCTGCTCGAACCCGGCGATCATGCGGAGGGTGGTGGTCTTGCCGCACCCCGACGGCCCCAGCATCGAAAAGAACTCTCCCCGGGCGATGGCAAAGTGGGCCGACTCGACGGCAACGTAGCTGCCGAACCGTTTGACGACATGATCGAGGGTGATGACGTCGTCGGGCAGGGTTGCTTCCGGATTTGTCGGGGGGGTCATGCATGCCAATGTGCAACTTCTTGGTAGAGTTGACAACTGCGTTCCCGGAGAGCAACGTCCTGTGAGACGGTATCGAGTGACCCCTCCGAGGCGATAGCATCCCCGACTACCCCGCATCACAGGACAGGACGCCATGAGCACCACCGTTGCTTCCGGGCAGCGGGCGGCAGACGCTCGTCTGCTCGCTCGAGCGCAGGAAATCGGCCAGGCGGAAATGGCCCGACTCCTATCCCGTACCGCCGGGTCGGCCGAGCTGTACCAGCGGGCGACCCGCACGCTTCCGTTCGGGGTCGTCTCTTCCTTTCAGAAGATGCAACCCTATCCGTTGTATGTGAGGCGGGGACATGGTAGCCACATCTGGGATCACGACGGCACCGAGTACCTGGACTTCCATTCCGGCTTCGGGGCGATGGTCGTCGGCCATGCCCACCCCCGCATTGTCGAGGCCATCCACGAGGCGGCCGGCGGCGGGACGCACTTCGCGGCCACGACCGAGACGGCGGTGAGGTTCGGCGAGGAGATCTGCCGCCGATTCAACCTGGAAATGCTTCGCTTCGCCAACTCGGGCACCGAGGCGACGATGGACGCGATCCGGGTGGCCCGCGCGGCCACCGGGCGCGACGTGGTCTGCAAAATCGAGGGCTCCTACCACGGGCACCACGACAGCGTGATGTTCTCGGTCATCCCGAACGCCGATACGATGGGAGGACGCGACCGGCCCGCCAGCGCTCCCGTTTCCAAGGGGATGGTGAAGGACGCGTCGAAGTACATCCAGGTCGTGGCCTTCAACGACGCCGATCAGCTCGAGCGCCTGTTCAGCGAGAAGGGCAGCGAGATCGCCTGTCTGATCATGGAGCCGGCCATGATGAACGTGGGCATCGTCGTCCCGGAGCCGGGCTACCTCGAGCGGGCGCGACAGCTCTGCACCAGGTATGGCGTCGTGTTCATCTATGACGAGATCAAGACCGGATTCACGATCGCCTCGGGGGGCGCCACCGAGCGCTTCGGGGTGCAGCCCGACCTCGTCTGCCTCGCCAAGGCAATCTCCGCGGGATTGCCGGCCGCGGCGTTCGGGGGCAGGGAAGACCTGATGCGGCTCATTGAGCGGGGCGTGTCGCAGATGGGGACCTACAACGGCAACCCGCTCGTGTCGCACGTGGGACTGGTCGGCCTGACCGAAATTCTGACTCCCGGGGCCTACCAGTACCTCGGCCGCCTCGGCTCTCGCCTGGCGCAGGGATGCCAGGCCGCCATCGATCGCTTCGGGATTCCGGCTCACACCGTTGATCTCGGCGCCAAGGGCTGCGTATCCTACCGGCCGACGCCGATGAAGAATTACCGCGATTTTCTCGAGACTCGGCCCGAGCTGTTCGCCGCCTCGTACCCCTGGCTCCTGAATCGCGGGATCTTCATGACGCCGGGCGACGAGGAGCAGTGGACGCTCTCGGTGCAGCACACGGACGCGGACGTCGACAAGTATGTAGAGGTGTTCACGGAATTCTGCCGAACCCTGGCGGAATAGCCCCCATTACCGAACAAACCCCGTTATATTAGGACCGATGAGCAGCCCCAAGTTCGAAGTCGTGGCCCCGTTCCAGCCTGCCGGAGACCAGCCCAAGGCCATCGCCGAACTGGTTGCCGGTCTCTCGCGGGGCGACAAATATCAGACCCTTCTCGGCGTCACCGGGTCGGGTAAGACCATGACCCTCGCGCATGCCATCGCCGCGCACGGCCGGCCCACGCTCGTCCTGTCCCATAACAAGACCCTCGCAGCCCAGCTCTACGGCGAGCTTCGCCAGTTTTTGCCCAAGAACGCCGTGGAGTATTTCGTCTCTTATTACGACTATTACCAGCCCGAGGCGTACGTCCCTTCGACCGACGTGTACATCGAGAAGGATGCCTCGATCAATCAGGACATCGAGAGCCTCAGGCTCCGCGCCACCTCGAGTCTGATGGAGCGCGACGACGTCGTAATCGTCGCCACCGTCAGCGCCATCTACGGCCTTGGCGACCCGGTCGAGTACCGAAGGCTCATGGTCACCGTGCAAAGGGGCGAACGCCGGGGCCGCGACGCCATTCTCGCCGAGCTGGTCCGCATCCAGTACGCCCGCAACGACGTTTCGTTCGAGCAGGGCACGTTTCGGGTCCGCGGTGACTCGATCGAGATCTTCCCGGCCTACGCCGAGCAGGCCATCCGGATCGAGCTCTGGGGCGACGAGGTCGAGCGGATCAGCAAGATCACGCCACTCACCGGCGAGACGATCGCCCAGCTCGAGCAGTGCGCCATCTATCCCGCCAAGCATTTCGTCACCGAGCGCGCCAAGATCGAGCGAGCCGTCATAGCCATCCGGGCGGAGCTCGCGGAGCGTCTTGCCGAGCTCAAGGGCGCCGGCAAGCTCCTCGAGGCTCAGCGCCTGGAGTCGCGAACCAACTTCGACGTCGAGATGCTTCTCGAGGTCGGCACATGCGCGGGAATCGAGAACTACTCCCGCCCGCTGAGCGGCCGGCGTGCAGGCGAGCGCCCGGCCTGCCTCATCGACTACTTCCCCGCCGACTTTCTCGTGGTGGTCGACGAGTCGCACGTCTCGCTGCCGCAGATCGGCGGGATGTTCAACGGCGACCGGGCCCGCAAGCTGGTTCTGGTGGACTACGGCTTCCGGCTTCCGTCCGCCCTCGACAACCGGCCGCTGCAGTTCGACGAATTCATGTCGCTCACCCCGCAGATGATCGCGTTATCGGCTACGCCGGGCGAATACGAGCTGGGCCTCTCGGGCGGCGTGGTGGTCGAGCAGATCATCCGGCCCACCGGTCTGGTCGATCCCGAGGTCGATGTCAGGCCGGTCCGGGGGCAGGTAGACGATCTCCTGACCGAAATCCGGGTCCGTGAGGCAAAGGGCGAGCGAGTGCTGGTCACCACGCTCACCAAGCGGATGTCGGAAGACCTCACCGATTACCTGCAGCAGGCCGGCGTGCGGGTGCGGTACCTGCACTCCGACATCGACGCCATCGAGCGGATGGAAATTCTCCGCGGCCTGCGGCTCGGCGACTTCGACGTCCTGGTGGGAATCAACCTCCTGCGCGAAGGGCTCGACCTCCCCGAGGTATCGCTCGTGGCCATCCTCGACGCCGATCAGGAGGGGTTTCTCCGCTCAGACCGCTCGCTGGTGCAGACGATCGGCCGCGCGGCACGCAACGTCAACGGCCGGGCCATTCTCTATGCCGACAGGATGACCGGATCGATGCAGCGGGCCCTGGGCGAGATGGATCGGCGGCGCGAGATCCAGCGGCGGTACAACGAGGAGCACGGGATCACACCGCGGTCTATCATCAAATCCATGGACGAGGTGCGGCTGTCGACGCACGTCGCCGATGCCCGCACCGAAAAGCCCGAGCCCAAGGGTTCGCTGCAGGATCGGGTCGACCTGCACGATCCCGCCCGCCGGGCGGCAGCAATACAAACGCTCGAGCGGAAGATGCGCGAAGCCGCGGCCAATCTGGAGTTCGAGGTGGCGGCCCTGCTGCGCGACCAGCTCAACGACCTCAGAGCCCTCGGGGCTCCCGATGTGCAGCGCGGTGGCGTCGGGCGCGGCGGTGGGCAGCGGATGCGCCGACGCGCGTGATCCGGATGCTCGATCGGGAGGAGCTGGCGGCCGAGGGCTTCGCGGTGGGACAGGCACTTCCGAGCCGCTCGCTCGTCACGTTCGAAGGCGAGCTCGGCGCCGGAAAGACCACCTTCATTCAGGCCATCGCCCGCGGACTCGGCGTCGAAGCGCCCGCCACCAGTCCCACCTACGCGTTGGTGCATCGCTACCATGGGCGGCGGGGGCCGGTGTTCCATCTCGACTGTTACCGCCTTCGGACGTCCGACGAGGCCGCCGATCTCGATTGGGAAGGCCTGCTCGGCGAAGGCGACGTCGTTCTCGTCGAATGGCCGGAGAGGGCAGGCGCCTGGCTGCCGGCTCCCGCTCGGCGCTTCCGTCTCCATCATCTCGCCGATGTTGCCCGTCGCGGGTTGGAGGCAATCTGATGCTCCTGGCTCTCGAGACGGCAACCGACCGCGCTTCGGTGGCCGTGGGCCGCTCGGAGGCCGACGCCGTCGAGGAGATGGTCCTGGGCGCACGCCGGCACGCCGCGGCGCTGATTCCGATGATCGAGGCCGCCTTGCGCCGTGCGGACGCCACGCTCGACGACCTGACCGGCATTGTCATCGCCGACGGCCCCGGAAGCTTTACCGGTCTCCGGGTCGGCGCCTCGGTCGCCAAGGCACTCGTGCAGGCGAGAGGCATGGCGCTCTGGACGGCGCCGTCGCTCATGGTGCGAGCGGCAGGCGCGGCGCCCATCGAGGGAACAGTCGTCGCCGTATCCGATGCGCTTCGTGGGGAGATGTATGCCGGGGCCTATCGATTCGTCGGCGCGTCGGTCGTCACCGAGATCCCGGCGACCGTATGCAAGCCTGAGGAGCTGGCATCGCGTCTGCCGCCTCCTGCCCTCGTGGTCGGAGACGTACCTTCTCCGCTCCGCGAAACGCTGGAGCGCTGGTCAGGCGGCGCGGTCGTGACATCGCCACGGGCCGCGCCCGTGGCGATACGGCTCCTCGGTCTCGTGGGGCGGGAGGGTGGCGCGCGCAGGGTCGCCGTCGCGGAGGGTTGGGAGCCGGCATACGGCCGGCCGGCGGAGGCGCAGGCGAGATGGGAGACGATGCATGGACGCCGCCTACCGGATTCGGTCGGCAGTTCCCGCTGACACGAAGGCGCTGGTCGAGCTGGAGCGGCGCGCCTTTACCGATCCCTGGACCGAGACCAGCTTCCACGAGGC
>JBBRGF010000075.1:0-14396 GCA_038240975.1 Gemmatimonadales bacterium
TTCTCCGCAAGTCGGAGCCTGGTCCCATCTCATTGGGTTACCGGGTCTTCGCCACCAAGGATGACGATCACGACGACTATCAGACCATCGTGTACAAGAAGGGGGCATGGGTGGTCCACATGCTTCGCATCCTGATGCTCGACCTCAAGACGATGAACGAAGACCGCTTCACCGGCACCATGCGGGACTTCTACGCGAACTACGAGGGGCGCCGGGCGTCCACAGAGGATTTTCGCAAGGTCGCCGAACGCCACGCCGGCGCCGATCTGGGCTGGTTCTTCGACCAATGGGTCTACTCGACCGCCACTCCCACCTACCGCGTCTCCTACCGGACCACCCGGGCCGACGACGGTCAGTTCCGGACCAAGTTGCGCGTCCTTCAGGGGAACGTTCCCGACGAGTTCCAGATGTACGTTCCGGTGACGCTCGACCTGGGCAAAGACCGCCTCGCCCGGCTCCGTGTCAAGGTGCGGGGCCCGAAGACGGAGATCGACCTCCCGGCTATGCCTGCCGAGCCTAAGAATTTGCGGTTCAACGACCTGGACGGTGTGCTGGCGGAGGTGAAAATGGAGGATTGGAGGGACTGACTTCGCGGAGTATCTTACGGGTTCCATGGCCACCCGTACCTCGCCCCGTGCTCGCGCTGCCGCCAGGCTGGAAAAGGCAGACCTGCTCGACCTCTACCGCATCATGCTGCTGGCCCGACGGATCGACGACAAGGAAATCCAGCTCAAGCGTCAGAACAAGATCTTCTTTCAGATCTCCGGTGCCGGGCACGAGGCGGTCCTGGCCGCCGCAGCCAAGGTATTCCGGCCCACCTACGACTGGTTCTACACCTACTACCGCGATCGAGCGCTCTGTCTCGGCCTGGGCATGACCGCCACCGAACAGTTTCTCTCTGCCGTCGGCGCAGCCGACGATCCCAACTCGGGTGGCCGGCAGATGCCCTCGCACTGGGGGCACAAAGACCTGAACATCGTCAGCGCGTCGAGCCCCACCGGCACCCAGTTCCTTCAGGCTGTCGGGTGCGCGGAAGCGTGGCTTCGCTACTCCCGGATCGAAGGCATCGCCGACCGCGACGAGCGGATCCACGGCGATGAAGTAGTGCTCTGTACCACCGGCGATGGCACAACCAGCGAGGGAGAGTTCTGGGAGGCGCTGAGCACCGCCACAAACCTCAAGCTTCCGGTGGTCTTCCTCGTCGAAGACAATGGCTACGCCATCTCCGTTCCCGTCGAGGTGAACACGCCAGGCGGCAGCATCTCCAAGCTGCTCACGGGATTTCCCGGTCTGCTTATTCAGGAGGTGGACGGCTGCGACGTCATGGCGTCGCTCGACGTGCTGAACAAGGCAGCCGACTACGCTCGGGCGCGGAAGGGGCCCGCGTTGGTCCACGCGCATGTCATCCGCCCCTACAGCCACTCGCTTTCCGACGACGAGGTCCAGTACCGTCCGCCCTCGGAGCGGAAGTCCGACAGCGAGCGCGACCCGCTCACTCGTTTTCCCAAATACCTGCTCGAGCAGGGAGTCGCCACCCAGGCGGAGCTCGATGTGATCGGCCAGCAGGTTACCGAAGAGGTGCAGGTCGCGGCCGACGTGGCGCTCGCCTCACCGCAGCCGTCCACCGATTCGATCTACCGCTACGTCTACTCTCCTGACGTCGACCCCGCCTCCGAGCAGTTCGACACCGAAGACGATCCGCGGTTCACCGGCGATCCCACCACGATGGTCGACCTGCTCAATGCCTGCCTCCGCGACGAGATGGCGCGAGACCCGCGCATCGTCGTGTTCGGCGAGGACATCGCCGACTGCAGCCGCGAGGACAATCTCGCCGACGTGAAAGGCAAGGGCGGAGTCTTCAAGGTGACCTGGGGTCTCCAACGCGCCTTCGGCGGCGACCGCGTGTACAACTCACCTCTCGCCGAGGCGAACATCATCGGGCGCGCCATCGGCCTGGCCACGCGGGGGCTCAAGCCAGTGGTCGAGATCCAGTTCTTCGACTACATCTGGCCGGCCTACATGCAGCTCAGGAACGAGCTGGCGCTCATGCGCTGGCGCTCCAACAACGCCTTCTCGTCGCCGGTGGTCGTCCGGGTCACGTACGGCGGATACCTCAAGGGCGGCTCGGTGTACCATTCGCAGACGGGCGCCGCGGTGTTCACCTGCATTCCGGGTCTTCGGGTCGTCTGTCCCGCCACCGCGCTCGACGCCAGTGGCCTGCTTCGCACCGCCATCCGCTGCGACGATCCTGTGCTCTTCCTCGAGCACAAGCATCTCTACCGCCAGACCTACAATAAGTCGTCCAACCCCGGCCCCAACTTCATGATCCCACTCGGCAAGGCGAGAATCGCCCGGCCGGGCGCCGACCTCACCGTCGTCACCTACGGCGCCTTGGTGCAACGGTCGCTCTGGGCCGCTAAGCAGATCGAGGAGGAGCACGGCGTCAGCGTCGAGGTGATCGACCTCAGGTCGCTGAGCCCTGTGGATTGGGAGACGGTCGGGGAGTCGGTGCGCAAGACCAGCCGGGTGATCGTGGCCTACGAGGATTCACTCTCCTGGGGATACGGCGCCGAGATCGCCGCCCGGATAGCCGACGACCATTTTGCCTACCTCGACGCCCCCGTTCGGCGCGTCGCCTCGACCGACACGTTCGTGGCGTATGCACCGGAGCTGGAAGACGTCATCCTGCCCCAGACCGAAACGCTCAAGAAAGCGATGATCGACGTGGTGGGGTTTTAGGGTAAACGTTCACCGTCCACCGTCTCACTGCCTCATCGCCTCCCGGATCTCTCCGGCGGCCGCGATGGCGTTGTCCACGTCCCGCGATAACGCCTTGGCCTGCTGGGTGGCCTGCGTGAGGTCGCCGAGGACGGCTGCCACGCCCGCCGACCGCAGGCGCAGCAGGTCGAACCGCATGTTCTGCATCGCGAGCACGCACGATTCGAGGTGGCTGGCCACCTGGGCCCGCCGGCCTTGGAGGTCGAGGATGGTCTGCCGCTGCCGCTCGAGCAGGTTGAGCCGGCGTGCCCGCTCCGGATCGTCGGGCTCGCGGGAAAGTGCGGCGATGCGCTCTCCGATCTGCGTCGAGCCATTTGCGTCGAAATTGCTGTCCATCGCCTGAAGGGTCCGAGCCAGGTCGGTGGCCCTGTTGTAGAGCGCATCGGCGGTCTGCTGGATCTCGGGCAGCATCTTTCGCTCCGAAGGCGGCAGCTTTTCCATCAGCTTGAGTATGGCCTGGCGGTCGCCGTGCACCTGCTGGACGGACGAAAGATGCGCCCCGTACTCCTCCACTCGCGGCGTGGCAAGCTGCCTGCCGCCCTTGCTCCCGCGCACCAGCGTCGTCTCGATCGCGTCCGCCGCGGGAGGACGGCTCAGCACGTCGCGCCAGCTGTAACCCGACTGCCAGAGCTGCGCGTAATTTCGCAACAGTCCGATTCCCATGCCGAAGAGCGGAAAGAGGAACCAGGGGTGATCGATGCCGGTGGCTGCGTTGATGCCGAGGCAGCCGAGCGAGACCGCCGCCCAGCTCGCGAACTGCCCGCGCACCTTCTGCACGATCCGCGGCTCCCCGGTGTCCGGCAGCGGAAGGTCGTCGCGATCGCCCCGGCTGGTCTGTGAACGACGTCCGCGGATTTCGCCCGCGCTTCTCGGCGCCGGAAGGGGTCGCGGTCCAAGAGGACGCTGATCGGTGAGTGCACGCCGTGCCCGTCCGGTTGCCGGAGGCCTCGCGGTCGCGCTCGCACCGGGCCCGGGCGCCGCGTCAGGGCGACCCGCCTTCCAGCCGGTGCCGGTGGGACGGTAGCTCCCGGCCGATCGGCTCTCCAGCGCGCGGCGGAGGGCGTCGGCGCTCGGCCACCGATTCTCCGGGTCTTTCTCGAGGCAACGGGAAACGGCGAGTGCCAGATCTTCAGGAATGTCCGGGCGTTTTCGAGCCACATCCGGCGCAACCTCGGTGATCTGCTTCATCAGGATGCCGGCTACCGTCGGAGCGTTGAAGGGTAACTCGCCCGTAAGCATCTGATACGCCACGATCCCGAGGCTATATACATCGGAGCGCCCATCGATCTCTCGCTCTCCCGCCGCCTGCTCCGGGCTCATGAAGGCGGGTGTCCCTATGGCCACTCCCGCCCCTGTCAGCGTCGCGGCCGAGGTTGCGGAGAGCGCCTTGGCGATCCCGAAATCGGTCACCATCACCCGTCCCCGCGTTCCCTCGAGGAGGATGTTGTCGGGCTTGATGTCCCGGTGAATGATGGAGAGGGCGTGAGCGGCGCTCAGCGCGTCGGCGGTCTCCTTCATGATGCGCCGCGCCTCTTCTACGGGCAGCTTGCCGCGGCGGCGTATCCGCGCCGCCACCGATTCGCCCTCCACGTAGCCCATCACGAAATACACCAGCCCCTCTCCGTCGCCAACCGAGTGGATGGGCACGATGTGCGGATGGGACAGTCGGGCGGCTGTCTGCGCCTCGCGGGTAAACCGCTCGCGGATGTCCTGCTGAAAGGCAAGCTCGGGCGGCAGCACCTTGATGGCCACACGCCGCTGCAGGCGCTCGTCACGAGCCCGATACACCACACCCATACCACCGCGCCCGACCTCACCCTCGATCGTGTACGCGCTACCCAGAGCCTCGCTCAGGCGGGCAGCAAGCGGCTTGTCGCGTGGCTCGGTCATGGGCTGTGAGGCCGGTCGGGCATGGCAGACAATCTGTACGCGCGCGCGGCGCGCGGCAACCGAACACCTTCCCCGCGGCCAATTTGGCAGCGGGTCGCCCGGAGTCCGCCATTCTCACCATGTCTGGGTGCCATGCCGGGACGCAGCGGAACCCCAGCGAGAGCTAAGCTGTTGTAGGACAATCGCGGACAATTCAGTTGCATGGCACAAGGAGTGCTAAGCACCCTACCGTCCGAAGCAAACCTGTCATTCTTCTCCGATGATCGGGGATCTGGAAGGAGTAGCATCGAATGGCTGAACGCCTGACGCTTCCCGTGTTGCCATTGCGGGAGGTTGTCCTGTTTCCCGGGGTCACGGCCCCCATCGGGGCCGGACGCCCCGCCACCCTGCGCGCCATCGAAGCCGCGCTGGCCACGCCGGAGCGGCTGGTCTTCGCGGTTTCTCAGCGCCAAAACGTAGAAAATGTCGCCCCCGACGTGTTGTACACTATCGGCACCATCGCCCGCATCGGCCAGTTGCAGCGCGGACTCTCCGGCATGCAGCTTCTGCTCAACGGCGAGCGCCGGGGAATCGCGATTCATTATAGCGACAAAGAGGGATACCTCCAGGCAATCGTCCGGGAGGCCGAAGAAATGTCGCCGCTCAACCCCGACGATCCCGCGTTCGTGGCATTGCACCGGGAGTCCCGCGTGCGGGCCGCCGAACTGGGCCAGAAGTCCGGCCTGCCGGATGAAGTGGTTCAGCAGGTACTGGCCGGAGTGAACGAGCCCGGCAAGTTCGCCGATCTGGTAGCCGGGTACATCGACATCCCGCCGGCACAGCGGCAGATCCTGCTCGAGACGCTGGGCGTCGAGGAGCGGCTGCGGCGCGTACTGGTGCACGTCCAGAGACAGATCGGCGTGCTCGACGCCCAGGAAGACATCAAGTCCCAGGTCCAGGAGGAGCTGGGCGAGCGGCAACGGGAGATGTTTCTCCGCGAGCAGCTCAAGACCATCCGGCGCGAGCTGGGTGAGGACGACGAGCGCGACGATCTCCAGGAGCTGAGGGACAAGATTACCGCCCTCGACCTCCCGCCCGAGGCGCGCAAGGAAGTCGACCGCGAAATGAGCCGGCTCAGCCGAATCGGACGCGAGTCGATGGAGTCCCAGGTCATCCGGACCTTCCTCGAGAATATCCTGGAGCTTCCGTGGAATGAACGGAGCAAGGAGCATCTCGAGCTGCCCGAGGCGCAGCGCATCCTCGACGAAGATCACTACGCTCTCGGCGACGTGAAAGACCGGGTGCTTGAATTCCTGGCGGTGCGGCAGCTTCGGCTGCAGCAGGCCCAGGAGGCGCTCGCCAAGGAGGCGGAGGAGTCCAAGGACAAGTCCACCGAGTCCGACGCGGCTCCGGGAGAATCAACCGAGGCTCCCCAGGCTACCGCGACGGTCCCGGCGCCCAACGTACCGGTGCCCGGCAACGAGGACGACCGGACCGCGCGGGGGCCGATCCTGCTCTTCGTGGGCCCTCCTGGTGTCGGCAAGACGTCGGTGGCCAAGTCGATCGCCCGTGCCATGGGCAGAAAGTACGTTCGTATCTCGCTGGGTGGGGCGCGTGACGAGGCCGACATCCGCGGCCACCGCCGTACCTACGTGGGCGCCATGCCTGGCCGCATCATCCACGGGATGAAGCAGGCGGGAACCAAGAATCCTGTCTTCCTCC
The DNA here is from genome assembly GCA_038240975.1 of Gemmatimonadales bacterium. Lineage (GTDB taxonomy): Bacteria > Gemmatimonadota > Gemmatimonadetes > Gemmatimonadales > GWC2-71-9 > CAVVWJ01. The sequence goes on from JBBRGF010000075.1 coordinate 6,370, forward strand.
TCGACGAAGTGGACAAACTCGGCGTCTCGTTCCAGGGCGATCCGGCCAGTGCGCTGCTCGAGGTGCTCGACCCCGCCCAGAACGATACGTTCGTCGACCATTACATGGGTGTGCCGTTCGACCTGAGCGAAGTACTCTTCATCGCGACGGCCAATTTCATCCAGAATATCCCGGGGCCGCTGCTCGACCGTATGGAAGTGGTCGATTTCGCGGGATACACCGAGCGCGAGAAGCATGAGATCGCACGGAAGTATCTCATTCCGCGCCAGTTCACCGAGAACGGCGTGGACATGGACCTGCTCACCATCACCGACGAGGCACTGGCGGAAGTCATCACGAGCTACACTCGCGAGTCGGGAGTGCGCCAGCTCGAGCGGGAGATCGGACGGCTGGCCCGCAAGGTCGCCCGCAAGATTGCCGCTGGCGAGGTGCAGCGCCTCAGCGTCGATCGCGCCATGGTCGACGACTTGCTCGGCCGGCCCAAGGTTCATCCGGAAAAGATGGCCAGGCAGGACGACATCGGGGTCGCCACCGGCATGTTCTATACGCCGGTAGGCGGCGACATCATGTTCGTCGAAGCGTCCACGATGCGAGGCAAAGGCGAGCTGGTGCTCACCGGCCAGCTCGGAGACGTGATGAAGGAATCGGCGCGCGCGGCATGGACCTACGCACGGTCACACGCGGCCGCACTGCAGATTCCCGATGACATGTTCGATCGTGACATCCACATTCACGTTCCGGCGGGCGCCATTCCCAAGGATGGTCCTTCGGCCGGTGTCACCATGGCGTCGGCCGTCGTCTCGGCGCTCTCGGGCCGCGGCGTCCGGCACGACATCGCGATGACGGGCGAAGTGACGCTTCGAGGGCGTGTGCTGCCGATCGGCGGCGTCAAGGAAAAGGTGCTGGGCGCGGTCCGGGCCGGCATCAGCAAGATCATCCTGCCCAAGGAGAACGAGCCCGATCTCGAGGATCTCCCGAAGGAGGTCCGCGACAAAATCGAAGTCTTCCTGGTGCAGGAGCTGGGAGAAGTCCTTGCGCTCACGCTCCGTGGAGCAACGTACCGTGAGGGCCGCCTGCTCTTCGGTGACGAAAAGAACCCGCGCGATGTGATGCCGTTGTCAGCAGGATTCAGACACTAGACAACGGTGAACGGTGAACGGTGAACGGTGAACAGGTGCCGTTCACCGTTTAACGTTTACCGCTTCTCGTATCATCCTCGCCGCTGCGTGGGCAAGGTCGCCACCGGTAGCGCCGTCGGCAGGGTATCCTGCCCAGCCGACCTGCACCCGAAGCGGGATCTCCTGGCTATCGTGTGTGACGGCCGGGTGCTCGCTCACGACGGTGCGGAGCTTGTTCGCGAGTACAGCGGCTCCCTCGGAGCCGCCGCCCCGCAGGATCATGCCGAACTCCTCTCCACCGAACCGGCCGATCACGTCGCTCGCGCGCACGTTCGACCGGAAGATGTTGGCCACGTGCAGCAGCACCTGATCGCCGACGAGGGTGCCATACCGATCATTGACTTCATGAAAGCGCTCGAGATCGAATACGATGAGCGCCAGGGGCCCGCCGTGACGTTTCGCGTGGTCGACGGCATTGGCGAGCTCCGCCATCAGGGTGGTCGGATTGAGAATTCCGGTCAATTCATCGCGGTGCAACAGCTCGCGAAGCCGGCGGCCCCGCTCCGCTCGGGTGATCACCGTCTGGGTGAGAACCGCCGAGTCGGCAGGGTAGGGAAGGAAGTCGTCGGCGCCGGCTCGCAGCCCCGCAATGTGATCGGCAGTGGTGCCGGGCCCGAGTAGCAGAATCGGAAGCAGGCGAAAGCGCTGGTCTTGACGGACCATCCGCGTGACGGCCTCGCCCGCGGCGTCTGGAAGCGAGGCGGCGAGGATGAGCACGTCCGGGACCTCGCGGTCGAGCAGCTCACGCACAGCCTGCGCGAGAACGCAATGAACCACCCGGATGTTGCACTCCTCCAGCCACCTCGAGACGGTGGCGGCGCGGTCCGTGTCGTGCTCGGCCAGGAGCACCGTCGACGGTGGCGCACCCATGCGCGAAAGTGTACGCGCGTAGCGCGGTACCTCTTCGACCATTCGCTCGATCGGGAAAACCGCGTCCACACCCGCCGCGATGGCGCGTAGCCGGTCGACCGCGCGCAGCGTCTCGATGAGCACGACGGCACGCGGCCTGGCGTCTCGGCGACCGGTCCACGCCGAGGCAATGGCCGACGGATCTCCCTGACCCGCGGCAGTACCAATGACGACCAGGTCGGGACGCTCGGCAGACCGGGCGGCGTGCGGATCATCCCGGCGGTCGCCCAGGCGCACCTCGTAACCCGTCACCTTCAACGTCTCGACGAGCTGATCGCGCTCTCTGCCCGGTGGAAGCACGATCACACATTGCGATCGAGGGAGGCGCGACTCGGTCGCGGAAGCCACGTTGATCCGCGCGCGGTGCAGGATCTTCGCGAGACGCTCGATGCCCTCCTGCAGGTGCCCGGCGTCGGCAACGGGCGAACCCTCGGCGATCCACATCTCCATTTCGCGAGCCACCTCGCTTATCTCGGGAAACCCGTATGATCCTCCCGAGCCCGACAGCTGGTGCAGGCTCACCCTCAGCGACGCGGCTGATTCCGACTGTCCGGCGCGAAATCCGGCGAGGCCGGCACGCAGCTCCTCCATGCGAGCGGGGAGCTCGTCGAGGTAGTCGCGCTGTAGTGCGAGGAAGGCTTCGTCCGCCGGATCGCTCATGCTCGTTCGCCGAGATGGTCGAGGGCCAGGCGCGCCCCAGCCACGAATGCCGGAGCGGTGCTCCAATGCCCGCGTACTTCCGAGCCGGTGCGGAAAGCCAGTACGGCGCTGCGGTCGTCCACCACCGCTATGATGGGCATTCCAGGCCACCCGTCGGTGTCGGCGAGAACGTGCACCTCGGAGAATCCGAGGTCGACCGGCGCCGTAGACGAGAGCTTGAGGGGAAGCCCCGACGAAAAGGGGCGCCGAAGGGCAGGTGCGAGCAGTGGGAAAGCATCCGGAGGTGCGAGGAGCGCTACCGACACACTGGCTCGCGCGACGTCGTGAGTGATGAGCTGAAGGACGGCCCGTCCCGACGCCACTTCGACCACGGTAGGCGTGCCGGGGACGCTCACCGCGTCGAGATCGCTGCTCAGCCGCTCGAGAGCGAGCCCGTGATCGGTTGATATCCGGGCGATCAGAGCAGCAGGTGCCTCGGGGCGATAGCGCTTGGGGCGCCCAGCGTCCACTCTTGCCGCACCCTTCGTCACCAATCCCTCCAGCGCGCTGTACGCATTCGCCCTGGCCAGACCGGCAGAGCGTGCGATCGCGTACCCCGTTCCCGGCCCGACGGTAAGGAGGACCTCGTAGACAAGGGTCTCAGTAGGCGTGAAGCCGAATTCCGTGAGATTCAGGCGTGGCATGCGTAGTAGTATGTAGGGCTACTGCTATCACAACAAGGGGCCTATCGGCTCACACGTGCTCCAACGACCAACCGAGCAACTTGGCGATCAGGGCGAGCCGGAACGTGATGTCGACCTCCCTCCCCTCGGTGGTCTTCGCATCGAGCAGGAGCGGGTAGTAGTGATACGTGATCTTGTTTACCGCCTTCGGTTGCGACCGAAGGTTTTTCGGGTGCCAGATACCGTTGTCATCGCAGTCCTTGAGCAACCGGCTTAACACCTTGGTCGCGAGAGGTGCCCAAGGCAACGCCCCCACCCGCACCAGAAGCTCGATGTAGTGCAGTGCCAGGGGGATATCGCTCGGCAGTCCCTTCGAATCAGCCTCGATCGGGTCACCGAGAAGCAAATGCTGCGGCCTGACCGTCCGCTTGCCCACCTGGATCACAAATGGCTTTTTGGGCGCCGGCTGTGCGAGATAATGGCCGAGCCGCTCGGTGAACCCGGCCCGTTCGCGCTGAAGATTGGGCATGAAGGCGAGCATGCCCACCGAATACCAGCTTGGCGGATGAGCGTCCGGGTGGAGCACCACCGACTTGCCGGTCTTGAGGAACGGCTTTTCGGCCAGTGGGCTGCGGAGAAACTGCGAGATGGCGTTGGCGATCTTGTGACCGGCGCCCCGCAGGCGCGGGTCTTCCGCATAACCCGCCTCCGCGAGGGCAGCCGATGCCGCCTCGCGCATGATGCCCCGGGCCCACGCTTCGGCGTCGACGTCCGACTTGACCATCTTCTGAAATTCGAAGAGCAGAGCAGGATCGTCGTCACGCGAGAGCAGCCGGAACAGCATGCGGTCGGCCAGCTTGAATGGACGCCCTCCGCGTGGCCACTCCAGCTGAAGCAGGCGGCGGTACTGCGGTATGGTCCCGACGTCCTTGATGCCGAGCGCGGTGGAGGGCGCGAGCCCCAGCATGTTGCCGCCCCACACGCCATTGTCCTTTTGCTTCTTTACGACGCTGAGCGCGGCCTTCGATTCGGGGATGGCCTGATGCGATGCCTCGATCATTTCAGGCGGAGAGTATCCCATTGGAGCAAGCTCGGTTAGCGCGCGATATCGGATCGACGGCCCGGCGTTCTCGAGCAGCCAGGTGAGCGGGATCCGGTGCTGGGTCGGCAGGTCCAGAATCGCTCCTGGGGCGGGGGAGCCACGGCGCAAGCGGCGGCAAAGATACTCAGGTGACGATAACCGGTAAAGGCGGTCATAAGGCCTGGCGTCGCCGCTATTTCCGGCGCGCCTCCCCGGCCTCTCGGAACTCAGAAGTGGAATTCCACACTGGCTGGCCCGCATCGTTCCCCACGATCAGGGCTGTTCTGACAGTGACGCGAAGCTGTTGAACCGCACCGGCGTAATCGAACCACGGCTGCATATTGTCCTGTGGCTGGTGATACCGCTTCGCCACGTACTCCTTGTTCTGCTCCTTACCCCACCCCGCCGGTTTGCCAGCATAGTCCGATCCGCTCTCCAGGGTCGTGCCAGGCACGCCTGCCTTCGCGAGCGAGAAGTGATCGGACCGGAAATATTGTCCCTGGATGAGCGCTTCCTCGTTCGACGAAATCTTGAGTCCTTCCGCCGCCGCGGCCTGCCGGACGGACGTGCCGAGCGACGACTGGTCGAGGCCGAGCGCCGAGAAGTCGCGGGTCTTACCGTACAGATTCATGATGTCGAGGTTGAGAACCGCGGCCATGTCCTTGAGCGGAAACGGTGGATTGGTCGCCAGCGCCTGAGACCCGAGCAGCCCCGACTCTTCGGCCGCGAACCCGATGAATACTACCGAGCGTGCCGGCCGTACCCCGGTCCGGGCGAAGGCCTCCGCGGCCGCGAGCACAGCCGCCGTGCCCGAAGCGTTGTCTTCGGCGCCGTTGTAGATCGAGTCGCCGTTTACGGCAGCGCCGATGCCGAAGTGATCGTAGTGTCCGCTGATCAGCACCGCCTCGCGCGCGAGTGGCCCCCGGCCAGGGAGCCGTCCGATCACGTTCTCGGTGGACGAGTGGCGAACCGCGCTCCGCACCGATACGTCGAGCTCGAGGCCGAGCGGCACAGACTTGAATCCATGCTTGAGGGCGGCATCGCTCAGCGCCGACAGATCCTTTCCCGCGGTCTTGAAGATCGCGGCCGCCGCATCGTGCTGCAGCCAGCCGGCGACGATCAGCGAGCTGGGCGTCGTCTCCAGGCGGACCTGAGGGCCGGTCCAGCCCGACAGGACGGTGGTCCAGGGGTAGGTGGCGCTCTCGGTCGTGTGAATCATGAGGATCCCCGCCGCGCCATGACGTCGGGCCTCCTCGATCTTGTAGGTCCACCGGCCGTAATACGTCAGAATCTTGCCGCGGAAGATCGTGGAATCCCTGAGGCCGGGATCATTGGCCAGCGTGACGACGATCTTCCCTTTCACGTCGGCGTCCGCATAGTCGTTCCACCCCCATTCGGGCGCCACGATCCCGTAGCCCACGAACACCGCGTCCGCATTCTCGTGCACCGTGGAATCGTTCCGCATGGACCACATCACGTAGTCTTTCTTCCAAGTCAGCGGCGCGGCCGGCGTTCCGAGCACGGCCAGAGAGGGCTGCGGAGTCAGCGCGATGATCGGCACTCGCTGGAAATACGTTCCGCTGTCACCTGCGGGCTCGAGACCGAGGCGCTCGAACTGCGAGGCGATGTACTTGGCCGCGAGCTCCCCTCCCCGCGTTCCAGCCGCCCGACCCTCCAGGGCGTCGTCGGCAAGAAAGCCGAGATGGGCGCGCAACACGTTCGCGTCGACGGCCCTGGCCAGGCGCGTCGCCGGAGACGCGGCCGCCTGCTGGGCGGGTGCGGGGATCGGAGCGACCAGCAGGAGGAAAAGGAGCGAGCCAGGTACCGCGCGCATGGAGGTTCCTCGATCGTGGGTCAGGAGAAGAGCCGTGCCGAAGGGCAGATGTCGTTCAGCACGCACTCCTCGCACTTCGGCCGCCTGGCGATGCAGATCTGGCGGCCGTGGAAAATGAAGAGGTGCGACAGCATCGCCCAGTCTTTACGGGGAAAGAGCGGCATGAGATCCAGCTCGATCTTTATTGGGTCGTCCTGCCGGGTGAGCCCGAGCCGCCGGCTCACCCGCGTGACATGGGTGTCGACGGTGACGCCTTCGTTGATCCCGTAGGCGTTGCCGAGGATGACGTTCGCCGTTTTCCGGCCGACGCCCGGGAGCGGGCGCAGTTGCTCCATCGACCGCGGCACGTCGCCGCTATGGCTGGCCACCAGCGCCTGGGCCATGCCGATCAGACTCTTGGTCTTATTCCGAAAGAACCCCGCCGACCTGATGATCTCCTGCACCTCTGCCGGCGAAGCGGCCGCGAGCGCCTCGGGCGTGGGATACCGGGCGAAGAGCCGGGGGGTCACGAGATTCACCCGGACATCGGTGCACTGAGCGGAGAGGATGGTGGCGCAGAGCAGCTCGAAGGCGCTGCGGTAGTCGAGGGCGCATCTCGCGTCGGGATAGGCTCGCGAAAGCCGCCGAAAAATCAACTTTGCCCTCCGTGCGAGCTGCGCCTTGGCTTCCCGCCTCAACCCGCGCGTCTCCGCGCCACCCGTGCGAGGAACGCCTCGAGCGGCTGAGCGTTGACCACGTCGTTCGCGCCGAGCCATCCCTTTCTGGCCATGCCGACGCCAAACTCGACGTTGGCTAGTCCGGCCGCGCTGTGTGCGTCGGCGCCGATCGAGACCGCGACGCCCCGCTCGCGGGTGCGGCGAAGGACGCGCCAGTCGAGATCGAGACGACGTGGATCGGCGTTGACCTCCAGCGCCACACCTGTGGCCGCGGCCTTCTCGATCACAGCGTCCATATCGAGGCCGTACGGGTCGCGCGAGAGCAGCAGCCTTCCCGTGGGGTGGCCGACGATGGTGAGGTGGGGATTGTCCATCGCCGTAAGCATCCGGGCGGTCATCTCTTGCTCCGACATGTTGAACCGGCTGTGGACCGAGGCGATAACGAAGTCCAGCCGCGCGAGCACCGCTTCGTCGAAGTCGATGCGGCCGTCCTGGAGGATGTCGGCCTCCACGCCCTTCAGGATCCGGATGCCCTGGAGCAGCGCGTTGGCCTGGTCGATTTCATCGGCCTGGCGGGCGAGATCGTCGGCCTTGAGACCGCCGGCATACGCGGCGGCCTGGCTGTGGTCGGTGATGCCGACATATCGATATCCCGCGGCCAGGCAGGCCTGCGCGAGCTCCATCACCGAGTTGGATCCGTCGGAATACGTCGTGTGGCAGTGCAGGAACCCCTGCATGTCGCCGCGCTCCAGGAGGCGAGGCAGCTCTTGCTTGGCGGCCGCCGAGATTTCGCCCAGCCCTTCGCGCAGCTCAGGGGGGATATAGCTCAGTCCCAGCCGCTCGTAGAGCACCTCCTCGTCGGGGGTGGTGACGAACTCACTGCCGCGCCAGAGTGCCGCCCCGTTGAAGGCGAAGCCCATGCCGGCCGCATGGTCGGCAAGCTGCCGCAGGTGCGCCTCGCTGCCGGTCGCCTGCACGAGCACGGCGCCGGCGTTCACCGCGGCGGCGACGACGATCTGCGCGCTCGCTCCTCCCGCGAATCGAAGG
>JBBRGF010000076.1:0-14350 GCA_038240975.1 Gemmatimonadales bacterium
CCGCCGACGATCCGACCCTCCTGTTAACCAACGCGGGCATGGTGCAGTTCAAGCGCACCTTTCTGGGCCAGGAGAAGCGCGATTACAGCCGTGCCACCACCTGCCAGAAGGTGGTGCGCGCCGGCGGCAAGCACAACGATCTCGAGCAAGTGGGCCACACCAAGCGGCATCACACCTTCTTCGAGATGCTCGGCAACTTCTCCTTCGGCGACTACTTCAAGCGCGACGCGATCGCTTTTGCCTGGGAGTTCGTTACCAGTCCTTCGTTGCTCGGCATTCCCGCCGAGCGGCTCCGCGTGACGGTTCACCATACCGACGACGAGGCCCGGACTCACTGGCGTGAGGTGGCGGGCCTTCCCGATCACCGTATCTACGGGCTCGGCGACAAGGACAATTTCTGGCAGATGGGCGACACCGGCCCATGCGGACCATGCAGCGAGATCTTCGTCGATCTCCAATGGCCGGGTACCCGCGTAGCGGGTGGCGGCAATGCTCCAGGCCAGATTTCCACGGATGACTTCGAGCGGCAGGCCGAAGACGGCCGCTTCCTCGAAATCTGGAACCTCGTCTTCATGCAGTTCGACCGGTCAGCCGACGGGACGCTGACGCCCCTGCCCAAGCCGTCGGTCGACACCGGCGCCGGCCTCGAGCGCATCGCCGCGGTCATGCAGGGCGAAGACGACAACTTCCACTCCGATCTTTTCCTCCCGCTGGTCGACCGGGTGGGCCAGCTCGTCGGGGCGCCGTACGATCGCTCGGGCGAGACTCGCGGGTCGTACCGGGTCCTGGCCGATCACGCGCGCGCCGTCAGCTTTCTTCTCGCCGACGACCTCTATCCAAGCAACGAGGGCCGCGGCTACGTGCTCCGCCGCATCCTCCGCCGCGCGGTGCGCCACGCCTGGCTGCTCGGCCGGCGCGAGCCGACGCTCGCGATGCTCACCTCGGTCGTCGTCGAACAGCTCGGCGGGGTTTATCCCGAGCTGGTCGCGAAAGCGGCGTACATCCATGAGGTCACCGAGACCGAGGAGCGCCGCTTCCTCGAGACGATCGACGGCGGGCTCGGGCGACTCGAGGAGGTTTTCGCCTCGGGCGCCACGACCATCGCCGGCGATGAGGCGTTCAAGCTCTACGACACCTTCGGCTTTCCCATCGACCTGACCCAGATCATCGCCGGCGAGCGCGGGGTCGAGGTCGACCTCGAGGGGTTCGAGCGCGAGCTCGGCAAGCAACGCAAGCGGTCGCGGGATGCGCGTGTGACGCCTGGTACTGCGGAACTGACTGCGACGGGATTCGCTCCGACGGTGATTGTCTCAAAGCCCGGCAAGTGGCGCACGGTCAAGCGCGGCAAGCAGAAGTTCGTCGGCTACCGGCGCACCGAGACCGATACCGACGTGCTCGCGTTTCGTCAGGACGGCCCGCGCGTCGAGCTCGTCCTGCGGGAAAATCCGTTCTACGCCGAGTCGGGCGGCCAGGTGAGCGACGTGGGGGGCCTGACCGGACAGGGATGGTCTCTGGCGGTCGACTCGGTGCGCAAGGATCCGAAGGGCACCGTGGTGGGCGGAGGCTTCGAGGACGCGTTCGATCCAGAGACACTGCATGCGGCGGTAGACGCGCCGCGCCGCCACGACATCGAGCGCAACCACAGCGCCACCCACCTCGTGCACTACGCGCTGCGCAAGCACCTCGGGCCGCACGTTCGGCAGCAGGGAAGCCTGGTCCAGCCCGACCGTCTTCGATTTGACTTCTCGCACCACGGACCGATCGACGGAGAAACGTTGCACCGGATCGAGCGTGAGGTGAACGACCTCGTGCTCGACAACCCGGCGGTCATCACACGAGAAATGGCCTACCCCGACGCGCTCGCGCTGGGCGCTATGGCGTTCTTCTCGGAGAAGTACGGCGACGTGGTTCGCGTGGTGCAGATGGGGCCCTCTATCGAGCTGTGTGGCGGCACCCACGTACGGAGTAGCGGCCAGATCGGGAGCTTCCGGTTTTCGGGCCAAACCGGTGTCGCCGCGGGCGTGCGGCGCATCGAGGCCGTCACCGGCGCCGGCGCTCTTGGTGCTGTGCGAGCCCTCGAGCAGCGGCTGGCCCAGGTGGCCGATGCGCTGAGGTCGCAGCCCGAACACGTGGTGCGGCGGGTCGAACAGTTGGTCGAGGAGCGGCAGCGTCTGGAGACCCGGCTCGCCGAAGCGCTCAAATCCGGCGGGGGCGGCACCGTCGGAGGAAGCGAGGCGGAGGTGAATGGAGTCAAGGTGACCATCGCCGATACCATCACCGACGACCGGGACGAAGTGGGCCGGATGTCCGATCGATTCCGTGAGGGCAAGCGCGGCGCCGTGCTGGTGCTGTTCAGCACCGGAGGCCGCGGCGCCATCCACGTCGTGCTCACCGACGACCTGGTCAGTGCCGGACGGAAGGCCGGCGATCTGGTCAACCGCATCGCAGCCCTCAGTGGCGGGAAGGGCGGGGGCAGGCCGCATTTCGCTTCGGCCGGCGCGGGCGATCCCGCGCGGCTTTCCGCAGCCCGTGCCGCCACGCCGAGCCTCGTCTCGGCCTGGCTCGGTAACGGCGGATGATGATGTTGGCGGACTGGCTCGACCGGCACACGAGTCAGGCCCCGCCCGCGCTCCGCGCCCGCGTTCGCGAACACGCGCTGTCTGCCGATGGCGGCATGCCCGCGCCCGAAGCGCTCGCCGAGGCCGGCCGGCGCGCGCTCGACATTGTTGTGGACCATCCGGGAGACCGATCGGTGGCGCTCGATCTGCTCGCCGCCGACGCGCTCATCACCCTCGCCCTCCTCGCCCAGGCTCAGGTCGCGCCGGGGCGTCTGGCCGAGTTCGCCACCTCGGCGCTCGGCTCGGGTCGGCCGCGGGCGTGATCGACCTTCACTCTCATCTGCTCCCCGGTGTCGACGACGGCTCGCGATCGGCCAGCCAGTCGGTCGGCGTGCTGCGCGAGATGGCGCGCGTCGGTGTGACCGACGTCTGCCTGACTCCCCACATGCGTGCGACCCAGGTGGCGGCCGGCCCCCCCGCCCGCCACGACCAGGCGTTCCAGGAGCTCTCCAGTGTCGCGCCCGACGTGCCCAAGCTCCACCGGGGAGCGGAGGTCATGCTCGATCGGCCGCTGCCGCCCGATGCCCCGGACATCCGGAGGATGACTCTGGGCGGCACCCGGTACATCCTGATCGAGTTCCCACGGCTCGTCGCGCTCGGCGCCGTCACCAATGCGCTCACGCGCATCCGCGACTCGGGCTTGTCGCCGGTCGTGGCCCACCCGGAGCGGTACAGTTGCTGCTCGCCTCAGGCGGTCGAGCGCTGGCGCGAGCTGGGCGCGCGCATGCAGCTCGACGCCACCACCCTCTTTCGATCTTCCGCGCGTGGCACCCGGGTGCGTGAGCTGCTGGAGCATGGCCTGGGCGACATCATCGCGGGCGACAATCACGGCGACGCGCGCACCGTCGGCGCGGGATTCAAGTTCCTCGCGGCCCAGGACGGAGCCATCCAGGCCCACCTGCTCACCGTAGGAAACCCCGGCGCCATACTCGCCGACCGGCCGCTCGAGGCGGTGCCTCCGCTCCACATCAAGCAGTCGCTGATCCAGCGGCTCCGGGAGCTCTTCGAGGGTGGGGAGTGAGCCGCGAGCGCGTCGAAGGCGAGCTCGATGAGCTCGGCCGCCTGGCGGCGGCCTGCAAGCCGCTCGCCGGGCGTGTGGCGGCGCTTGCGGGCCGCTACGTAGACGTGCTGCGAGGCGGCGGGACCATTTTCTTCTGCGGCAACGGCGGCAGCGCCGCCGACGCGCAGCACATCGCGGCGGAATACGTGGTCCGCTACGCCCACGCGCGCCGACCGCTGGCCGCCGTCGCCCTCACCACCGACACGTCGATCCTCACAGCCGCCGCGAACGATCTTGGTTTCGAGCAGGTCTTTGCCCGGCAGGTCGAGGCGCTCTGCCGACCCGGCGACCTTCTCGTCCTGCACAGCACCAGCGGCCGGAGCCCCAACATGCTCGCCGCCGCCCGCGCTGCACGCGGGCTGGGGGTGTCGACGGTGGCCTTCGTGGGCGCGGGCGGCGGCGAGCTGGGCGGACTGGTCGACGAGGCGGTGGTTGTTCCCTCTGAAGTCACGGGCAGGACTCAGGTGTTGCACCTCGCGCTCGAGCACGCCATCGTCGAGCTGGTCGAAGAATCGCTGCCGTCCCCCCCATGATCTCGCTCGCTGGAAAGACCGCACTCGTCACCGGCGGAAGCCGGGGCATCGGCCGGGCCGTCGCGGTGCAGCTCGCGCAGGCCGGCGCCGACGTTGTGCTGACGTACCGGAGCCGGAGCGCGGAGGCCGAGTCGGCCGCCGCGGAGATCGGGGCGCTGGGTCGCCGCGCGCTGACTTTCGCCGGAGATCTTGCCGACGTTGCCACGTGCGATCGCATGGCGACTGCGGTCGCCGATGCGTTCGGGCGCCTCGACATCTTCGTGGCCAACGCCGGCATCTGGCCATCCGAAGACGTTCCCCTCGGTGCCCTCTCACCCGCGCGCTGGCGCGCTACCGTCTCGGCCAACCTCGATGCGGTGTTTCACAGTACCCGCGCGGCGCTCGGTCTGATGGGGCCGGGCGGCCGAGTGGTACTCGTGTCGAGTACCGCGGGACAGCGGGGCGAGGCGTTTCATGCCGACTACGCCGCGACCAAAGGCGCGGTCATCGCTCTCACCAAGTCGCTCGCGATCGAATGCGCTCCGGACATTCTCGTCAACTGCGTGGCGCCCGGGTGGGTCGACACGGAGATGTGCGAGGCCGCCTTTGCCGGCGAGGGCCGCGAGCGGGTCCGCCGGACGATCCCGGTCGGCAGGATCCCCCTGCCGGAGGACATCGCGGGACCCATCGTCTTTCTCTGCAGCGATCTCGCGCGGCACATTACCGGCGAGGTGCTGAACGTGAACGGCGGAAGCGTACTCTGTGGATAAAACCGGGAAAGGGGAAGAGAGAAAAGGGATCCACATCCTCTTCACCGGCGGCACCATCTCGATGCAGCGCGACGCGGCGGCCGGCGGCAACGTGCCCGCGCACGACGGCGAGGACCTGGTGAGCTTCGCGCCTGGGCTCGATCGCGTCGCGCCGTTTAGAATCGAAAACTGGGCCCGGCTGCCCGCCTGCCACCTCGGTCCCGACCGCCTCTGGGCTCTGCGGGAGCGGGTGCGCGAGGTCGCCTCGTCGGGCGAGGTGCGTGGGATCGTGATCACCCACGGCACCGACACCATGGAGGAGACTGCGTATCTCCTCGGCCGGACGCTCGATCCCGCCATGCCGGTGGCAATCACGGGCGCCATGCGTACATCGAGCGATGTCGAATGGGACGGGCCCCGAAATCTCATCGACGCCGCCACCGTGGCCGCAAGCGAGACGAGTGCCGGACACGGCGTGATGGTCGTATTCAACGGCCGGGTACTGTCGGGAACGGAGGCCGTCAAGATGCAGGCGACCGACGTAGACGCATTCGCCGCGCCGCACAGCCGGCCGATAGGGCGCGTGGGCTCAGGCCAGGTCGAATATCACGTGCCTGCGCCGCCTCGGTCCCCACCGGTGATCCCAGCCGGATTCTCGGCACGGGTCGCCCAGATCTCGATGGTGGTGGGAGACGACGGCGCGCTGCTCGACCTCGCGCGGCCGGCGCACGACGGCGCCGTCGTAGTGGCGTTCGGGAGCGGCAACATTCCGCCGGGCGCCGTTCCGGCCATCGGACGCTGGCTGGCCGAAGGTAAGGCGGTGGTGCTCGCCAGCCGGTGCCCTTTCGGCGAGGTGACGCCGGCCTACGCGTTCGAAGGCGGCGGGGCACGGCTCGTGGCGATGGGGGTCTTGCCCGCGGGCCCGCGCACGCCATCTCAGGCCCGCATGGAGCTGGCCATTGCCTTGTCGGCCGGCGTGCCATACGGCGCTCCATGAGCCTTACCGGTACTCTTGCCATACCCGAGGACGTCCTCGAGATCGCGCGCACCCTGGAGGAGGCAGGATACGAGACGTGGTGCGTGGGAGGCGCGATCCGCGACGCGCTCATGAAGCACCCGCACGCCGACTACGACCTGGCCACCGCGGCGACGCCTGCACAAGTGCAGTCGCTCTTCAAGCACACGGCGCCGGTGGGCGAAAAGTACGGAACGGTCGGCGTCCTCGATAAGCGCCGCGTGCTGCACGAGGTGACCACCTTCCGGCGCGACGTCACCACCGACGGCAGACACGCCGTCGTGAGCTACGGCGTCTCACTCGACGACGATCTCGCCCGTCGGGACTTCACGGTCAACGCGCTCGCGTACCATCCGATCCGTCACCAGTGGCGCGATCCCTACAGCGGCGAGCCCGACATCCGGCGCGGCGTGATCCGCGCCGTCGGCGACCCGGCGCAGCGGTTTCGCGAAGACTATCTACGCATCCTGCGGGCGATCCGGTTCGCGGCGAGGTTCGAGTTCACCGTCGAGCCCGCCACCTGGGCGGCCGCGCTTGCGGGTGCGGACGGGCTCTCGAGACTGTCGGCGGAACGGGTGCGGGACGAATGGTTCAAGGGTCTGGCCACGGCCCGATCGGTCGCCACGCTCGTGCGCCTCTGGAGGGAGAGCGGCGCCGCCGCGCGACTCCTTCCCGAGCTCGAGGAGGTGGGTGCGGAGTTGCTGGCCAGGGCCGGGGCGATCGGCCCCGAGGAGCGCGACCCGATCCTGCTCACTGCCCTCCTTGCCCACGACCCTGCCGCGATGCTTCGCCGGCTCAAGGCGTCGGGCGCGCAGATCGAGCGGGCCGCCGCCATTGCGGCCGGGCCCGAATCGCCGGCCGGCCTCGACGATGCAGCGGTGCGCCGGTGGCTCTCGGTGACGGGCAAGGCGGCCGGCGATCTGACCGCGTTCTGGGCACTGCGGCACGCCTCGCCGGCGCCCTGGGCCGATGCCGCGCGGCGTATCGTCGAGCGGGGCGACCCACTCTCCCGTGGCCACCTGGCGGTCAACGGCGGCGATCTGCAGGCGCTCGGCGCCAGCGGGCCGCGCATCGGTGAACTGCTTGCCGAGCTGCTCGAGCGCGTGCTCGACGACCCCTCCCGGAATACGCGGGATGCGCTGATCGCTCTTGCCCGCGGTAGGTTGTGAGCCCCGTCGCCTTCGCCGTCGCCGCCGCGCTCGGCAACGTCGTCGGTGCGCTCGCCGTAGTGCGACATGAGCGCCGGAGCCTCGAGGCGATCGACGCCGGGCTCGCCTTCGGCGCCGGATTCATGCTCGCCGTCGTGGTGCTGGGCATGCTGCCCGAGGTGCTCGGCGCCGGCCCGCCAGCGGCGCTCTACGTTCTCTTCGGTTATCTGGCCGTGCATCTCGCGCAGCATGTGTTCACCCCACACTTCCATTTCGGCGAGGAAACCCACAGGGTCACCGCCGCGGCCGGCGTGTCCGCCCTGCTCGGGCTCACGCTGCACACCTTCTTCGACGGCGTCGCCATCGCGAGCGGCTTCCTGGTGTCGGGGCGGTTGGGGGTTCTCCTCTTCCTCGCCGTGCTTCTGCACAAGCTCCCGGAGGGCGTCACCATCGCCAGCGTGATGGTGGCCGGCGGGCAGACCAGGTCCCGGGCGCTCGCGGGTGCCGCCGCACTCGGCCTGGCGACCGTGCTCGGCGTCATGCTCACCGAACGAATCGCTCCGCTCGCGCGCCACGGCCTTGCGATCTCCGCCGGCGTCACGCTCTACGTCGCCGCGTCGAATCTCGTCCCCCACTTCCAGGCGCGCCGAGGATGGACCACCGCCGTCGCCTTCTTCGGCGGGGCGTTGAGCTTTTTCCTGGTCGAGCGCCTGCTCGACGGATGGATGGGCTGATGCCGCGACCTCGCCCTCCCGTACGCGACGGCGAATCGCTCTTCGCCGACCCGTCGGCACAGCCGCTGGCGGCACGCATGCGCCCCCGCGGGCTCGATGAATTCGTGGGACAGGAGCACGTGTTGTCTCCCGGAAAGCCGCTTCGGGAGGCCATCGAGCGCGGCGTTCCAGGGTCGATGATTTTCTGGGGACCGCCGGGGACTGGAAAGACGACCTTGGCGCGGCTCGTGGCGACTACCACTGCGCGCGCGTTCGTGCCGTTCAGCGCCGTCTCGGAGGGCGTTCCGAGAATCCGGGAGATCGTCGCCGGCGCGCGCGCGAGACTCGATTCCGGCGGATCGGGAACGATCCTCTTCGTCGACGAGATCCACCGGCTCAACAAGGCGCAGCAGGACAGCCTGTTGCCCCCGTCGGAAGACGGCACCATAACGCTGATCGGCGCGACCACCGAGAACCCGAGCTTCGAGATCAACGGCGCGCTTCTCTCACGCACCCGCGTCTTCGTGCTCGAGCCGCTTGCCGCAGCGCATCTGGAGACGCTGATCCGGCGCGCCCTCGAGGACCGCGAGCGGGGTCTCGGTGACATGCATCTCGACGTGGATGACGACGCCATCGAGTCGATCGCCGCCGAAGCCGACGGCGACGCGCGGAGAGCGCTCACGGTGCTGGAGGCCGCCGCCGCGCACGTGGGGTCGGGCGGCCGGATCACCACCGACGTGGCGCGCGAGGCGATGCAGAAGCGGTTCGCCCGCTACGACAAGTCGGGCGAGGAGCACTACAATCTCCTGTCGGCCTATCACAAGTCGCTTCGCGGCAGCGATCCGCAGGGGGCGCTCTACTGGATGGCGAGGATGCTCGACGGCGGCGAGGATCCCATGACCCTCTTTCGGCGGGCGATCGCCATGGCTGCCGAGGACATCGGCCTGGCCGACCCGAACGCGCTGACCCTGGCGGTCGCCGCCCGCGACGCGTTCCACATGCTCGGTCCGCCCGAGGGGTATCTGCCGCTCGCCGAGATGACGATCTACCTCGCCACGGCTCCCAAGTCGAACAGCGCAAAGGTCGCACTCGGGGCGGCGCTCGACGCCGCCCGCAACACCCCGGCGGCCCCTGTGCCCCTCCACATCAGAAACGCCCCCACCGGCCTCATGAAGGGGCTCGGGTACGGCAAAGGCTATCAGTATGCCCACGCCTCGCCCGACGCGTACCTCCCCCAGGAATACCTACCCGACGAGCTGCGTGGCACCGAGCTCTATCGGCCCGGACCGTTCGGCTACGAACGGCGGGTGGCCGAGCGCCTGGCCTGGTGGGAACAGCGGAAGCGGGAGGCGGAAGGTGGGAATGAAGGCAAGGAGCCGGCGGGGCCGGACTCGGGGTGAGTCCCGTTGGTTATATTCAGCAGAAGACGGCTGGCGATTCCCGAGTGGCAAAGGAGGAGTGGCATTTCGACTAAGACACCGATTCAGGTCCGTGACCCGATCGAGCGTGCCATCCTGGTGGCCGCTCCCCGCAAGGGGTCGCTCGATGGACGGCACATGGTGGAGCATCTGGAAGAGCTGACTCGCCTGGTCGATACGGCGGGGGCGGAAGTCGTCGGACGGGTCTCCCAGCACATCGCCACTCCCAACCCCGCCACGCTGATCGGCGAGGGCAAGGTCGAAGAAGTGGCCGCCGCCGTAGCCGAAGCCGGCGCAACTCTCGTCATCTTCGACGAGGAGCTGACACCGGTGCAGGGCGCCAACCTGGAGCGCGAGCTCAAGGTTCGCGTGATGGACCGCGCCGAGGTCATCCTCGACATTTTCTCCACCAGGGCCCGCAGTCACGAGGCCAAGCTGCAAGTCGAGCTGGCCCAACTCGAGTATCTGCTTCCCCGGCTCACCCGGATGTGGACCCACCTCTCGCGCATTCGCGGCGGCATCGGCCTCCGCGGCCCGGGCGAGACCCAGCTCGAGACCGACCGCCGGATCATTCGCAAGCGGATTCAGGCCCTCAAGGGCAAGCTCGAAGGCGTGGAGCGGCACCGGGAAAACCTGCGGGCCGGCCGCGACCCGATGTTGAGCGTGGCGCTCGTCGGGTACACGAACGCTGGCAAGTCCAGCATCCTTCGGGGTCTCTCCGGCCAGCATGAGATCGTCGTCGAGGACCGGCTCTTCGCCACGCTCGACACGCTCACTCGCGAGGTCGACCTGGGTGAGGGACAGCGTGCCCGCGTCACCGATACCGTGGGTTTCATTCGGAAGCTGCCCCACCATCTGGTGGCGAGCTTCCGGGCCACGCTCGAAGAGGTTCGCGAGGCCGACATGCTTCTCCATGTCGTCGACGCCAGCCACCACGACTGGGAAGGGCAGATGCATGTCGTGGAGCGGGTGCTCGCCGAGCTCGACCTCGCTGACCGGCCCATTCTCGCAATCTTCAACAAGATCGACGCCGTGCCCGATCCCGCGGGCTTTGCCGCGCGGGTGCGCGAGCTGTACCCCGGCGCCATCACGAGCACCACCCAGCGAACCGACGGGCTTGCCGCCGTCAAGTCGATGCTTCGCGACCTCGACCGCGCGGGACGGCCCACGGTGCGGGTGCTCCTGCCGGTCGCCGACGGCGCACGCCTGGCTTCACTCTATCGCGACGGCGAGGTCCTCTCGCGCGAGGACAGGGAGAGCCAGTACGATGTGGTGGTGAGACTCGACTCCTGGCAGGTCGAGCGGCTCAGGAGCCAGGGCGTCGAGGTAATGGAAGAGGGAACGGGGAAGAGGGAACGGAGAACGGGATAACTACCGTTCTCCGCAGCTCTCACTTCTCTCCGCTCAGCACCTGCTCCAGCAGCAGCCACCGGTTCATGCCGGCGAACTTCTGGTGCATCTTGGTGGTCGGCGGGCCACCGGCGCCCTCGTCCTCTTCGATCTGAAGATCGGCGAGCGCGTCGATTCCGCTCTTGAGAAACTTCCGAAGACCCTTTTCCATCGCCATGCCGGCGGTGCGGAAGTTGAAGAGCGTCGAGAACTGGAGAATGAATCCGAGATCTGCGAGCTGCTGGTTGGTGATCATGGTGCCGGCCTTCTTGTCCTTCCCGAAATAGAGCGAGGGGGACAGGTTGAAGCCGAGCATCTGATTGGGATAGTACTTGCGGACCCCTTCGGAGAACTCCTGGGGCTGCTCGAGTCTGGTGTTGTTGAACTCCGGCCAGACCACGTCCACGCCCAGCTCGGCGGCCTCCCAGGCATCCTCGACCGCCATCTTCACGCCCCCCGAGTCCTGGTCGGGAAGGGCGCCGTCGACCGAGTCGGTGCGCGCGATAATCACCACGTTGACTCCGGTTGCCTCGGCGGCAGCCTTGATGGCCTTGAGCTTGGCGAGCCACGACTTTCGCGGCACCAGCACCTTATTGCGCTTCTGCTTGCCGACATTGACGATGTGGCCGCAGGTACGGTTGGACGGATCCTGATTCTCGAGGTGAACCCCGGCCGCACCCACGCGGATCAACTCGGTGGCCAGCGTGAACGTCTGGGTCGATCCCCCGAAGCCCGCCTCCATGTCCACGAAGGCCGGCGGCGCCTCCAGCAGTTCCGTGCCCTCGCTGTCGAACCAGTTGGTGTTCCGGGCGCCTTCGATGCCCTTCCGCATCTCCAGCACCAGCTCGACCATCTGGTGTGATTGGTAGATGCCGATGTCCGGGTACATGCTCTTCGTGGCGGCGAGCTGCCACCCGCTGCCGTACAGCGTCTTGAAGCCGAGCCGCGTCATGATGGCCGACGAAAAGGCGTCGTACGCCCCGGCCGTGTGCAGAAAGCTGCCGTTGGCCTGGGCCTCGCGTAGAAGCCGGCGGAGCTTGTCCGCGGGAATTTCGGCTTCGGGCGGGGCAAAGAGCTTGTTGATGAGGTCGGCGGGATAGTTCGCGTGAATGGAAGTCGGGGGTGTCGCAGTCGCCATAATGATTTTCCCTCGAGGGCGAAGAGCGGGCTTTGTGAAACTATTCACATGATAGCATGGGAGGCGAAAATGCGCCAGAGACGACGCTGTTTCTCCCTTCTCCGTTCTCCCTTCTCCCCTGTACATTAAGGCCCCATGTTCATAACCAAGCCGTTCATTAAGGACCGCAAGATCCGGTTTGCCCTCGTGGGGTGCGGGCGAATATCTGCCAACCATTTCGACGCCCTGGACAAGCACACCGACCGGGCCGAGCTGGTAGGCGTCTGCGACATCGAAGCAGAGGCGCTGGCGGGCGCCGAGGCCCGCACCGGCGCACCCGGCTTCAAATCGCTCGATGCCATGCTGGCTGGCACCGATGCCGACATCGTCATCCTCGCGACGCCGAGCGGCGTTCACGCGACCCAGACGGTCCAGGTGGCCGCTGCGGGACGCCACGTGATGACCGAGAAGCCGATGGCGACCAATTGGCATGACGGCAAGCGAATGGTCCATGCCTGCGATGACGCCGGCGTCCACCTTTTCGTGGTCAAGCAGAATCGCCGCAACGCCACGCTGCAGCTCCTCAAGCGCGCCGCCGAAAAAAAGCGTTTCGGCCGCATCTTCATGGTGAACATCAACGTCTTCTGGAGTCGCCCGCAGGCCTACTACGACAGCGCGAGCTGGCGTGGCACCTGGGAGTTCGACGGGGGCGCCTTCATGAACCAGGCGAGCCACTACGTCGACCTTCTCGACTGGCTCATCGGACCGGTGGAGAGCGTACAGGCGTACACCGCCACGCTGGCACGCAACATTCAGGTCGAAGACAGCGGCGTGCTCAGCATCCGCTGGCGCACCGGTGCGCTCGGCTCGATGAACGTGACGATGCTGACGTATCCCAAGAACCTCGAGGGATCGATCACCGTCATCGGCGAGAAGGGAACGGTGAGGGTAGGCGGTGTGGCGGTGAACAAGATCGAGCACTGGACCTTTGCCGATTCCGATCCCGACGACGAGGCAGTGGAGCATGCGAGCTACGAGACGACGTCGGTGTACGGCTACGGTCATGCGCTCTACTACGACAACGTCATCAAGTCGGTTCGCGGCGAGACGATTCCCGACACCGATGGGCGCGAGGGACTTCGTTCGCTCGAGATCCTCATCGCCACCTACCTCTCGGCGCGCGACGGCCGGCGGGTAGCCCTTCCGCTTGAGTACTAGCGCTCCCGCGACGGGGCCGGGCGTGCCGCGCAAGGGCATCATTCTCGCCGGCGGATCGGGGACGCGGCTGCACCCGGTCACCCGAGCCGTCAGCAAACAGCTCCTGCCGGTGTACGACAAGCCGATGGTCTACTACCCTCTCTCCACCCTCATGCTGGGTGGGACGAGAGACATCCTCGTCATCTCGACGCCGCACGATTTGCCCGCATTCGAGCGGCTTCTCGGCGACGGCAGCCAGTTCGGGCTCTCGATCTCATATGCCAGCCAGCCGTCGCCAGACGGCCTCGCCCAGGCCTTCATCATCGGGCGGGAATTCATCGGTGGCGACGCCGTCTGTCTCGTGCTCGGCGACAACATTTTCTACGGCGACGGCCTGAGCCAGACCCTCCAGCACGCCTCGGCCCGGCCGGCGGGCGCCACGATCTTCGCCTACCATGTGCAGAATCCGGCCGCGTACGGCGTCGTCGAATTCGACCAGAATCGCCGCGCCGTCGGCATCGAGGAAAAGCCGGCCCGCCCGCGGTCGAATTACGCCGTCACCGGACTCTACTACTACGACAACCGTGTGGTCGACGTCGCCCGGGAGATCAGGCCCTCGCCCCGGGGCGAGCTGGAGATCACCGACGTCAACGGATGGTATCTTCGCAGGGGTGAGCTCGAGGTCGAGGTCCTCCGGCGCGGTACCGCCTGGCTCGACACCGGTACCCACGAGTCGCTGCTTCAGGCCAGCATGTTCATCGAGACCATCGAGCAGCGCCAGGGACTCAAGATCTCCTGTCCCGAGGAGGTCGCGTTCAGGATGGGGTACATCGGAGCCGAGCAGGTATTGCGACTCGCCGAGCCGCTGCGGTCGACCGGTTACGGCCAGTATCTGCTTCGAGTCCTCGAGGAGGAGGCGGGTCTGTGAACGTCGTTCCAACCGCGATTTCCGGCGTGCTCCTCGTCCAGCCGGCGCTGCGGGCGGATCCGCGAGGATTTTTTCTGGAGGTCTGGCACGAGGAGCGGTACCGCACGGCGGGCATCGACTTGCCGTTCGTGCAGGATAACTACAGCAGGTCGGCGGGAGGCACGCTGCGGGGTCTCCACTACCAGATTCGGCAGGCGCAGGGCAAGCTGATTCAGGTCATCTCGGGTGAGGTCTTCGATGTCGCGGTCGACCTGCGGAGCTCGTCACCCACGTTCGGTCGCTGGGTCGGGGCCGTGCTCTCGGGGGAGAATCATCACCAGTTGTGGGTGCCTCCCGGTTTTGCCCATGGCTTCTATGTGCTCAGTGAATCGGTCGATCTCCTCTACAAGTGTACCGATCTCTACGCCCCCGAGCACGACCGCACGCTCAGGTGGGACGATCCCGATGTGGGTGTGGAGTGGCCCCTTGTGGGCACCCCTCTTCTCT
>JBBRGF010000077.1:0-14158 GCA_038240975.1 Gemmatimonadales bacterium
CCCCGGCTACGGCTTCGACCTCCAGCCGGTTGATGTTCCAGCGAAATTGTGGCTCGGTACGATGGACGCCCTTATCGATCTTACGGGCGGTGAGCCGAAAATCGGTCTCATCCAGAGAGGTCTGCTGGTAGCCGACCTGACGGAGCTTGGCGCGCGCGCACTCGATCGCGTCGGCCGGGCCGCCCGCGGGCGACGTGGTGAGAGTGACGGGATAGGAGCCCCTGCCGCAGGCGCCCATCAGGAGAAGTGTGCCGAGCATCGGGTGCAAGCGCATGGTGAAAGGTCTCCCGGAGACGTGAAGGTCTCGCGGAATCTAACAGGCCCGGGCCGGCGCCGGGGCGAGGCAAAAGGCTGGAAACAAGAGCGGCCGTCCCTCGCGGAACGGCCGCCCCTCTAACGCAGGTCGATCGCTGCTTAGAAGAACAACATCATGCCCAGCGAACCCTGGTCGGCCTTCGAGGTCTTGGCGCCATTGCCATAGCCGTCGACATGCGCGTACTCGGCTACCCAGCGGAGCGACTTGCTCCACTTGTAGACGAGCTGTCCGACGATCGCGCGCCGCTTCAGGATCTCTGAGGTCACGCCATCGGCGGCCTTGTCGGCGTCGGTCCGCTTGAGGTGGTTCTCACCGAAGCTGCCGCCGATCCCGAACTTGCTGGTGGCGCTGCTATACAGGACCTGGCCGATGTAACCGAACGACCTCCGGCCGTCGCCCGCAACGTCCACTCCGTCACCGTCGGCGCGAGCGTCTCCGAGGAAGGCGTCACCCATGAAGAGCGAGCCCATGCCTTTGGCGAAGAAGCCTGAGCCGGTGATTGCGAAACCCGAGACGTCGATGCTTACGCCGGCGCCTCCGCCAACAGAGCTGAGGCTGTTGGTGCCGCTGCCCACGCCGTTCTTGGCGGTCTGCGCAGCGCCGTTGACGAACACCTTGACGCTGCTGTTCTCGCCGAACTTGCCATTGTAGTTGAACTCCCCTTCGACGCGGGGCAGCTCGAGCACTTCGTACGGGGCGGATGCGATGCCCTCGAAGAGACCGATGCTGATCGAGGTCGGCCGGCCGGCGGGCGTGGTGTAGGTGAGCTGCGGCCGGAAGTCGGTGTAGAGGTAGCCGTAGCCGATTCGCCCGAGCGCAGTGCCGCGACCACCACCACTGACACCGACGCCGAGCAGGGTCATGTCGGTGAGGATGTTGCCGCGTTGATAGAGGCCGAGCTCCTTACCGATCGTCAAAGAGCCCCAGGTGCCGCCGGCAGTCAAGTACACCTGACGCATGTCGATCTGGGCCCCGGCTGCCTGACTTCCGAAGAAGCTCGCGTAGTGCCCACCGGTCTCGATTTGCGGAGCGAACCCGAAGTGCACGTTGAGGTCGAGCCCTTCTTCCTTTCCTTTCGCATCGAACACCGCAAACGCGGGGAGCAGGCCCGTGCCAAACGACAAATCTTTTGAGGCCGTGGTGCACGTGCTGCCGAGGCAGTTCTTCCCGGTTTGGTAAATCATGAAGGCATTCACGTTACCGGCGAAGGTAAAGCTCCATCCGTTGCTCATCTGCATCGTGAGCTGAGCTTCGGCCGCATTGGCCGCCCCCAACGCCAGACCCATGCACAACAGTGCGACTCTCTTCATAGGTGCTTCTCCCTCAGAGTAAGGATGACCGCCAACGACAGCCAAACTTCGGGACGAGTGCCTGCACCAACAAACGGAACCGCGCGCTCATCGCGCGGAATCATTTATCGGACCAGTGAGCGATGAATTCACCTCCCAGGGCGCATACCACGTGGGGAGAGGACGTGTCTCCACCCGCAGTAATGGTTGATCCGGCTACGTAGATATTGGCGCCGAAGCGGGGCCGGAACTGCCCGTCATGACGCAATTGCGAAATCTTTGTGTCAGACCGTGGCGCCGAGCGCCACCCAACCACCATACGTGTTGTCACATCCTGCCAAACGGTACGGCCGGCAGGGCCTCCATGGGACGGGAGCCCTACCGGCCGCATAACTTCTCAGTTCTTCGGGGCGGCCTTGCCGACAAGGCCGCGGACCATCACCGAGGCTTGGAAAATCATGCGTAAATGAGCCGGCCGGGGTTTGGCCTACCGGGGGCTTCGATCGCCGAATTCCGCCCGTTCCACGCGATGCCCCCAACGGGGAGTCCCGACCTCCGCGGTCCGGCGGCGGGGACCGTCGCGGCCAGCAGCACCGGGACTGATCGACGCAAGCCATTCTGCATGGGCACTCCCTCAGGAAATCGGGGTGCATCTGGCCAGCCGCGTCGCGGCCGGCGGGGGGCAAACATGTGGGTGATCGAGGCGGCAAATAGCGCCGCGGAGGCAACGCCAGGGACCGGCGTCATATTTGTCGGGTAAAGACTTACGCGCTGAACGCGATACAATTTGTGCTAGCCCGGAGTTACGTCAAGACCCAACTTCCAGACAGCCAATTCCGGCAAGCCGTGAATTGGCTGGCAAGTTAAGCGAGTGCAAAGACTTGCGCAGTATCAATCCGAAACCGTCTGCCCGCCCCAGCCCTACTTGAAGAGGGCCGATGCCTTGATCAGGGTGTTCCAGACCCCCCACAACAGAGGACCGCCGACCAGCGCCCATGCCAGCAATACCAGGCCCCACCGGCCCGGTCGGGCACCCGTCTCGGGGTCGTTTTCAGGCATTTCCCGCTCCGGAACAATATTCATGGGAGGAAGAATTTATGCAAACACTTCATTTTCCGTGGACGGCCGCCCGCTCGGCCGCGAGTTCCTGATCGGTCATGTAGTAGCGCTCCTCCACCGGCCTCACCGCGAGGTTGCAGAAGAACCCCACCACCAGCAGGCCAGCCATCAGGAACATGGTGAAGTTGTATGCCTGCGCCGCAGCGACCCCCCGCCCGATCTGGTACTCGCGGATGTAGTTCACCAGGATCGGCCCTGCCACCCCGGCGATCGACCAGGCGGTTAGCAGCCTGCCATGGATGGCGCCTACGAATTGGGTTCCGAAGATATCGGAGAGGTAAGCTGGGATGGTCGCGAATCCGCCACCGTACATCGTGAGGATGAGCGCGGCCGCCGCCACGAAGAGGGCGACGCTGCCAATCCGTCCCGCATAGGGCAGGGTGATGTAGAGCAGCGGACCCAGGGTGAAGAACACGGCGTAGGTTCGCTTCCGTCCGATGCGGTCGGACAGCGACGACCACCCGAAACGCCCGCCCATGTTGAACAGGCTGAGCAGGCCCACGAATCCCGCGGCCGCGCTGGCCTTGACCGTCCCCTTGAACACTTCCTGGATCATCGGCGACGCCTGCTCCAGAATGCCGATTCCCGCGGTGACGTTGAGGAAGAGAACGGCCCAGAGAAAGTAGAAGGGTGCGGTCTTGATCGCCTGGTCGACGTGGACGTGCCGGCGAGTGATGAGGGTGTGGGAGCTGAAAGCCGAGGGCGACCAGCCAGCCGGCTTCCAGCCATCGGCTGGAACGCGGAACAGGAAGGCACCGAACAGCATGAGGACCAGATAGAGCGCTCCGAGCGTCATGAACGACTCGGCGACTCCCACCGACGTCGAAGACTTGTAGTGATCGAGGAGGATCTGGGACAGCGGGCTCGCGATCAGCGCCCCCCCTCCGAAGCCCATGATCGCCATCCCTGTGGCCATGCCGCGCCGGTCTGGAAACCACTTGATCAGCGTCGACACCGGCGTGATGTAACCGAGGCCGAGCCCGCACCCTCCGAGGACGCCGTAGCCGAGGTACAGAAGCCAGAGGTGGTGCGTCCTGACGCCCACCGCCGACAGGAAGAAGCCCGCCGACCAGCACAGCGCGGCAACGAACCCGCTCTTTCGCGGACCCGCGCGCTCCAGCCACCGGCCGAACACCGCGGCCGACAAACCGAGAAAAAAGATGGCAAGCGAGAAGATCCAGGCCAGCTCCGGCTGGCTCCAATCACCGGGGGCCGAATTCTCGATGCCGACGATCTTGGTCAGCGGCAGCTTGAACACGCTGAAGGCGTAGGCCTGGCCGATGCAGAGGTGAATGGCGAGTGCGGCTGGGGGGACGAGCCACCGGTTGAAGCCCGGGCCGGCGATGATTCGTTCTCTCGAGAGCAATCCGGCCATCACCACTCTCCTGAAACTGCGGTGAAAGGGGAACGGGGAAGGGGAAACCGTGAACGGGGAACGGGGAACGGTAAACGGGAAACACTATCCCCGCTTCCGTTCACCGCTCTTTCACCAGCTTCTCGATCTCCCGCTCGAACTCCTCGATCAGGCGCCGGTGTTGCGCTCCGGTGGCCGGGCCGTAGAACCCCGCATGCACTCGGCGCACCTTGCCGTCGCGTCCGAGAAAGACCGTGGTTGGAAACGACGTGAATCCCCGAAGCTGCGGCAGGGTCGCGCCGGCCGCTTCGACGTCGTTGATTCCCCCCAGCAGAAGCGGGAAGGGGATGTCGAACTTGTCGCGGAAGCGCCGAACCTGCCTCGCATCCACCGCCGTATCGCCGGTGACCTCGTAGGCCAGGCCTACGATCTCGAGTCCGCGCGCGTGGTACCGGCGGTAGAGGCCCGCGAGGACGGGAGCAGCCTCATGGCAGGTGGGGCACCAGCTTCCGAATATGTCCACGAGCACCACCTTGCCCACGAAGCGCGGGTCCTTTTCGGAAACCATCCTGCCGCGGAGGTCGGCGGCGGAGAAATGAAACGGCGCTGTCGTGTCGGCCCCGGTGACCTCCGTCGGTGCCTTGAGATGGGAAGCGCCCGTGCTGCGCACCGCCTCGAACGGCGTCTCGGTGCGGGGTCCGGCGTGAAAGACGCCTCGCAGGGTGTCACCGCGCAGGGCGCCGGTGATGAGATAGACGAAGGAGCCGTCGAAGTGGGAAAGTGCAAAGCTGTCTCCCTTGACCGCTCCGGCAAAGTGGCCATAGTCGCCGGTATTGGAGATGAGCGTGCCCTCGAGGCCCGACGTTCCGTTTCGTATCTCGATGACTCTTGGACTGGACCCCAGCTCCTGAAAGAACGTCGCGTCCCACCGCCCCAGGAGCCTACGCGACCCGGGTGTTGCGGGCCACCGTCCGCGCGCGGCATGGAAGGGAATGGAGCGCGGGCCGCGATTCCCGACGTTTCGATAGACACCCGTAAGGGAGTCGCCGTCCATGGTCGCGGCGATGGTCGCGGCATAATCGGCGATCTCGAAGACAACGCTGTCTCGGATCACCCTGACGTTCGAGAGCGGCTGGCAGAGCGACCCGTTGCAGAGCCGCGCCTTCCATGCAGTTCCAGACCTCTCGACTTCCAGGCCGAAGGAGAGTCGGCCGCCGGCCAGGTCCAGCACCCCGCGCCACGAGCCCGTTGGCGATGGCCCGGATGCCCACGCGAGCGCCGCAGCGGCGAGGACGAGGCTACGCACCGTAGCGCTCCCCGGCGCGCACCGCCCCGGGCACGGTGTTTCCCTGCCACGGCGCCGGGCACGCATAGGCCGAGCTGTAGGCGCAGAAGGGATTGCGGGCACGGTTGAAATCCAGCCGATACCGTCCATCACCGGCCGGAAGCAACGACACGAATCTCCCGGCCGGGTATGTCCCTTTGCCGTTGGTCGAATCCCGAAAGAAAATCTCCAGCTCCGACTCCTCGCCGCCTGTCGGAATGCGCCTCACTCGAAGACGAGTCGGACGATCGCCGATCGGCACCTGCACGCTGCCCGCCTCGATCGCCTCCACTTCGATGCCGTCCGGGCCGAGGACACGCACCGTGCCCTGGCGTTCCGGTGGAATCAGCGGGCCGACGAACACCGCGCCCTCGTCGACCGGGTAGTACTCGACCGCGCGCTTCCTTCGAGTCGTTCCGAATACGGTGACGACCTGCCGGCCAGGTGGTCCATCGACGAGAAGCGTGAAGCCGCCAAGGGTCACCGGACGAGCCGCCGGCACCGGCCGGCTTCCGTCGGCACCATCGAGAGTCACGCGGCCGCCGGAGGTCGTGAGGCGATGCTCGCTCACGCCCTCGAGCGGAAGGTCGGAGTCCGCAGGCCCGATGCGGAGCCGAGCGCCGATCGGTTGCTGCGCCACTGCCGCGAATGGGGAGACGGGCGCGGTCTGGAGCCAGGAGATGTAATCGGACCGCTCGCGCGCGAGCGCGTCCGCACCTTGCGCCCCGACGCTGCCCGCCAGGACGGCAGGCAAGAGAAGCATCCAGGCGACGCGGGCCGCGGTCAGGACGTTTGCAGCGCCCCGACCAGAATCGGCTTGGTGGTCGGCTGCTGTGAGCCGCCCGCAGGCTCGACCGTCACCGCGGCCGCGCTCACCCCGCCGCCGGCCGGTACCCGGATCTTCTCGATCCGCGCGCGACCTCCGGCATCGGGCTTGAACGTCACCGATGGAACCGGCTTGCCGTCCTTGATGAACCAGAGCTGATACTCCCGTCCGCTGGGCGCCGGCTTGAGCCGGTAACTGTTGATGATGGCCGTGTTGCGCTGCTGATCCCAGAAGAGCTGCACGCCTGGCTCGGGATCGCCGCTCGCGGTGAGCTGGTAGAGCTTGACGCCCGGCTCGAGGATCGAGTTGAGCGTCGCCTCCCGGCTCTCGAGCTCGCGCTGCCGCTCCGCCAGCGTCGCCTCGCTTGTGGCGACCGACTGCTGGAGGGACGCGACGTCCCGCCGCAGTCCCCCGAGCGACCAGGCGTAGCCGGCGGCCACGATGAGGCTCGCGGCCAGGACGCCCCAGTAGAGCGGCGGCACGCGAGTCCGCGCCGGCGCGGAGCCGGCGCCGCGACCGATAGGGGTGACCGCGCCCTGGCCGATGCGCGCCATCACCCGCTGGCGCAGGTCCGCGCTCGGCGCGGCCTCGCTCTGGCCCAGGGCCAGCAGCGCGGCGACGTCCCGCATCTCCGCGACCTCGCGCTGCGCCTCCGGCGACGTGGCAAGGAACGCCTCGTAGGGCCCCGCCTCGTCAGGCGAGAGTGCGCCGAGCGCGTACGCCGCCGCGAGGTCGCGCACCGACTCCTGATCCGGGCCCGTCATGCGCCACGCTCGAGGTAGAAGGCGCGCAGATACTCGCGGAGCTTCTGCATGCCAAGCCGCACCCGTGTCTTCACCGTTCCGAGCGGCTCCTTGATCCGCTCGGCGATCTCCGATTGCGAGAGACCCTCGAAGTACGCCAGCTCGATCGCCTGCCGCTGCGGCGGCGAGAGCTTGTCGAGCGCCTCGCGGACCCGCGCTCGCCGCTCGGAGTCGTCGAGGGCGGTGAAGGCGTCAGGGCGCCAGTCGCTCATGCCCGGCGAGTCTCCTGGACGATCGGCCGCCGCGCTGGCGGTGATCCGATCGCGGCGCGCCCGTGCCCGCACCATGTCGAGCGCCCGGCTGCGGGCGATCATCGTGAGCCACCCAGCCACGGAGCCCCGGGTCGGCTCGAATCGGTGTGCTTCGCGCCAGGCCTGCGCGAAGACCTCGATCACGACCTCTTCGGCGTCGGCCCGCTGGCCGACGATACGATACGCGACGGCGAACAACACGCTGCCGTAGCGGTCGTAGAGCGAGCCGACCGCTCGCTCATCGCCGCCGGCCGCGGCCACGATCAGATCGCGGTCGGGAGGAGCGGCCGGCGGATGCACCGAATCAGCCATGGGCCATGTACGGAACGGAATCCTCGATCGGGAAGACGGCCTCTTTGGGTCGCCAGAGAGTCTACACGGCGGTGGGAGGGCGCCACAAGCGGCGAGGATCACGGGAGCACCTTCGAGGCGTCACCCGGAGTGAAGAGCAGCGTAGCCGATTTCCCGCCGTAGGTGGCCCGGACGATGTTGACCTGGTCGTGAAAGCGCTCACAGAGAAGCGCACTCGTCACCCGGGCGCCGCTCAACCCCTCGGAAGCAGGTAATGTCACGTGGAGCACGATGACATCGCCGTCCTGGCGCGCGCCGGCCCAATGGAGCGCTCGAGGCCGCCCGGTCGGGTCGGTCACCGCGAAGGTCCCACGCACGTATCGGGACATTGCCGAATCGCTGCCGGCGAGGCCCGGTGTGGCCCGGACCACCGAGCCGAAATCGTCGGCGAATACGCGGATGACTATGTCTGCCGACCGGGAGCCGGAGACCTGGGTGATCTCCGCGACGGCCGTGTGCATCGGGTGGCGCGCTCCGACGAGGAGAAGTGCGGCTACGACCGCCACGAACCGGACGCGCGACCGGCCCGGCACCTTACCACGGTCTCCGCGCGGCGGCCATTCCCGTCGCCACGATGACCACGACCATCGACACTGCCACGACGCGCAGCCGGTAGGCGGAGGGGATGGCGTGCGGCAAGCGCACCGCCGCGAGAAGCCGGTCGATCGCGGCGAGCGCGAGGCCGGCGAGCGCGAGCACCGCGATCTGGCCCAGCTCGATCCCAATGTTGAAGCCGAAGAGCGGCAGCGCGATCGAGCCGGTGAACAGGCTCTGAAGGTAGTTGGCGAAGCCGGCGCCGTGCACGAGCCCGAAGATGGCCGCGAAGATCGGCCTGTAGCGTCCGCCGAACGGCGCGCGCGCGCGGTTCCGGACGATCAGGTTCTCGAGTCCGGTGACGACGATGGTGACCGGGATGAGGAACTCGATCAGCGGCGTCGGGAGCCGAACGGCGCCGGTCACCGCGAGCGCGAGCGTAATCGAGTGGCCCACCGTGAAGGCGGTGATTACCCAGAGACTGTTGCGCCAGTCGCTGCCACGATAGATGGCGGCGAGCGCGACCAGGAAGAGAATGTGGTCCATCGCTTCCAGGTCGGTAATGTGGCGAAAGCCCAGATCGATGAAGCTGACGAGCTCCGACATCATGTCTCCGGATCCGCGGTCAGCGGGAAAGAGAGTCGAGCACCGCCCGCGCCTCTGCGGGGTGGAACGGATCCCAGTACGGGTTGGTTTCGAGCGCGGCCTTCAGATGACGCCGAGCGCCGTCGTCATTCCCCAGTGCGCGTTCGATCATTCCGGCGTGAAAAAACAGCATTGCGTCTCTGGTTCCGAGAGAGAGCGCGCGATTCATCGGCACCTCGGCCTCACGATCGCAGTCGGCGCGATGGAGCGCCCATGCCAGGAGGTCGTATCCGTAGATGTCTTTCCGAGCGCGCAGCTCTTCTTCCACCTTGGCCAGGACCGTCGGCAACTCGCGGCCGTGGTCGAGCAGAAACAGGCTCCACGCCCGATGAAAGGGCCCCGCCTGCTGAAGCACCGAGAGCGCCATGGCGCGGTAATAGTCCTGCGCCTTCGCGCTGTCACCCATCATTCGGTACGCGTCATGCAGGAGGCCGAGCGTCGCCGGGTCCAGCGCCTTCGCGATCGCTTGCTCGCCGTAGTCGGCGGCGTCCCGCCACCGGCCCCTCACGGCGAAGAGGCGCGCCATCGCTCCCAGGAGTCGTGCGTCGCCCGGCTCGACGCCCAAGCCCGACCGGAGCTCCTGCTCCGACTCGCGCAGATGCCCGTAGCGAAAGGCGAGATCGCCGAGCCGGAGGTGAAACCAGGCGAGCTGCTCCCTCGGCATGCCGTGCCGGTGCTCGGCCTCGTCTCTCGCGACCCGCAGCAGCCGGCGTGCTTCCTCGGGCTTTCCATGCAGCTCGGCCCATCGTGCCAGCCGCGGGGCGATGCCGAGCTCTCCTCTATACGTGGAAAGAGTGCCGAGCACCCTACCGGCCTCGTCGTACTGTCCCAGCTCGAAGAGGTTCTCGCCGAGCATGCCGCGCGCCGCGACCGACGTGGTGTCTTCGGCGACGAGCGCGCGAGTCACCACGAGGGCCTCGGCGAAACGATGTTGTGAGAGAAGACTCGAGGCGAGGACGCCGAACGCTGCGCTGTTGCGTGCCGTACGCAGCGCCAGCGAGTGGCGGGCATTGGTCTCCGCCTTCACGAGGTCGCCGTTGTCGGCCGTTTCGCGGGCGCGCTGGAGGTAGAGCGCGGCCACCTGGGTGAAATCACGCGCGCTGCGAGGGTCACGGGCGACACGACTCTCGTAGAAATCGATGTCGCGGTTCCGGATCTCGGACTCGGTCGGATACGCAGCCGGCGAGCTCCGGGGCCGCTCCATCGAGCGGGCGATCGAGACACCGATCACCGTTACCCCGACCGCCACGAGCCCACCGATGACGTTGCTCCTCAGGACACGCATACGACCCCTTTCGCGGTCGGGACGGGCCGCTCACATCGAGCGGCCGGCACCGTTCCGCTCAGTTCGGGACTGCGAGGTACGGGAACGTCGCGGTCACGCCCGGAGAATCGAACGCAACGTTGTCGGTAGTGAGGCCCGGCGTCGCGTGGGCAGCGTCGCCCAGGGCATCACCGAAGACCGCCGTGAGCGCGAGGTCCGTCACGTCGTCCTGCAATTGCCGTCCGCCGTATCCTCCGCCGAGTTGGGGAAGCCAGGTGAGCCATCCGACCGCCGTAGACGGATCCTTGCTGGTGTCGACCACGAGCAGGTCCGGAATCAGCGCCGGCGCGATCGCCTGAATGTAGGCCGGATCGCGGCCGGCCACGGTCGTGAGAAAGTCGACCACTTCGGGAGCCACGAGTGTCGCGTCCTGGTCGGGACCGATCGAGCCGTGAGTCGGATGGCTGCGCTTCGAGAGCAGCACTTCGCTCACGAGCGGATTGCCGAGACGCTGAACCTGGTTGTACATCCGCGGCGTCGACGGGGTGGTGTTGTTGTCGTCGCTGCAGCCGGCCGTGGCCAGGCCCGCCGCCGCGACGGCCGACACGAGCACCAGGCTGCGCGCGGTCGATGTCATGCTGCCGATCTTCATGAGAGACGTCCTTTCGTTTCGCGAAGGTGGTTACTGGCTGATCGTTCCCCAGATGCCGAGCTTGCCGGGTGCGCCGTTCTCGATGAGCGAGCTGGGCAGCTCGACCACGATCGCGTTCACGTTGAAGCCGGCCACGTAGTCGACACCGGGATTTCGGAAGTAGAACGGCGCCGAAGGATTCGCCGTCAGCGCGCAACCGCTCGAAAGGGCACCGCCCACCGGCCTCCGGTCGGGGAGAATGCAGAACGCCGCTTCGAGGTCGATGAAGAACGGATCGTCCCGCGGCCCCGCGAATACCTGAATGCCGTCGGCCGCTCCGAGATTGCTCTTGAGCGCGCCCGTAACCGCGGGCGTCACGTCGGCAAGTTCGTTATCCATCGCCCCCACGACCGGCGGGGCCAACGGACCGCGCACTTCGATCTGCTGGTCGGCGCCTTCGCCGGTAAAGCTCACCTGAATGACCTTGTCCTCCTTCGCGTCGCCGTTGTTGTCGACCTTGAACTGGTACAGAAGGTTGTGATCGAACGACGCCTGAGCCGGATCGGTGGCACCCGCCGGCGTGAGAAAGGCGCGGGTGTCCATGACCAGTACAATTCGTCCGGCCGACGATCCGGGGAACGCGTAGACGTCGGTCATGTCGGTCTTCGGATTCAACTCGACGAACGGTGTGTCCTGGTGGTCGGAGCCGATCGCGAGGCGAGCGGCGCCGGCCACTCCCGCAAGCGCCACGACGGCAGCGACGAGCGCCCAGCGGGGCGATGTCGGTAAGCCTGGCATTCGGTGCTTCTCCTTGCCGGTTGGGGAAAGGAGAGGGACCGGTCGATCCCTCCCGTGCACGCGTTACGCGCGCCGCGGGAGTTCGGATTGATGTGCGCGCTCCGCGCATCCAGTTGCATGTATGCGGCGTATGTGTGGCGTTGCGGAGCTTGACCGGGGAAGGATCGTCGCCGGCTATCCGCGTACGGAGGGTGCAGGTTCGTTCTACTGCTCTACTGACCTCCGTACGCGGGTAGCCGGCGACGGCGCGCCTGCGCTACCACGACCAGAAGCGGCCGGGCAGGAATGCGTGAAGGTCTTCTTCAGGTGGCTCTCCGGAGAGGAGCCGGCGGATGATGACTCCCGTGATGCCGGCCAGAAGGATCCCGTTGCGACCGTGGCCTGTCGCATACCAGAGACCATGCAGTCGCGGTTCGGCGCCGATGATGGGGAGTCCGTCGGGAGTGACGGGGCGAAGGCCGGCCCAGGTACGGCGGACCGTGGCCTGATCGAGCGTGGGGCAGAGCAGCGAAGCGCCGGCGAACAGCTGAGCGAGTCCGGCGGGGCTCACGTCGGGATGAAAGCCGACGTACTCCATGGTCGAGCCGACGATCGCCTCGCTTCCCCGCGCGAGCATGTAGCACCCGTGGCCATACACGATGGCCCGACGGGCGCCCTCGGGCCAGGGAAACGCCACCATCTGCCCGCGCACGGGCGCCACGGCCACCGGCCTCGGTACGCCTTCGACGGCGCCCGACCAGGCGCCGGCCGCCAGCACGACTTCACCCGCCGGGTACCGGTCTTTCGCGCCGACGACGCCCACCACCCGGTCGCCACGCCGGTCGACCGACGTGACCGTGTCGTCCACCAGCACCGCCCCCGCGCGTACCGCGTCGG
Organism: Gemmatimonadales bacterium; assembly: GCA_038240975.1. Taxonomy (GTDB): domain Bacteria; phylum Gemmatimonadota; class Gemmatimonadetes; order Gemmatimonadales; family GWC2-71-9; genus CAVVWJ01. The sequence continues at coordinate 12,382 of JBBRGF010000077.1, forward strand.
CCAGCAGCGCGCGCACCAGCATCGCGGGATCGACGGCGCCTTCATGCGGAGCCCAGAGCGCGCCTGCGGTGGAACCGAGCCACGGCCATCGGGACTGTACCTCTTCGGCATCGAGCCAGTCCGAGACGTAACTCTTCTGGCGCTGCCAGGCGACCCGCGCCCTGAGCTCTCCGGCCTCCACTTCGTCGGCGGCCACCCAGGCTATGCCATCGCGCCGGAGCCCGATATCGAGTCCCGTCGTCTCGCGGAGCACCTCGGCGAGCGGAGTATAGAGCTCTCGCCCGGCCAGACCCAACTCCATCGCCGGGTCGTCAGGGCCGGCCTCGATCTGCGGGGCCAGCATACCCGCCGCCGCCTTCCACGCCTGCCCCCGCTCTCCGCCTTGCTCCACGATGACGACGCGGCGGCCGTCCAGCGCAAGCTCCCGGGCGCAGGCGGCGCCCACGGCGCCGCCACCGACGATGGCAATATCGAACGGCGAAGTCACTTATATTTCGACGAAACTTTCTGAAACGTCTGGGCGTACGATGTGGCGACCCGCTTCCACGAGGAAAGTGCCATGATCCGCAACCTGCTGGGATTCGCGATCTTCGCTGTCATCGCGATCTTTCTGCTCAAGGTGTTTTTCGGTTTGTTCGGCCTTTTCCTGGGGCTGCTCAGCACAATTCTCTTCTTTGCGTTCATCGGGTTCGTGATGTACATGCTGCTCAAGCTCTTCGCTCCCGCGACCGCGGCCAGGGTGCGAGACACGATCGCGGGTGATCGGGTGGCGTAGAAGGAGGAAGTAACGCTCCTGGAATTCAAACCAGCTGCTCGACCACGCCCCACACGAGGAGCGGTATCATGACCTCGTGGTGCCCGGTGAGGAGATAGCCGGCGCCGCCGGCCAGCGTAGGACGGCGAACCACGTTCATGGCAGGCCGATAGTGCCGCTGCATGTCGAAGTCGGCGGCGAGAAAACCGGTTGGGTGGCCGCTCTCCAGGTTGCGTGCCACGGAGAGCGCCTTGAGAAAGACCTCCGGCAACACCACCGCGCTTCCCCAGTTCAGGACGGCCCCTCCCTGGTCCAGACTCGGTAACGATCCCGCCAGCCGCCGGAAATCCCGGTGGCTGGTGGCGCCCAGCGCCGCGCCGTCGGCGGTGGGGTGCTGGTGAATGATCTCGGCGCCCACGGCCGCATGCACCGTAACCGGAACGTCGTGCTCGAAGGCGGAGAGCATGACCGACGCGCCCGCGCCGGGACGATCGCCCCGCGCGGCGAGAGCCCGGGCGAGTCCCTCACCCATTCCCTGGCCCGCGCCCGCCGCAGCCGATATTGCGGCGTTCATCTCGCGTCCCGTTTCGTCGGCCATGCCGAATGTCCCGTCGGCAAGGCCGCTCTCGACATCCTCGCTCGTTCCTCCATAGGCCGCCAGCTCAAAATCGTGAATCGCCGCGGCGCCGTTAAGCCCGATGTGTGTGACCACGCCGCGCTCGACCAGCGTACGGATGAGCGGGCCCAGTCCCACCTTGATGACGTGTCCACCCGCCAGCAGCACGACGCCCCGGCCGTTTTTCGCGGCGGATGCGACTCCCTCGATAACCGCGTGAAGGTCTCGCGCGGCGAGCACGTCGGGGAGGCTCGAGAGGAAAGCTGCGAAGGAGCGATCGGTGTCCGGAGGAGAAGCGAGGAGCGACGCGTCGACCTTATTGCGCCGCCCGGCGACGGGGATGGTCTTGAGGCGGCTCAGGTCCGCTTCGCGATACGTCACACTCAGTTGCTGGACGGGGTAGTCGA
>JBBRGF010000078.1:0-14088 GCA_038240975.1 Gemmatimonadales bacterium
CAGGACGGCGAGGTGTACTACATCAGCTACTGGTATCCGCAAATGGCGGTCAACGACGACATCATCGGATGGCAGATCGTCCAGTATCTGGGCAACGCCGAGTTCTACATGGGCTACGGCAACTACGAGGTGAATCTGACGGTTCCGGCCGGGTGGCTGGTGACCGCCACCGGCGCCCTGGAAAATCCCAACGACGTGCTGAGCGCCCAGACGCGCGCGCGGCTCGACTCCGCGTCGAGCGCCTCGGGGATCGTGCACGTGGTCGGCGAGAACGACCGCGAGCCGGGACGGTCGACGACCGCCGGCAAGGACGGCAAGCTCACCTGGCACTTCACCGCCAAGAACGTCCGCGACTTCGCTTGGGGCGCGTCGTCGCGATATCTGTGGGACGCCACGAACGCCGCCGTCGGCGATGTCACCGGCGACGGCCGCCCCGATTCATCGGCCATCTACTCGTTCTACCGGCCCGAGCAGCGGATCAGCCACTGGGACGAGGCCGCCCGCTATGGACGGCACTCGATCGAGTTCTTCTCCAAGTTTCTCCTGCCCTATCCGTGGCCCCACATGTCGGTGGTGGACGGCCCCAACTCCTGCGGCGGCATGGAGTACCCGATGTTGACCTGCATCGGCGGCGAATGGGATACGCTCAGCATGTACGAGGTGGTCACCCACGAGATCGGTCACATGTGGTTTCCCATGATGGTCGGGTCGGACGAGAAGCGCTTCGCCTGGATGGACGAAGGCTTCACCCAGTTCGACCAGTCCCAGGCCATGGCCGACTTCTTCAAGGGATTTGACGACCAAGCGCGGAACCGGAAGAACTACCTCGACTTTGCGGAGGAGGGCGGTGAAGTCGAGCTCATGCATCACGGCGATCATTTTCCCAACTACAACTCGTACGGTGTGGCGGCCTACTACAAGCCGGCCACGGTGCTTGTGGCGCTTCGGGGCGTGCTCGGACGCGACACCTTTCACAAAGCGTTTACCGAATACGCCCATCGCTGGCAGTATAAGCACCCGGCGCCCTATGATTTCTTCAATACCATGGACCAGGTCTCGGGGCAGGACCTTTCCTGGTTCTGGCGCACCTGGTTCTTCGAGACCTGGAAGCTCGATCAGGCTATCGACACGGTCTCGACCGTCGGCGACTCGGTCGAGGTGGTCGTGACCAACCGTGGCAAGGCGCTGATGCCGGTCAAACTGGTCGTGACCCGCACCGGCGCCGCCAAGGCCGACACGGTCACGGTGCCGGTGGACGTCTGGCTGGGCGGGGCCAAACGGACCACCGTCGACATTGCCCGTGAGCCGGCGGTAAGGTCGATCGAGATCGATCCGGGAAACGAATTCCCCGACGTCGACCGGGGCAACCAGAAGTGGCCCAGGTAGGCTAACCCGCGTTCCAACCGGCGATTCAGGGGCTACCTTTACGGGATGCCTCGGGTTCTGATCGTCGCCAACCGCCTTCCTATCACCGTCAAAATCACCGAGACGGGGGTGGACGTGCAGCGGAGCACGGGTGGGTTGGCCACCGGGCTCCAGGGCCCGCACGAGCATTCAAACGGGCTCTGGATCGGTTGGTCGGGCGCCACCGAAGACCTGAGCCCGGAGCGGCAGGCCCAGCTCGACGCCAAGCTTGGCGAGATGCGACTGGTGGCCGTTCCCCTTTCGGGCGATCAGATCACCCGCTACTACGAAGGATTCTCCAACGGGGTCCTCTGGCCCCTGTTCCACTATCTCCTCGACCAGATTCCGCTCCAAGTGAGCGACTGGGATGCCTACGTCGAGGCCAACGAGCGCTTCGGCGAGGTGGTCGCGGCGCACTACCAGCCCGGCGATCTCATCTGGGTACACGACTACCAGCTCCTGCTCCTTCCGGGGATCCTGCGACGGCGGATCCCGAACGCCCGGATCGGATTCTTCCTCCACATCCCGTTTCCTTCCGAAGAGCTGTTTCGGACGCTTCCTTCTCGCGAGCAAATTCTCGAAGGGCTCCTCGGCGCCGATCTCGTAGGTTTTCACACTCCGGCATATCTTCGCCATTTCGCGACATCATTGATCGACATCCTCGGCATCTCGGTGGACATCGACCGCGTTCAGCTTCCGGACCGGGAAGTGCGCCTCGGGGTCTTTCCCATGGGAATCGATGCCGCCACGTTCGCCGAGCTCGCAGCCGACCCCGCCGTCGAGGCCGAAGCGAAGGCCATTCGCGGCGATGGAAGCGTGCGGGTTCTGGTGGGCGTCGACCGCCTCGATTACACGAAGGGGATTCCCCGCCGGCTGCTCGCGTACGAGCGCATGCTGCTCACCCATCCCGAGCTCCGCGAGCGCGTACGGCTGCTGCAAGTCGCGGTGCCGTCTCGCACCGGCGTCGGGGCATATCAGGAGTTCCGGACGCTGGTCGATCAGCTCGTCGGGAAGATCAACGGGTCGTTCGGGACGCCGCGATGGGTGCCGGTGCACTACATCTTCCGTGCATTGTCCGAGGCCGACCTCGTAGCGCTGTACCGCGCGGCCGACGTCATGCTGGTGACTCCCCTTCGCGACGGCATGAACCTGGTGGCAAAGGAATTCCTCGCATCGCGGAGCGACGGCGACGGCGTGCTGGTGCTGAGCGAGTTCGCCGGCGCGGCGTGGGAGCTGCCCGAGGCGGTTCGGGTCAATCCCTACGACGTCGAGGGGGCGGCGGAAGTGTACTATCGCGCGCTCACGATGGGGGCAGACGAGCGCAAGGCTCGTCTTGCGCCGCTCAGGAGCCGGGTACAGACATTCGACGTGCACCGTTGGGTCGCGTCGTTTCTGGAGCAGCTCGAGGAGTCCACGCCGATCGCGCCACCGCGGGGCCCGCCGGCTGGGACCGCGGCCGCACGTGAGGCGTTGACGAAGAGGCTGGCCGAAACCGACGCCCTACTGCTGCTGCTCGATTACGATGGGACGCTCGTGCCATTCGCCGCCACACCCGATCTTGCCCGGCCCGATCCGGGGCTCGTCACCATGCTCGGGGCCGCCGCCGCCCGGCCCGATACGGAGGTGCACGTTGTCAGCGGGCGTGCGCGCGAAGCGCTCGATCACTGGCTGGGCCACCTGCCGGTCTGGCTCCATGCGGAGCACGCCTTCTGGTCGCGCGCGCCCGATTCCAAGGAATGGGTTCCCGCCGCGGAGCCGGGAGGGAGCTGGCGCGAGCCCGTTCTGGCGATTCTCCGCGACATTACCGCGCGCACCCCGGGATCGCTCATCGAGACCAAGGCAGCGGCCATCGCCTGGCACTATCGCATGTCCGACCCCGAGACCGGCGCGCGCCGAGCCAACGAGCTGAGACTCCACCTCAATCAGGTGCTCAGCAATCAGCCGGTGGAGATCCTGCCGGGCCACCGGCTCCTCGAGATCCGTCCGTACGGCATCCACAAGGGGCGCGTCGTCGCTCAGCTCTCACCCGAGCGGCTGGCCGGCACGGCGGTCGTGGCGATCGGCGACGATCGCACGGACGAAGATCTGTTCGCCGCGCTTCCACCCGAGGCGATCACCATCCGCGTGGGACCCGGCCCCACCCGGGCGCGATTCAGGCTGGAGGGAATCGGCGCTGTGCGCGACCTGTTGCAAACGGTCGTCGATGCCGGTGTCGGTGCGAACAGCGCCGACTCGTGAATACTTCCGTCCCGCCGGTCACCGACGACGACCACATTCTGGGCCCTGCCGGCGCGCGCGTGACGCTGGTGGAGTACGGTGACTTCGAGTGTCCGAGCTGCGGGGCGGCGCACCCGGTACTGCAGGCGGTCCGCCGGGCCTTTGGTCCCAATCTACGCTTCGTCTTCCGGCATTTTCCGCTGCGTGAGTCCCATCCACATGCCGCGGCCGCGGCGGAGATGTCGGAGGCGGCGGCGGCGCAGGGAAAATTCTGGGAGATGCACGACCGGCTCTTCGAGCATCAGGATGCGCTGGAGCAGGCGGCGCTCGCCCGCCACGCCCGAAAGATCGGACTCGATGCCGCACGCGCCGAGCGTGAGCTGATCGCGAGGACTCACGCAGCGCGAGTCGAGCGAGACGCGGAGAGTGGACGAGCCATCGGCCTTCGCGGCACCCCGTCGTTTTTCATCCACGGAGTCGCGTACCGTGGTCCGAGAGACCGGGCGTCGCTGGTCGCGGCGCTCGCGAGCGCGGCGGCAGCTCCTTGAGCGGGAGGGAACCATGGCGAAGAAGGTGACGGAGACTGCCGAGCCCGTCGGAACGCGACGCCTCGGTCGCCACACGATCATACGGCTCGCCATCTATTACCTGATGGTCGGCGCGCTGCTTCTACTCGTCACGGGGATCTTTCCGAAACAGCCGATGACGCAAGGGGAGGTGGCGCCGACGGAGATGGCGGAGGCGCTGGATTGGCTGCGGTGGCGGCTGGTCGCCCTCCCTGGCGGCTCCCCCCGGTGGCTCGACGCCTGTGTGCAGATGCTGGGCGCGCTGCTCCTCGTCCTTCCGATGGCATTCACGTACATCCGAACCCGCACGCGGCTCAAGTATGACCACTCCATAATTCAGACCATTATCGTATTGCCGATCGTGGTGACGGCGATCCTCGTCGTCGTCCAGGATAGTCTCGCGCTTGCGTTCAGTCTTGCGGGCATTGTCGCGGCGGTGCGGTTTCGGAACGACCTCAAGGAATCTGGCGACGCCGTCTACATCTTCGGATCGATCGGAATCGGCTTTGCCACCGGCATTCATGCCCTCGGCGTCGCCAGCGCGCTCTCGGCGGCCTTCGTCCTCGTCGAGCTGGTGCTCTGGAAGCTCAATCTGGGGGGCGAATTCGACGACACGTTTCGCCGGCTCTGCATGCCCGGCGGCGCCGATCTCGCCGCGCCACCGCACTCGGCCGGCGACGTGCCGGTGGCGCCGGCGGGAAACGGCCGGAAGCGCGCGAGCGAAGAGCTGGAAGGAGACGCCCGCGCGGTGCTGCTCAAGATCTACGTGCTGGAGGCCGCGGCGGCTCGGCCGGCGATCGAGCGGGTGCTGGTTCGCGACGCCAAGCAGTGGGCCGCGACGGGAGTGGAGGGCGACGGCGCCTCCAAGGTTCTCGAATATCGCGTTCGGGCCCGGAAAAGCGTCGGAATCGAAGGGTTGCGCGACCATCTCCTGGTCGAGGGCGCGCCCCATGTCATCGCGGCCGACGAGGTGGAGCCGGCTCAGCGGCTCTGACGAGATTCTGTCATTAGATCCATAGGTTGCCGCACCGGCCGCGCGGTATCTATGGAGCATGTCCCTCATGGCCACCAAGAGTATAGCCGACCTCGAGGCCGAGGCCCGGCGCCCCACTCTCCGCCGCGCCCTCGGCCCCTTCAATCTCACCGCGCTCGGCATCGGCTCGGTGATCGGGACCGGCATCTTCGTCCTGACCGGGACGGCTGCCTCGCAGAACGCCGGCCCCGCGCTCATCCTCTCCATGATCATCGCCGCGTCGGCATGCGCGTTGGCGGGCCTTTGCTACGCCGAGCTCGCCTCGATGATTCCGGTGGCGGGCAGCGCCTACACCTACGCCTACGCCTCGTCTGGAGAGTTCGTCGCCTGGATCATCGGGTGGGACCTCATCCTGGAGTACGCGCTGAGCGTGGGGACTGTGGCGGTCGGCTGGTCGGGCTACTTCGTGAGCTTCCTCCGCGATCTCGGCGTTACCCTGCCGCATGCACTCACGATGGCGCCCGGCGGACTCCGCGGGGGACTGTTCAATCTCCCGGCCGCCGCGATCGTGCTCCTGGTCACTGCTCTCCTCGTCGTCGGCATCAAGCAAAGCGCCAACGCCAATACCCTGCTGGTCGCGATCAAGACGGTGGTGCTGATCGCCTTCGTGGCGCTTGGCGCGGCGTACGTGCGGCGGGAAAACCTGGTGCCGTTCATTCCCCCCAACACCGGGGAGTTCGGCCACTTCGGCTGGAGCGGCGTGATGCGCGGAGCGGCGGTGATGTTCTTCGCCTACATCGGCTTCGACGCGGTGTCGACGGCGGCGCAGGAGGCGAAGAATCCACAGCGCGACATGCCGATCGGCATCCTCCTCTCGCTGCTTATCTGCACCGTCATCTACATCGCCGTCGCGGTGGTGCTCATGGGGATCGTCCCCTATCAGCGTCTCAACGTCGCCGACCCCATCGCCGTGGGCATCGATGCCACCGGACTCACCTGGTTCAGTCCGCTGGTGAAGATCAGCGCGATCTTCGGGCTCTTCAGTACCATGCTCGTCCAGCTACTGGGCCAGACCCGCATCTTCTACTCGATGAGCCGGGACGGCCTGCTGCCCGGCCTGTTCGGGCGGGTCCATCCCCGATTCCAGACGCCCCATCTCAGCACCATGCTCACTGGCCTGGTGGTGGCCGGAGTTGCGGGATTCGTTCCGCTCGATACGCTCAGTCAGCTCGTGAGCATCGGGTCGCTGTTCGCCTTCGTACTGGTGTGCGTGGGAGTCGTCGTGCTCCGCCGGACCGCCTCCGAGACCCCACGGCCGTTCCGGGTGCCGTGGGTTCCCTGGGTCCCTGTGCTGGGCGCCCTGGCCTGCATCGTCCAAATGGTCAGCCTTCCCCTTTCGACGTGGGAGCGGCTCATTATCTGGATGGGCATAGGGCTGGTCATTTATTTTCTCTACAGCAGGCGCAACGTCCGAAATCGAGTGGCGGCTGGTTGAAGAATTCCTCGCGGTATCTGATCCTCCTCCTCGGTCTGACGCTCGCACTCGCGGGGCTTCTGGCCTTCGAGGCCCAGCGCGCCACCAGCTCGCATCGGGTGACCGCGGAGCGGGCTCTGCGCGACTATGCGAGCGTGGCGGCGTGGGAGTTCCTCTCCGCGGCCGAAGAGCAGGTCGACCGGTCGCTCGCGCCCGCCCTGGGCCCGGTGACGGCCTCCCCTGCCGCCTCGCCTTACGACTCCCTTCCGACTCCAGGCGTCCTCGCCTCGACCTCGGACACGATTCTTCGCTGCGGTTCGGATCGCCTCTATTTCGCGCTCGATTTCCGGACCGGGAAACTGTCCACGAGCGGCAACGCGGGGGGCCGATCGGACGCCGACTGGCTGCGCGACTCGCTGTTGGAGCCGGCGCGGCGTACCGAGTCGCAAGCCGGGCGGTTCGGCATGCTCTGGCGGGGCGAAGGCACGGCCGGGCAGGTGGCGTTCTTCGGGATCAAATCGCTCCGGTACAGCGGGTATGCGCTCCACGACGCACCCCTCGCCGCCTACGGCTTCGTCACCTGTCCGGCCGCGCTCATGCCGATCTTCGGCGCCGTGCTCGCCCGTCACCCCCTCCTGCCGCAATCGGTCACCGGCGGTATGGCCAACGCCGATCTCGTCCGGCTGGAGGTGACCGATCCCGGGGGCAGCGTACTCTATCGAGCCGGTGCCGACGGCGGACCCGGCTCGTACGCGGGCGACGCCGCCTCTGCCGGCTCAGGCTCCTTCGTGGTCCGGGCGTGGCTGCCTGCCGCGGTGGCCGGGCGTCTGGTCGTCACCCACCCCGCTTCGCGACTACCGGTTCTGCTGGGTTTGCTGGCCCTCACGGCCGGGCTGGCGGCCATCGGCGCCCGGCAGCTCCGCCGCGAACAGGAGCTGACCCGCCTGCGCTCGGACTTCACCTCGAGCGTCTCTCACGAGCTGCGGACTCCGCTCACGCAGATCCTTCTGTTCGCGGAGACGCTGGAGATGGGGCGCGCCCGCGGGGAGGATGCCCGCCGGGAGGCGCTCGGCATCATCGTGCAGGAGGCTCGCAGGCTGGTTCACCTGGTGGAGAACGTCCTTCACTTCTCGCGCGCGGAACGACAGATGGTGAGGGTGCGGAAGGAGACGATTCGTCTCGCCCCCGTCGTGCGGGAAGTCGTCGAGCGGTTTGCGCCGCTGGCGGGAAGCTCGGCGGTGCGGATCCGGACCGAGCTGGACGAGATGCTGGTCGCCTTCGTCGATCCCGAATGCCTTCACCAGATCCTGATCAATCTTCTGGACAACGCCGTCAAGCACGGAGGCACCAGCGGGCCGGTGACCGTTCGGGCCGCTCTGCGCGACGGATACGCCCGTCTCGAAGTTGAAGACACGGGACCCGGCGTGGCCGCGGCCGACCGGGAGCGTGTCTGGGAGCCCTTCGTCAGGCTCGGAGGGCCGGAGGCCGTCGCCGGGAGCGGTATCGGCCTGGCCGTGGTTCGGCAGCTCGTCGACGCGCATGAGGGACTCAGCCGAACCGAAGAGACCGCGGGTTCGGGAGCCCGGTTCGTCGTCGAGCTTCCGGGTGGTTTTCACGCCGGTGACGCCGACCTCGCCGAGGCACCGTTGCCGCTGGAGGTGCCATGGCGCGCGTCCTGATCGTGGAGGACAACCGGAATCTCGCGTACGGCCTGCGGGCCAACCTGGAGTACGAGGGGCACAGCGTCGAGATCGCCGAGGATGGGCCGGCGGGTCTGCGCCGTGGGCGGGATCGGACGCACGATCTGATCGTGCTCGATCTCATGCTGCCGGGCCTGGATGGGTTCGAAGTGCTTCAGACGCTGCGCACCGACGGCGTGGGCACTCCCGTTCTGGTGCTCACTGCCCGCGGGGGCGAGGCCGACAAGGTGCGCGGGTTGGAAGGAGGCGCCGACGACTACGTCACCAAGCCCTTCGCGCTCCGAGAGTTGCTCGCGAGGGTGGGGGCGCTGCTCCGCCGGGCAGTCGCCGCCCCTTCGTCGTTTTCGTTCGGGCCCGTGGTCGTGGATCCGGCTAGCCACAGCGTGACGCGCCACGGTCAGCCGGTCGGGCTCAGGCCGAAGGAATACGATCTGCTGAGAGCGCTTCTAAGCCGGAACGGACGGGTGGCGACGAGATCGGAGCTGTTGCGGGACGTGTGGGGCTACCACGAAAGCGTGCTCAGCCGAACACTCGACACGCACGTGGGCGAGCTGCGACGAAAGCTGGAGGACGATCCGACCCAACCCCGATACATCCGGACCGTTCGAAAGATCGGCTATCAGCTTTCGCCCGGCGCCTGAGCTATTGATCGGCCAGCGCCTCGGGCTTGATTCTCCGAACGGCCCGTTTGGCCGACGCGGCGATCTCATCGTTGATCTCCTCGTCCATCATCTTCTTGAGGCGCGGTACCGCTTCGGCCGCGGCCGGGCCGATTTCGGCGAGCGCTACGGTGACCGGAAACCGGACGGTGGGATTCGGGTCGTCCAACGCCACGATGAGGGCGGAAACGGCAGGCGCACCGGCCGGACCGAGCCCGGAAATTTCATAGGCCGCGGCATTTCGGGTTTGAGGGGCGTCCGCCTTGAGGTCGGCGATCCACTCGCTGAGCGGCCGCCCGTCGGTGACCGGGTCTTTGGCTGCGCCCTGCGCGTGCAACACCGGAGCCATGGTCAGCACGGCCACCGCGGCTGCGCCCATTGTACGCTTGAACATGCTTCCTCCAACGGCAAAAACGTTCTACGAGAGCCAGTCCTGACTCTCGGAATATAACCGCGGCCCAGGGTCAGCCGGCGGTCTGGCGCCGGCGGGCCTTCCAATCAATCTTCCGGGAATGAAATCCTCTCACTCGACTGGCTCGCTCGCGGTCACATCGCTCCTCGCGCTCGTGGTGTCGGCCTCGCCCTGCCGCGCCCAGGGCGCGACCATCGCCTCCGCGTACGGCGCCATCGCCGACAGCCTCTATCGCGGAGCCACCGGCGACAGCCTGGCCTACATTCGACTCGGTCGCCTGGTCGACACGTTCGGCCACCGCCTCAGCGGCTCGCCGGCGCTCGAAGGTGCCATCGACTGGATTCTGGCCGAAATGAACAAGGATGGAATGGAAAAGGTGCGAGGCGAGCCGGTGATGGTGCCGCGGTGGGTGAGAGGCGCCGAATCCGCTGTGCTGGTTCAGCCTCGATCGGCGCCGCTCCGCATGCTCGGGCTCGGCGGCAGCGTCGCCACGCCGAAAGCGGGAATCACGGCGCAGGTGCTCGTCGTGTCCGGGTTCGAGGAGCTGCAGCAGCGCGCCACCGAGGCGAAAGGGAAGATCGTCCTCTTCGATACGCCGTTTACCGATTACCTCGCCGTCCGGAAGATCCGCACCGACGGGCCGTCGGCTGCCGCACGGGCCGGCGCGGTGGCGTGCCTCATCAGGTCGGTCGCGTCGGCGTCGATCCGGAGCCCACATACCGGCGTGCTGCTCTATGACTCCACGACCGCCAAGATTCCCGCGGCGGCACTCAGCGTCGAAGATGCGATGATGCTGCACCGGTTCCAGAATCGGGGCACGCGAGTGGTGGTGACGCTCCGCATGAGCGCGCGCACGCTGCCCGACGCACCCTCGCGGAACGTCGTGGCCGAAGTCGTCGGCCGGGAAAAGCCGGACGAAGTCGTCGTGCTGGGCGGGCACATCGATTCGTGGGACGTGGGTCAGGGCGCGATGGACGACGGCGGCGGCGCGGTGTCTGCCTGGGAGGCCGTTCGTCTCATGCACCGGCTCGGACTGCGGCCGCGACGCACGGTGCGAGTGGTGCTCTGGACCAACGAGGAGAACGGCGGCCGAGGCGGGCTGGCCTACCGCGACGCGCATGAGGCGGAGCTTGCGGGGCACGTGCTCGCGATGGAATCGGACAACGGCGCCTTCAATCCGAAGGGGTATGAGTTCGCGGGCTCCGACGCCGCTGCGGATGTGGTCGGGCAGGTGGCCGCCCTCCTCGATTCCGCGGGCATCTCGGGTGTAAAACGGGTGCCCGAGAGTCCAGCGGCCGACATCACTCCGCTGGTGGAAAAGGGTGTTCCGGGCATGGAGCTCGACGTGGACGGAAGCCGGTACTTCTGGTACCACCACAGCGAGGGCGATACCCTCGACAAGCTCGATCCGGCAGAGCTGGCGCGCTGCGTGGCCGCCATGGCGGTGATGGCGTTCGTCGTGGCCGACCTGCCGGAGCCCCTGGCGCGGAAGCCCGCGAGCTGAGCTGCGCGGCGCGTTCGCATGCGCAGTCTCAGCATGCCGGATCGTTCGCTCCGGCCCTAAGCGCAAGACAAGGTCACCATGGGGGCAGCGCCCCGGAGGGAGCTGGTCCCGCCCGGAGCGAGTTAACCGGCGTGCCAATGCCGGCGAAACCGGCCTGCCCGCCCCTGCGTAGGCCATGCAGTCACCTCCTCGACAGGGCCCATGCTCCTTCCGCTCCTGCTCTTCCATCTCGGTGGCACCGAGCCGGACATGGTCTACAGCGGCCGGTCCGGCAACCTCGACGTGCGCCTGCCGCGGCTCGAGGCGAAGATGGCGATCGACGGTGCGCTCGACGAGCCGGAGTGGGGCCAGGCGGCGATGCTCACGGGGTTCTCTCAGCTGTCGCCGCTCGACGGGATCCCCGCCTCCGATTCCACCGAAGTGCTCGTGTGGTATTCGGAGGACGCCATCTACTTCGGCGTCCGAGCCTTCGAGGCACACGGCCAGGTTCACGCGACCCTCGCCGACCGCGACAAGATCGATTCCGACGATTTCGTGCAGATCCTCCTCGGCACCTTCGATGATGGCCGCCAGGCGACCGTGCTGGCGGTGAATCCGTTGGGCGTGCAGTCCGACGGATCGCTCGTCGAGACCGGATCCACCAGCGGCAACGGATTCAACAACGCGGTCGTGCGCCGGGAGCTCGCCGACTTGAGCCCCGACTTCGTATTCGAGTCGAAGGGCAGGCTCACCGAGCTCGGGTATGAGGTGGAGTTGAAGGTTCCGTTCAAGAGCCTTCGCTTTCAGCCCGCGCGGGAACAGCGCTGGGGCATCAACATCACCCGGCGGGTTCAGCACTCGGGCCAGGAGGACTCGTGGGCGCCGGCCAGGCGGGCCAGCGCCTCCTTCCTCGCCCAGTCGGGGCACCTGGTGGGACTCACCGACCTGCGGCGCGGGCTTGTGCTGGACCTCAACCCATCGCTCACGTCGAAGACCACGGGCGGTCGGGTGGGGTCGGGTTGGGATTACCGGGGTGGGAGCCCCGAGCTGGGTGGCAGTGTGCGCTGGGGCATCACCAACAACCTCAACCTCAACGCGACCGCCAATCCCGATTTCTCCCAGGTCGAGTCCGACGCGGGGCAGTTTCAGTTCGATCCGCGCGATGAGCTCTTCTTCTCCGAGAAGCGGCCGTTCTTCCTCGACGGCAGCGAGCAGTTCACCACCCCGAACCAGCTCATCTATACGCGCCGCATCGTACAGCCGGTGGCCGCGCTCAAGCTCACGGGAAAGGGATTCGGCACCGATATCGGGTTGCTGTCGGCGGTGGACGACCGCGCGGCCTCAGCGACGGGCGACCATCCCGTCTACAACCTGCTGCGGATGCAGCGCGACCTCGGCGCGAGCACCCGACTCGGCTTGGTGTACACCGACCGCGTCGACGGCAGCAGCACCAATCGCGTCGGCGGGGTTGACGGGCGGCTCGTGAAGGGCGTCTACAGCGCGCAGTTCCAGGTTGCGGGCAGCCGGACGAGCACCGCAGGAATCGCCAAGTCCGCGCCGCTTTTCTTCAGCCGCCTCATCGCCAACGGCCGCACGTTTGGGATTCGGACCACCTTCTACGGCTCCGGTCCGGACTTTCGCGCGCGCAGCGGTTTCTTCCAGCGCCCCGGATTCTCACGTCTCAACTTCCAGCCCCGCGTGTCGTTCAACGGGAGGTCCGGTAGCCTGATGGAGAACCTCACCGTCGATCTGAATCTCGACGGCCTCTACCGGTACGAGCAATTCGCGACAACGGCGGGAATGCAGGAAGAGAAAGTCCACCTGAACGCCAACCTCATCATGTACGGCGGCTGGCACGTCGGCGCTTCGGTGCTGACCGAGCAGTTCGGGTACCCATCGGAGGTGTATACCGATTATCGCCTGGAGTTACCGCTGCCGGGCGGCGGGGCCGACACGGTCGCGTTCACCGGGCGGCCAAGGATTCCCAACAAGGATTACGTCTTGACGCTGGATACGCCGGAATTCGCGCAGTTTTCCAGCGGCCTCTTTTTCCTCTGGGGACACGACGAGAATTTCTTCGAGTGGGCCTCGGGGCGGATTCTCTGGATCACCGCCACCGTCGCCTGGCGGCCAACCGACAAACTGCGATTCAGCGGCGATTATCAGCTCAACCAGGTGAATCGCCGCACCGATGGCAGTCTCGTCAACGTGAACCATATCCCGCGGCTCAAGGTCGAGTATCAGGCGTCGCGCCCGATATTCGTGCGGCTGGTGGGGGAGTTCACGAGCGAGCGGCAAAGCGCACTGCGCGACGACACCCGCACCGGCGCGCCGATTCTGATCCTGGACTCCGAGGCCGGCGAATTCGTGCGGACCACGCCGTTCAGTCATCGGTCGTTCAGGGGAGATGTGCTCTTCTCCTACCAGCCCACCCCGGGCACCGTGCTCTTCGCCGGCTACGGCAGCACGCTGCGTGATCCCATCGATCCCGACGATCCGCTGCGCGCGGGGCTTCGGCGATCGGAGGACGGCTTCTTCTTCAAGATGAGCTACCTGTTCAGGATGTAGAGGCGGGAACGGAGAAAGGAGAACGGAGAACGGGGAACGGGGAACGGGGAACGGAGAACGTCAGGCCGTCGCCCCCTCTCCTTTCTCCTTTCTCCCTTCTCCTTTCTCCGTTCCCCACTCCCTCCCCCATGCAAGTTCTAGCACCTCTGAGATGTCGTGGGATAGCTACAACGCACCCCCGATTTTCTCTCCCGCCACCGCACTGAATCTGGCCTTCCTCAAGCCTCTCTAAGCAACAACCCCTCCGCGCGTTGCGGCGTCGACACCGCGCATGCAGCCGCCCCCCCGACGGATCTCCACCACTGGCGCACCACTTGCCCTTTACGCCGGTCGACCGTGTGCGATCACACCACCTGGAATGTGCGGACTCCTGCAAATGGGGCGGCGACTCAGATGATCCGGAATTCGGCACGATGAACAGCCACGGGCCCGACCTGCTGGGCATCGCGAGAGCCATTCACCGCCACTCCCGCGCCGACCGTGCTCGTCTCCAGGCGTTTCAGGACGCCAGGCTCCGCCGGCTTCTCGTCCACGTGTACGAGCACGTCCCGTACTACCACAAGCTGTTCGACCGGCATCGTCTTCATCCCCGTCACATTCGCGGTACGGTCGATCTCGACCTCATTCCGTTC
>JBBRGF010000079.1:0-14076 GCA_038240975.1 Gemmatimonadales bacterium
GGGTCTACGGCTGTGGCTGCTCTTCCGGTGGAGCCGGCGATGCCTTCCACGATGCTCTGGGTGACCGCGGGAACCACCGACGCGAGGCACACAGCGCGCACCTCGTTGGGCGAGTGACCCGCGTGGATGAGAAATGCCCCGACGGCGCTGGCCCATTCATCGGGCGTGCGGTCGGGGTTGGTGGTCATCCGCCAGCGGGCCTCGAGCTCGTCGCCGGCGAAGAGGCCCAGGGTGATCTCGGTGTTGCCGATGTCGAGGGTGAGAAGCATGGGCCGAAAGCTACGCCCGGACCGAAGAGTCGTCCAACTCGACCGGGCCGGCGCGCACCGGGATTCGCCGGCCATCGGCCTGCCGAATGAGCAGCGCGCCATCGGGCGCGATGCCGTCGGCCATTCCGGCCACCGGCGACGCGAGCGCGCGGCGGTACAGCCAGTCGAGCACCTCGAATCGCTCGAGCTCCGGTCCGCTGAGCCGCGCGCTGTCGCTTTCCGCCTGTAGAAGGGCGGCGGCCATCGGCTCGATCAGCGCCTCGGGCGATGCGCCCGGCAGCCTCTCTTCCAGGTTGTCGGCCATCTGCCGCAGACCCTCGGGCACCGGATTCACGACGTTGACCCCCAGACCCACCACCACCCACGCCAGCGCCTCGCCCTGCCAGCGCGCCTCGCAGAGGATCCCGCCCACCTTGCGGTCGGCGAGCATGAGGTCGTTGGGCCACTTGAGCCGGATGGCCTCGCCCTCTGCCATGGCCGACAGCGACCGAGCCACCGCCATCCCCGCGCGGAGGCTCAGCAGGTCGAGCCCCGAAGCGCTCGACGGCCGGAGAAGGACGCTGAGCCACAACCCGCCCCTGGGAGAGACCCAGATCCGCCCCCTCGAGCCGCGCCCTCCGGACTGCTCGGCAGCGGCCACCGCGGTGCCCGCCTCCGCGCCGTCGAGAGCCATCGCGTGCAGCACATCCATCGTCGAGGCGACGCGGTCGAAGCGGTGTATCGTCGCCACGGCCCGGCTCACCGAAGGAGAAGAAGCAGCAGGGCGCCGAACGCGATTCGGTACCACGCGAACGCCACGAAGCTGCTTCGGGACACGAAGCCGACGAACATTCGCACCACCACGAGTGCCGAGACGAAGGCGGTGACGAAGCCGATCGCGAAGACGGGAAAATCGGATGCCGCGAGAGTGTGCCAGCTCGACCGGAGGTCGAACAGCGTGGCGGCGAACATGACGGGAATCGACAGGAAGAAGGAAAACTCGGTGGCGGCGGTGCGCGAAAGGCCGAGGACGTAGCCGCCCATGATCGTGGCGCCCGATCGCGACGTGCCCGGCACGAGCGACAGGATCTGCGCCAACCCGACGCCCAGGGCGGTACCCGGCGGCACATCGTTCACATCGTCGACGCGCACCTTGGGGTGGAGTCGCTCGATCAGGAGGATGACGATGCCTCCGGCGATCAGGGCACCCGCCACCACCGACGGCGTGAAGAGCCGGTCCTTGATCCAGTCGTGAACAAGAAGGCCCACGACGGCGACAGGCACGAATCCGAGAATAAGGTTTACCAGCAATCGGCGGCCAGGACCCCCTTTCCACGCCTCTGCCGCGGCGGTGAGGAGCCGCGTGCGGTAGAGCCACACGATGGCGAGGATGGCGCCAAGCTGGATGAAGATCTCGAATGTTTTGGCGCGCTCGCCCGTCTCTCCGAGCCAGTGGCCGACCACGATGAGGTGACCGGTCGAGGAGACCGGGATGAATTCGGTGACTCCCTCGACCACACCGAGTATCGCTGCCTTGACGAGGGGATCAATCATGGCGCGACCTCAACGCAGCGCCTGTTGGTAGAGCGCCTCGTACATCGGAACGATGCGCTCGGCGGAGAACATCCGCGCCTTTTCCACCGCGGCCAGACTCATGGCGCGGTGACGCGCGGTGTCGCGCAGCAGCTCCACGGCGCGGCGTCCCATCGCCTCGACCGACCCGACCGGCTCTAGCAGGCCGTTGACCCCGTCATCGATGACCTCGGGAAGGCCTCCCGCCCGGGTAGCGACCACCGGATTGCCGCAGGCCATGGCCTCGAGGGCCGCAAGGCCGAACGATTCGGTTTGCGATGGAAGCACGAACAGGTCGCTGCTCTGCAGCAGGCTCGCGACCGAGTCGAGTCGTCCGAGGAACCGCACATCCTCCGCGACGCCGAGCTCGCGCGCCTCGTTTTCGGCGTCGACGCGCTCGGGACCGTCGCCGATCATGACGAGAGTGGCCGGCATGGCATGACGTATCCGAGCGAAGACCCTGACCACGTCCTTCACCCGCTTTACCTCCCGGAAGTTCGAGATGTGAGCGATGACCTTGTGCCCTTCCGGCGCCAGCGAGCTGGGGCAGCGCGCTTCGGCGGGATGATATTCCTGAAGATTGACGAAGTTGGGAATCACCCGGATGTCGCAGCTCACGCAGCCGAAGGCGCGGAAGGTCTCGTCACGGAGATAGGCGGAGACCGCGGTGATCTCGTCCGATTTCTCGATGGAGAACTGGGTGATGGCGTAGAAGCTGGCCTCCTGGCCCACGAGGGTGATGTCGGTGCCGTGGAGCGTCGTGATCACGCGGAGCTGATGCTGGCCCTTCAGCATCTCACGGGCGAGATACGCGGTGGTGGCGTGAGGGATGGCGTAGTGCACGTGCAGCACCTCGAGCTTCTCTCGAAGCGCCACCTCGTGCTGCTTCGACGCCAGGGCCAGAGTATACGGAAAGTGGTCGAAAAGCGGATAGCGGCCGGTGCGGGTATCGACCTGATGAAAATAGATGCGCTCGGTGTAGCCGTGCAGGCGAAAGGGAAAGTCGTACGTGATGAAGTGCACTTCGTGGCCGCGGCGGGCCAGCTCGAGGCCAAGCTCGGTGGCCACCGCTCCGGAGCCGCCGTACGTCGGATAACAGGTGATGCCGATCCTCATCCGCACGTCCTCTTCCAGGCCTCGGCGATCTCGGCGGCCAGCCGTTCGGCGGGCCGCGTGGCGTCGAGGGTAAGCACCGCTCCGCCGAGCTGGTGTCGGAACCACGTCTGTTGCCGCTTCGCGTATTGCCGCGTGCTGGTGGCGATCGCCTCCGCGACGCTCTCCCGGGAGCGCTGCCCGTGGAGGAACTGCACCGCTTCCCGGACTCCGATGGCATCGAGTCCGGCAGTCCCGGCTCCATGTCCCTCGGCCAGCACCGACGCGACTTCTTCGATCAGCCCTCGCCGCACCATCTCATCGGCCCGCCGCCCGATTCTCGCGTGCAGTACGGGCCGCGGCACGGTGAGCACAATGTACCACGGTCGGATCGTGCCTCCCTCTCGCGCCTCCCGCTGCCAGTGGGAGAGCGGGCAGCCGGTGAGGAGCGCCACTTCGATCGCGCGCGCCGCCCGCTGGCGGCCACCGCCCCGAAAGCCGGTATCGAGCCGCCCGGCCCACCGCACCAGCTCGAGCGGCTCCAGCCGGGCGACGTAAGCATCGAGCCGGCGGCGCCGCGCGGCGTCGAGTCCCGGCTCACGGAAAAGCCCCTCGGCGAGGGCGCGGATGTAGAGTCCGGTGCCTCCCACGATCACCGGCATTTTCGCGTTCGCACTCACCGCGGTAATCCAGGCGGTGGCGTCGCGCGCGAAATGCCCCGCGCTGTACCGGGTGCCAGGATCGACGACGTCGATTCCGTGGTGTGCGACTCGCGACCGCTCCTTCCGGGTCGGCTTGGCGGTGCCGATGTCGAGGCGCCGGTACACCTGGCGTGAATCGGCCGAAATCACCTCCAGCGGCCAGTGCGCGGCGAGAGCCAGCGCCACCGCCGTCTTCCCGACGGCGGTAGCGCCCACCAGCACCGGGATGTTATCGCCTTCCAAACCGGCGCTCCAGCTCTTCGAGCGGCAATTGCACGATGGTCGAGCGGCCGTGTACGTCGTGCGGGGGCAGCTCGGTCGCGAAGAGCCGGAGCAGCAGCTCGCGCATTTCGGTCTGGTCGAGCCGATCGCCACCCTTCACCGCGGCGCGGCAGGCAAAGGTGGCGGCAAAGCGCTCGAGCCCGTTGGCCCAGCCACCGAAGCGCCCGCGTGCGAGGTCGGCGACGAGCTCACGAAAACAGGCGCCGGCATCGAAGCGCGGGTGAGGAGCGGGCACGGCGTGGAGCACCACCGATCTCCCGCCGAACGCCTCGGCCTCGAATCCCACGCGCCCGAGCTCTTCGCCGTGCCGCTCGACCGCCTCGAGCTCCTCGTCGGTCAGCTCCAGGGTGAGTGGCAACAGCAGACGCTGGGCGGTAACCCCTCCGCCGGTAAGCTGCGCCATGACTCCCTCGTACAACACGCGCTCGTGCGCCGAGTGCTGGTCGACGAACACGAGCCCTTCGGCGGCCTGGTATACGATGTAGGAGTCGAAGACCTGAATGAGCGCGGCGTCGAAGCCACGGCTCATCTCCGGCTGTTCGTCGGCACTCGCGGCGGAGGGCGGCCCGAACAGCTCGTCGAGCACACCCGACGATGGAATCCCCGCGATCCCGCCTGGCTGCGGGGCCACCGGGAGCGGGCGCCAGCTGCCGACTGGAGCCGCGGCCACGAGCGCGCCGAGCGCGTGCCGCACGGATTCTTCGACGACGCGCTCCACACCGATGCGATCGCGGAAGCGCACCTCCAGCTTGGCGGGATGCACGTTCACGTCGACGTCCTCGGCCCCCACCGAGATCCGGAGATAGATGGATGGTCTATCGCCCGGATGGATGGCCGAACGGTATCCTGCCTCCGCTGCGCGCAGCAGGAACGAATCCTTGAATGGGCGGCCGTTCACGAAGAGCTGGGTACGGCGCCCAGTGGGCTGTGCATCGCCGGGCCGTTGTGCGTAGCCCTCGACCCTGAATGCTCCCGCCGCATAGGACACCGGTACGAGGGTTCCAGCGATTGCTCGGCCCCACACCGAGGCGAGGCGCTCCTCGGCCAACTGCCCGGCCGGCACCGAGAGCCGGGTCGTGCCGTCGACCTGCAGGTCGAAGCCGGCCTCCGGATGGGCAAGGGCCAGCGTCGCGACAGTCTCATGAGCGGCCCGGGTCTCGCTGGCGGCGCTGCGAAGGAACTTCCTGCGGGCAGGGGTATTGAAGAAGAGCGCGCGAATCGTCACCGTGGTGCCGCGCCGCCGCACCGCGTCGGCGACGCGGTCGAGTCTTCCTCCATTGACGGTAAGCTCGGTGCCGGCGCCGTCCTGTTCGGCTGTGGTCAGGACAAGGCGCGAGACCGAGGCGATGGCCGGCAGTGCCTCACCGCGGAAGCCGAAGGTGGTTACACCCACGAGGTCGGCGGCGCTGCGCACCTTGCTCGTCGCGTGACGGTCGAGCGAGAGAACCGCATCTTCCCGGCCCATCCCTTCGCCGTCGTCGCTCACCTCGATGCGCGTCTTGCCGCCGTTCTCCAGCTCGACGCGCACGTGCGTCGCACCGGCATCGAGCGCGTTCTCGACCAGCTCCTTCACGGCCGACGCGGGGCGTTCGACGACTTCTCCGGCCGCGATCTGATCGGCTACCGCGTCGGGAAGGATGGCGATACGCCGGGGCATAGCGAGAATCTAGCCGCCGATCGCGGCGACGGCGTCGCTGGGGAGCCACCCGACGCGGGCTCCCGGAGCCCTGACGAGCACCCATCCGGAAACGCGGCGGGAGACCGTGACCGCGCTCCCGGCGTCCACCGGCGACACCGCCGGCGCAAGGCCGTGCGGCGAGAGGCGGAGCGTCGATGCCTCGATGACGATGGCCACCGGCCGCCGATACCACACGCGAAGGGCCATGCCGCCGAGCACTGCGCACGCCGACAAGACGAGGACAACCGTCCACCGGTCGCGAATCCTCGGCCGGAGGCCCCACCCGAGCCATCCCACGATCCATCCCACACCACCGATGAGAAGCAGCTCTTCCGCCGTCACCGGTGGCGACCAGGTCAGCCTCGCCGTGGTGAGGTTCGGCGGCGGCGTCAGCGCGAGCGCGCGCCTGATCGTGCCCTCCCGCGGGGCGAGACGGCGCGCCTCGAGCCAGGCGGCCGCGGCCCGGCCCGGAAAGCCCATCCGGAAATAGGTCGCGCCGAGGTTGTACCAGTGGGCAGCCACCGCCGGCTCGGCGTCGGTCCGGCGGCCGAACGCATCGGCGGCGGCACGCAGCGATCCGCTCGCGTAGAGCTGCTCGGGGGCGGGGCTCTGGGCATGGAGCGCGGCCTGACCGGCCAGGAGAACCAGCCCGAGCACGGCCCCACCGCGGATGCTTGCGCCCGCGCCAGCCCTCACCTTCACCGAGCCGCCGAGCCGCCGGACCACGTCCTGCACTTCGGCCGTGAGCTTCGCATCTTCGCCTGCCTTTGCCTCGGGACCGTACCGTCTCGCGAAAAGGCGGTCGCGTACGGCGGAGACTCGAGCGGCAAGCTCGGGATCGGCACCCGAGGCGCGAACGGCCGCGGCAAGCGCTCCTCCCGTCCTGCGCTCCGTCTCGGGCACGAGCACGTCGAGGAGCGTCTCCAGCTCGTGCTCCGCGCCGCGCAGGCCGCTGAGCCCAGGAGGCAAAGGTCTGTTGCGGGCGCGGCGAGGGAGGCGGCCTCGGAGCGAGACCATGAGCGGAGGGATCAGCAGGAGCAGCGCCCAGACCCAAACCGGAATCGCGTGCCCGAGCCGCCACGTTACGGAAGGTGAGTCGTTCGTGAGCAACGCGGGCGGCAATGCGGCGGTCGCCGCCGATTCGCCGCCCGGCACGACGGCGATGGACGTCGCCGGTACGCCGATATCGACGTACCGTTGCGACGCCAGATCGAAGTAGTCGAAGTGTACGGCGGGAATGGTGAGCACCCCCGCCGAATCGGGGACCAGGAGGTGGCGAAACGTCTTGGTGCCTCCGACCCTGCCCTGGGGCACCGCGACGCGCTCGTCGACCCGCTCGAGATATGCGCGGCCCGCACCCGGCCATGCCACCTCCGGCGTGGGCCAGAGCGCAAGGTTCCCCTCTCCGGTAAGTGACAGCGCGACCGCGACACCCTCACCTACCTTCGCGGACGCCGGACTTATTCGGCGGTCGAGTCTCAGGCCCGAGCCGATCGCCCCGCTGAATGCCGCAGGGCGGCCGGCCTCGGGAAGCGGCAGGACCGTGAGGGTTTCGGCCGCACTGGTGAGCGAATAACGCTCCTCCTGGCTGAAAAACTGCAGGGCCACCGGTGTGCTGTACTTGAGCGTGGCGCCCGGAACGTCGATCCTCCCCGCCACGAGCGGAAACACGATCTGGTGCGAGACGAAGAGATCGAACCACCGTCCCTGTGCCTGGCGTGTGGCGGCGATACTGGTCGGAGTGGCCTGGGGATAGCTCCACACGCCGTCGATCACCGGAGGGAGCAGTGTCGGCGGCCTGCGGAGCTGCAGCCGAAGATCGCGCGGAAACCACGCGAGCGTCACCACGTCCACCTGCTCTCCCACGCGCACCGTATCGCTCGACATGAGCAGGTCGATGGCCGGCTGGCCGCCGGACGGTGGGTCCGCGCGCTCGAGCAGGCCGCGCAGTCGGGGGTTGAGCGCCGACGCAACCGCGGCGCGGTCGGACGCAACATCGACGACGATAGCCGGCGCTTCGACCGTGTCCCTCCCCTGCACTGCCTTGGCCGGGCCGACCCTCCAGCGGCCGGGCCGCACCGCGCGCAGCCGGATCTCGAGAATGGTCGTGCGCGTGGTGGCGTCACCCAGCGCCAGCTCGGTGCTTTCGCTGCGTCCGATCAACTCGAGCCCGGTGAACGGAGCGAGGGTCACGTGCAAGGGGGCCGGGGAGTGGCTGACGGCGCGGAGGGTGTACGTGAACTCTTCGCCCACGGAGAGCCGGTCGGCGTCGACGGTCGCGTCGAGCTGTGGACCGGCACCCTGGCCGCCGCCGAGGAGTAGCCGCATGGCGAGCGCGGCTGTCAACGCACCCGTCACCAGTCCTTTACTCCGCCCGATTGCGTGTTCTGCATGCGCCGCTGCTGCTCTTCGCGGGTCTGCCGCTCCCGCCGATCCATCGAATTGAGTATCTGCTCCGCTTGACTGGTCGAGAGGCCCTGGCTCGGGGGGGGCTCGGCCTTCTGCGGCCGCGGCGGGGCGCCGCTCGGCGGAGGCGCGCCGCCGCCGCCTCCCCCGCTCTGTGGGGGAGGCGGGGGCCGGCGGCGCTCGGTGAGCTCGAGGTTCCACTTGGCACGCTCGGAGGAGGGCTGCAGCAGCAACGCCTGACGCAGTCGCTCGGCCGCATCGTCGAGCAGCTCGTCACGCCTGGTGCTGTCGGCCTCGGCGCCGAGAAGGCCCACCAGCCCGAGGTTGTAAAGCGCGCGATATCGGAGCGCGGGATCGAGCGACTTGGCTGCTTCGCGGAGCGCTCCGCCGGCCACGTCGAGGCGTCCGGCCTCGAGTGCCGCCGTACCGGCATTGTAGAAAGCGGTGTCCCGCGCGGCGGGTCCCCTGGCCTCCTTGAGAAATTCCGTGGCGGCGCGCGTCGGGTCGCCGGCGGCGAGCGCGCGCGTGCCCGCGGTTGGCCTCTGTGCCGAGAGCGAGCCGCCGGTTACGAGTAGGCCCGCGAGGACGATGAGTGAGGGACCGGGACGGACCAGGGTGTAGCCGAGCAGAAAGAGCGCCGCGACGAGCGCGGGGATCCACGACCTGGGAACGAGGTCGGCGGTGCGCGTCTCGGACGACGGGCTCCGTTTCATCGAGGCCACGAGGTCGCGCACCGCCCCGGCCTGGTCAGGCAGGTCATTGGGCACCAGCGTGCCTTCGGCAGCCTCGACGGCGGCGCGAAGGATATCGTCGCGACGCTCGGTCAGAATCACCTTCCCCGCGTCGTCCTTCTGATATTCCAGCAGCGCACCGGCCGAATCGTGAACCGGAATTCTGGCGGGGACGGTGTGGCCCTCCGACACCATGATCAGGTGGACGCCCGTCTCTTTGAGCTGCTCGGCCTGGGAGACGATGTCGGTCAGCGTATCGTGCGCCTCGCCGTCGGTGAAGACCACGAGGACGCGGTCGGCGGGATCGGTGGTGGCGCCGAGGAGCTGGCCGCCTTGCGCGAGCACGCTGGAAAGATCCGACCCCCCTTCGCTCGCCAGGTCGGGGTCGAGCGCGTCGACGTACATCCGGATGGCGCTGCCATCGACGGTGAGCGGGGAAAGGATGTAGCTCCGGCCGGCAAAGGCGATGAGCCCGAGGCGGTCGCCATCAAGGTCCTGAATGAGCCGCCGTACTTCGCGGGCCGCGCGCTGCAGGCGGCTGGGCGCGATGTCCTCTGCGAGCATCGAACGGCTGATGTCCACGGCGAAGACGAGACTCAGCGCTCGACTCTCGGTCTTGACCTCGGTCCGGCCGTACCGCGGCCCCGCGAGAGCCACCGTCGCCAGCAGGCCGACGAGCCCGAGCACCAGCGGTGCCCACCCGCCCCGCGTGCGCGCCGTCCGGCCGAGCTCGGGCGACCAGCGGCGCGCGAGCCGGATGCGCCGCCCGCGGCCCAGCCAGGCGCCGAGTCCGATCACGAGCCCGAGGAGCGGGGCCACGAAGAGGAGCAGCGGAACGTCGAAGCTCACGGTACCCGAACGATGAGAGTGCTGCCGAGCACCAGCTCCAGGGCCAGCGCGCCGAGCCCGAGCAGCAGCAGTGGACGGGTCGCTTCTTCGTACTTGGTGTACCGGGTAACCTGGATCGGCGTCTTCTCGAGCTGGTCGATCTGCCGGAAGATCCGGCTGAGCGCTTCACTGTCCCGGGCGCGGAAATACTTTCCGCCCGTCTTGGCGGCGATCTCGCGCAGCAGCGGCTCGTCGATCCGCACCGGTAGCATCTCGTAACGGAACCCGCCGAGCCCGCGGCCGGTGGGAATCGGCGCCTCGCCGATGGTTCCGACACCAATCGTGTACACCTTGATGCCGTATGCGGCGGCGGTCGAGGCCGCCGTGCGCGGGTCGATGAGCCCCTTGTTGTTCTCGCCGTCGGTCAGGAGCAGAATGACTTTCGATTTGTCGGGCGCGCGGCGGAGCCGGTTGACGGCGGTGGCCAGTCCGCTCCCGATAGCGGTGCCGTCCTCGAGGCTGCCGATCTTGAGATCCATCACGGCCTGCTCGACAACCTGGTAGTCGAGCGTCACCGGCACCTGCGTCAGGGCCTCGCCGGCAAAGGCGACGAGTCCGATCCGGTCGGCGCTGCGGCCGCGGATGAACCCCACCGCCTGCTGCTGCGCCACCGCGAGCCGGTTGGACGGAGCGAAGTCTTCGGCGAGCATGCTGCTGGAGATGTCGATGACGATCACGATGGCGATGCCTTCCTGCTTCACCTCGACGGTGTCTCCCCCGACGCGCGGCCCTGCCGCGGCAAGAATGAGCGACACGATCGCGACGCCCCGCAGCACCGGCGGAAGCGCCACCCACCAGCGGCGCACCGCGGCGGCGGCGGGTATGCTCACGTCGCTGTACCGGGCTGCGGGCACGTCGCGCCGGCGGCGACGCCACCACCAGAGCGCGAGGCCGAGCGCCAGCAGCAAGAGCAAGGGACGCGCGAAGCTCATGCGCCCCCACCAGCCAATCGCGGCTCCAGCTCGGCAGCGGTTCTCGCCAGCGCAAGGACGTCGGAGTGGGCCTGCGTCCCGAACCGCGCCTCGTCGAGCGAGCGCAGCACGCCACCCACGTCGGCGAGCGGCCAGCCGGGCCGGTCGGCCGCGAGCTGGGCGAGCAAGGTCTCGGTATCGAGGCCCCGATGCGCCGACGGGACGCGCAGCGCGATGGCCGACCGGAGGCGGGAGGTGGCCGTAGCGGCCACGGCCCGGAGCTCACCGGCTTCGGCCCACCGCTCGATGGGCGGCTCGGCGCGAGAGGGCGGTTTCGATGCCGCCGCGGGATGAGTGGGACCGCGCCGGCGCCACCACCAGTGCAGCGGCGCCAGTATCACCGTAGCCAGCGCGACCGACACCAACAATGGAATCACGCTCCGCGCGCCTCGCGGCACGAAGTCGGCCCGGGGCTGCGGCGCGATGGCGGAATCGGGAGGCCCATGCGGCAGCACGCTGGCCACATGGAGTGTGACGCGCTGTGGTGGAAGCGAGTCGACGTCTCCGCTGGCGCCGAGCAGCAACGGACCAGGTACCTCGACGTCCTGGGCGCCCGCGCCCCATACCACCACGGGATAGGCGAGACTGGTGGAGTCGCCCCGCGGAACGATCTGCGGTGGGCCGAGCAGCTCGACGGGATCGTCGGGGTGCCAGTCGGCAGCCCGCAGGGTCCGGCCCGCCGGGACGGCGACCATCCGCGACAGCCAGATCGTGTCGCCGACGGTGGGTGCACCTCCCTGGAGGAGGAGCCAGAACGCTACAGCGATCATCCGCGGTGAATCCGCCTGGCGCGTCGGGCGAAGGCGCGACGGAGGGGAAGCGCGTACGGCACCCCGGTCTCGAGACCCACCTGGTCGGCGCCGGCGGCGGCGAGCGCGCGGCCCCGCTCTTCGCGGCGCTGCTCGGCCATCCGGCTCACCCGCTCGCGCACCTGCCTGCTCCCGGTGTCGACCAGAATTCGCCGGTCCGACTCGGCGTCCAACATTTCGATCCATCCCGATTCGGGCAGCGCGTGCTCGCGGGGATCGTCGACCGTGATCGCGACCACCTCGTGTCTCGCGGCGAGCCGGCGCAGCGGACGCTCCCACCCTTCTGCGATGAAGTCGGAGAGGATGACGACGATACTCCGGTGCCGGAGGAGGCGGCTCGCATACGAGAGACTGGCCGCGAGATTGGTGCGCCGGCCGCCGGGCTCGAACGCGACGAGATCGCGGATGACGCGAAGGGCGTGACGCCGCCCCTTCCTCGGAGGGATCACCCGCTCCACCTCGTCGGCGAAAAGAAGGGCGCCCACCCGGTCGTTGTGAAAGGCCGCCGCGAGCGCGAGCACCGCGGCCACCTCGATGGCCAGCGAGCTTTTGGTGACCGGCTCGCCGAACCGGGTGGAGCCCGATTGATCGACGAGGAGCATCAGCGTCAGCTCTCGTTCCTCGGTAAACGTCTTGACGTACGGGCTCGCCAGGCGCGCCGA
This sequence comes from Gemmatimonadales bacterium, assembly GCA_038240975.1. Classification (GTDB taxonomy): domain Bacteria; phylum Gemmatimonadota; class Gemmatimonadetes; order Gemmatimonadales; family GWC2-71-9; genus CAVVWJ01. The sequence continues at coordinate 12,041 of JBBRGF010000079.1, forward strand.
CACGTTCCAGTCTATCGAACGGAAATCGTCACCCTGCTCGTAGGCCCGCACCTCCGCGAACTCCATCCCCTGCCCGCGAAAGACCGAGCGATACTCGCCGGCAAAGAGCGAGCCCACGAGCCCGCGCGTGCGCAGCTCGATGCCCTTGACCTGCTTAAGGATTTCGGGGGAGACAGTCATAGGGAAGAAAGGAGAAGGGAGAAAGGAGAAGGGGCGCCTTTCACCGCCCTCAGGGAACTTTCAACGCCGCCAGCACCTTCACGACCACGTCATCGGTCGTGATGTCCTCCGCCTCGGCCTCGAAGGTGAGAACGATGCGATGGCGGAGGACGTCGGGGGCGAGGGCGCGAACGTCCTCGGGCACGACGTACTGGCGGCCGCGCAGGAAGGCGTGCGCGCGCGCCGCCTGCGCGAGTGAGATCGACGCCCGCGGCGAGGCGCCGAAGGCGACGAGGGGCTTGAGATCGGCGAGGCCGACGCCGGCCGGCTCGCGCGTCGCGCGGACGAGGTCGACGATGTAGTCGACCACCTTCTGGTCCATATACAGCCCGGCGATCGCCTTGCGCGCCGCGAGAATGGCCCCGGGCTGGAGCAGCCGCTCGACCGTGATCTCCTTCCCTCCGCTCATGCGCAGCAGGATTTCCTTTTCTTCATCGCGAGACGGGTAGGTCACCCGGACCTTGAGCATGAACCGGTCGAGCTGGGCCTCGGGGAGCGGATAGGTGCCCTCGTTCTCGATCGGGTTCTGGGTGGCGAGCACCAGGAAGGGCTCCTCCAGCGGAAAGGTGACGCCGCCAATCGTCACCTGATGCTCCTGCATCGCCTCGAGCAGCGCGGCCTGCACCTTGGCGGGGGCGCGGTTGATCTCGTCGGCCAGGATGATTTGCGCGAAGAGCGGACCCTTCTTCACGTGAAAGTCCTGCGTCTTCTGATCAAAGACCATCGTCCCGATCACATCGGCCGGCAGGAGGTCGGGCGTGAACTGGATGCGCGAGAAGGAGGCGTGGATGATCTCGGCGAGGGTCCGGACGGCGAGCGTCTTGGCCAGCCCAGGCACGCCCTCGAGAAGGATGTGTCCCCCGGTGAGCAGGCCCACGAGGAGACGCTCCACCATCGAGTCCTGCCCCACGATGCGCCGCGAGACTTCCTTGAGGATGGGCTGCATGGGAAGCGTGTCAACCGGATTGTCGGTCGGCTTCGGGGCGCTCACGCTGCTGGGCTCCTGAGGGTCGTTTGCGGCAAAGATAACGGACGCCGGGTTGATCTCTCACTGCGTGGCCGGCGGCCCGGAGGTTTCACGACTCGCCTGGGTCGAGCCGTACGGCCTTGTAGAGCGCGGACACCTCTTTGGGCGTGAGCGGGCGGGACCGGCCGGAGGGAAGATCGCCGAGCCGCACCGGCCCATAGGAGAGTCGCGCAAGACGCTCGACTTTGAGTCCCATGGCCTCGCACCAGCGGCGTACGATGCGATTCCGTCCCTCCTCCAGCGTGACGTCGAGGATGCTTCTTCCCTCCGATCCCGGCCGGACCCGCGATTCGCTCGGCACCACCGGTCGGCCGTCGATCGCGATGCGCTCCCGCACCGCCTGGGCCACCTCCGCGGTAGGCCGGCCGTGAACCAGCGCGGTGTACCGCCGCGGAATGTGGTACCGGGGGTGGGTGAGGCGGTGGACCGCCTCGCCGTCGGTGGTGAGCAGCAAGAGGCCCGTGGTCATCACGTCGAGCCTGCCGACGTAGTTGAGACCCGCATGATCGCGGATGAAATCGAAGACGGTGCGCCGACCCTCTTCGTCGCTGGCGGTGGTGACGACCCCGAGCGGCTTGTGAAACGCGAGCCACCGGCGATCCACCTGCTTGACCGCGCGGCCGCCAACCGTGATGCGCTGCCGCTCTGGATCGACCTTCATCCCCAGCGTAGCGAGCTTACCGTCGACCCGGACCCGCCCCCCTTCGATCAACTCTTCAGCCGCCCGACGCGACGCGACCCCGGCGCGGGCCAGCGCCCGCTGGAGTCGCATCTCGCTCACGATTCGGCC
>JBBRGF010000080.1:0-13866 GCA_038240975.1 Gemmatimonadales bacterium
TACTGGATGGAAATGCCGAGGTCGCCGCGCGCCAGCCCCTCGAGAAAGGAGACGAATTGCGCGCCGATCGGACGGTCGAACCCGTACCGCTCTCGAAGTGCCTGGAGCTGAGTGGCCGAGAGTGGGCGATCCTCTGAGACCTGACCGAGGGGGTCGCCAGGCGCCAGCCGCATGAGGATGAAGATGAGCGCGAGGGCGATCGCGAGTGTAATCGTTGCCTGCGCCATTCGGTTAACCAGCCAGCGGCGCACCTCAGTTTCCGGCGTCGTGCCGGCCGTCCGGCGCCCCCACGGTCCACTTCCACACTGCCATCCATGACGACTCGGGCAGGATCGTCACGTTTCCGAAGCGGCGGCTCACCGCGAAGACGTAGTTCGGCGCGTACATGAATGCGGCGGGTGCGTCGTCCTCGATCTGGCGGAGCGCGGCGTGCCAGGCTGTTTGCGCATCGGCGCTGCTGGAGATGGCATGCTCGATGAGCGAGTCCACCACGGGATCGCAATAGTGAGCGTAATTGGTGACGCCGCCGCACGACCAGCCCTGCGTGAGCCCGGAAGGAGAAGGATCCTGCAGCGTGGAGGAGAAGTCGATATCGAACCGCCCCGCCGTACGTCGCTCGAGGTAGACGGGATACTCGAACTGACGCAACACGACCTCGATGCCCGTCTGCCTCAGCTGCTGCTGAGCCAGGAGCGCCATCTGCTTCCGCACCGCGCTGGTGACGGGAAAATTGAGTTCGAGCCGGAGCGGAGTACCCTTGCGGTCGAGAATGCCGTCGCCGTCGCTGTCCGCCCAGCCTCGCGCGGCCAGGAGCTCCCGGGCCTTGGCCCGGTCAGGACCCGACGTCTTTGGTGTCCCGTGGCTTATCCAGAGGATCGTCGATACCGGTCCGTACGGCACGTTCCCATAGGAACCGTAGATGCTACGCACCATCAGGCTGCGGTCGAGTGAGAGGATGATCGCCCGCCGCACGTCTCGATCGCCGAGTACGGGGTGCGGATGCGAGGTGTCGGCCGGGTCACGCTGGTTGAACAGCAGAAATCCGAGCGTGCGAGACGGAACCGGGATCAGCCTGATCTCCTTGTTCTCCCGCATTTGCGTCAGATTTTCCAGCGGAGGGAGAACGTTGTCCATGGCATCGGCCTCGTGGCTCAGCACGAGGTTTCTTCGTGCTGCCGGGTCGGTCGCGGTCCGCACCAGGAGCCGGCTGATCGCCGGCCGTCCGAGAAAGAACTGCCGGTTGGCCGCAAGCTCGATGAACTGGCCGGGAACGCTGCGCACCCAGCGGTAGGGGCCGTCGCCGATCGGGTTGCTCACGTAGGACGACTTTCGCATGTCGGCCGGCGCGATTTTCTCGAGGAGATGCGCGGGAATCGGGGCGACGTGCCACACCGCGTCGTAGAGCTGTTCCGCGTACGCCTGAGAGAAGCGGAACACGACGCGCCGCTCGCCTTCGGCCGTTACCGATACCACACGACGCAGCAGTTTTGCCAGGCTCGGCGCGATGGCCGGGTTGCGCGCGCGCGCGAAGGTGAAGATGACATCGCGCGAGGTCACGGCCACGCCGTCGTGCCACTTGGCGCGCGGGTCGAGGTCGAAGACGAGCGTTACCGAGTCGCGCCGCGTCCAGCTCTTGGCGAGCAGGGGCACGAACGCCTTGTCGCCGGATGTGATGATTTCTGGGCCGAGACTGGCGAGCCTGAGAAAGAGATGATCGGCGATCTCGAAGTTGGCGATGTCGGCCCCCGTCTCCTCCATCAGCGTCGGAACGGGCACTGTGGCCTGGGCACCGGTCACGATGACGATGCTCGATCGGCTCGCGGGCGATTGGGCTTCGAGCGGCAGGGCAGCCAGCGTCGCCAGCAACGCGATCGCCACCTCGGCTCGCAGCATCATGCGCCCCACGTCCATTCGGCGGAGCGAAAACGCGGCGCGTGCCGCCCGGAGGCGGCAACGATTTCGTCAGGATGGTCGTATTCGCGCCACTCTCCACGCCAACGCGCACGTGCCGCGGTGGAGACGGCGGCGATCAGGTGCTCTTCGTCAACCGGCGTGCCGACGATGGAGTTGAGCGGCGCTGCGTGAGCGGCGGGGGCCGGTCCGCGGGTGACCGTGGCGACGGCCGATTGATCGTCGCCCAGGAGGATCGAGCCGTGCTGCAGCAACGCGTCGCCTTGCCGAAGCTGTGCGCTGCCGACGACCTTCCGTCCGCCGACCATGATTTCTCCACCTGCCGGCCGGGCGAAACACGCCCCGCTATCCACGGTGGTTGGTCCGCGGGCCGGGGCGAGGTCGGCTGTCACCCCCACGATGGCAAGTGCGTCCCGGATCATGCGGTGGATTTCGACGTAGCTCTCGCGCAGCGAGCCGAGGCCGCCCGGGCAGGCGACCGTGTAGGTCACCTCGCGAGCATGCCACACCGCGCGCCCTCCAGTCGGCCGCCGCACCACGTCCATGCCGAGTGCCGCGATCCGTGCAGCGTCGTACCTCCGCGCCGCCGGCTCGTGCCGCCCGAAAGAGAGACAGGAGGGCGCCCAGCCGTACAGCCGGAGCCACCGCTCGCCGTTTGACGCGCGATCGAGCAGCGTCTGGTCGATGGCCATGTTGGCCCAGCCGGGCCTTGGCGTGCGATCGATCCACAGCCGCCACTCACTCTCCATACGCCTCCACGGGCGGACAGCTGCACATCAGGTTCCGGTCGCCATAGGCGCTGTCGATGCGGCCCACGGTGGGCCACACCTTGTGTTCGCGCACGGCACGTGAGGGATATGCGGCGCGCTCGCGGCCATAAGGGCGCGTCCAGTCGTCGGCGATGACCTGCTCCAGCGTATGCGGCGCATTCGTGAGCAGGTTATGCTGGCGGTCGGCCTGGCCGGTCTCGATTTCCCGAATCTCCTCGCGAATGCTGATGAGCGCATCGCAGAATCGGTCGAGCTCCTCCTTCGACTCGCTCTCGGTGGGCTCGATCATCAGGGTTCCAGCCACCGGGAACGACACCGTCGGTGGATGGAATCCGTAGTCGATGATCCGCTTCGCAATGTCTTCCACGTCTACACCGGCCGTTGCCTTGAACGGGCGGGTATCGATGATGCACTCGTGCGCCACGAGTCCCCCCGGCCCCGAATAGAGCACCTGGTAGTGCGGCTGGAGGCGCCGAGCGATGTAGTTCGCGTTGAGTATTGCGAGTTTCGTGGCCTCGGTGAGACCATCGTAGCCCATCAACGCGATGTAGGCCCAGGAAATAGGTAGAATGGCGGAACTGCCCCACGGCGCTGCAGATATAGTGCCGCAATCGGACGAATGGTCGAGATCTACCACCGGGTGTCCTGGAAGGAAGGGCGCCAGGTGTTTCGCCACACCGATCGGTCCCATTCCCGGGCCGCCGCCCCCATGGGGAATGCAGAACGTCTTGTGCAGGTTCAGGTGGCAGACGTCGGCGCCGATATCGCCCGGGCGGCAGAGCCCGACCTGCGCGTTCATGTTTGCCCCGTCCATGTAGACCTGCCCGCCGTGCTCGTGCACGATACGGCAGATCTCCTTGATCGACGACTCGAAGACGCCATGGGTCGAAGGATAGGTGACCATGAGCGCCGCGAGCGTCTCGCGATGCGCCTCGGCCTTCGCACGGAGATCGACGAGGTCGATATTGCCGAGCGCATCGCTCCTGATCGGCACGACCTGCATCCCGGCCATCACCGCGCTTGCCGGGTTGGTGCCGTGAGCCGACTGGGGGATGAGGCAGGTGGTGCGGCGCTCTTCTCCGCGCGACCGGTGCCAGGCGCGGATGACCAGCAGGCCGGCATATTCGCCCTGTGAGCCCGCATTCGGCTGGAGCGACACGGCATTGAACCCGGTGATCTCCGCGAGCTGGTATTCGAGCTGGCGAAAGAGCAGGTCGTAACCCGTCGCCTGGTCTCGAGGCGCGAACGGATGGAGGCGGTTGAACTCGCGCCAGCTCACCGGCATCATCTCGGTGGTGGCGTTGAGCTTCATCGTGCAGGAGCCCAGGGGAATCATGGCCGAGGTGAGCGAGAGGTCGCGCGCCTCGAGCCGTTTGATGTAGCGCAGCATCTCGGTTTCTGAATGGTGCAGATGAAAGACCGGGTGGGCCAGATAGCCGGAGGTGCGCTCGAGCGCTTCCGGAATTGCGCGCATCGACCTCACACCGATGTCCTCCAGCATGAACGGCAACGCCTCGTTCAGCGAGAAAACGGCGATAATGTCGGCCAGATCACCGAGCGTCACCGTCTCGTCGAGGGCGATGCACAGCCGAGTCGGCGGAAGGGGGCGCAGGTTGATCATTCGCGTCCGCGCCGCGTCGAGGAGCCGGGGAAGCGCCCACTCCGGCACCTCGACACAGACGGTGTCGAAGTATTCCTCGTGGACGATTCGATAGCGAAGGCGCCGCAGCGCGTTCGCCAGCACGACGGCGCGCGAGTGGACCAGATCGGCGATGCGCCGCAGTCCGCCGGGGCCGTGGTAGACGGCGTACATGCTGGCCATCACAGCCAGCAGCACCTGCGCGGTGCAGACGTTGCTCGTCGCTTTGTCGCGGCGGATGTGCTGCTCCCGGGTCTGAAGTGCCATCCGAAGTGCGGGGCGGCCGTCACCATCGCGTGAGACGCCGATGATCCGACCCGGGAGAAATCTCTTGTAGGCATCGCGCGTCGCGAAAAAGGCGGCATGGGGGCCGCCATAGCCCATCGGAACGCCGAACCGCTGGCTGTTTCCCACCGCCACGTCGGCGCCCCACTCGCCGGGAGCCGCTAGCAGCGTCAGGCTGAGAAGGTCGGTCGCGGCCGTTACCAGGGCCCCCGCGGCGTGGGCCCGTTCGGTCATGCGGCGGAAATCGCGGATCGCGCCATCGGTTGCCGGGTACTGAACGAGCGCGCCGAAGACGCCTGCCGTAAAGTCGAATGTCTCGGGCTCGGCGATCCGCACCTCGATCCCGCGCGCCTCCGCCCGCGTGCGAACCACCGCGATCGTTTGCGGATGGCAGTATTCGTCGACCAGATAGATGGGCTTTCCCTTTACCGAGCTGACGGCCAGAGACAGGATCATTGCCTCCGCCGCGGCCGTCGCTTCGTCGAGCAGTGACGAGTTGGCGACGGGCAGGCCCGTCAGGTCGGAGACCATGGTCTGGAAGTTGAGCAGCGCCTCGAGCCTGCCCTGCGAGATTTCCGCCTGATACGGCGTGTACGCGGTGTACCAGCCGGGGTTTTCGAGCACGTTGCGTTGCACTACCTGCGGGGTGAAACAGCCGGCGTAGCCCATGCCGATATACGATCGGAAGACGCGATTCATCCCTGCCAGGCCGCGAAGCGCTTGAAGCACTTCGCGCTCGCTCCGGCCGGGAGGCAGGGCAAGGGGTCGCCGGAGACGAATTTCCTCGGGCACTACCGCGTCGATGAACCGGTCGAGCGATTCATAGCCGATCACGTCGAGCATCTCGGCTACGTCTTCACGGCGAGGGCCGATGTGGCGGTAGGCAAAATGCGCCGGCTGAAGAACGTCCGAAGCGGGAGAGATCAGATCGGGGGGAACCGCGGTCGTCATCGTGCCTTCATCCTGTTGGTGACATGAAAATGCCCCGGGACACGCCCCGGGGCCCGGCCCGCACCGCGCTGTCGTTCGACCAGCAACGCCGTGGAGTCACTCCCCGATGTGGGTGCGGTAGGCGGCGGGCGAAAGAAGCGTACTCCTGGCCGAGGGGTCGTCGAGTCGCATGGCGATCATCCAGCCGTCGCCGTAAGGATCGCGGTTGACCAGCGCGGGATCGCCTTCGAGGGCGGCGTTGACTTCGGTGATGGTGCCGGCGAGGGGACTGTACAGCTCGGACACCGCCTTGACGGCTTCGATCGTGCCGAAGGCCTGGTGTGCATCGTAATGCTCCCCCGGCTTGGGAAGCGTCACAAAGACTACGTCGCCCAGCTCGCCTTGTGCGTAATCGGTAATACCCACGCGGACGCTCGTCGGGTCGCCGGCCGGCGCGAGGTACTCGTGCTCGGCGGTGTAGACGAAGTTGTCCGGAACGTTTGACACGGCGTGCTCCAGCGGAGGGGTTGCGCGTGGGAGGATAGACGTAACGCTTGACGAGGTCAAGCGCGGACGAGCAGCGCCGACCAGACGGCGGCGGCGGCACGCTCGAGGGCTTCGGCACTTCCGTCGTTGTCGATGACGTAGGTGCTGCGCGAGCGCTTCGGGCCGCTCGGAGCCTGCGACGCGATCATGCGGCGCGCCTCGTCCTCGGAGAGGCCTCGTTCGGATGTGAGCCGGTGCCTACGCAGGTCTTCCGGTGCCTCGACCAGGACGATCGCATCGAAGAGGGACGGGTCGCCAACCTCGAAGAGGAGGGGAATATCGCTCACCACGATCCGGTCGCCGCGCCGGCGCGCCTCCGCTTCCAGATCGGCTCGACGGCGAAGCACCTCGGGATGAACGATCCGGTTGAGATCGGCGAGGGCCGCGGCGTCTCCCATGACGCGCCGGCGCAAGGCATCGCGGCGAAGCCCACCGCCGTGGTCGAGCATCTCCGCACCAAACTGCGCCGCGATGGCGCGCACCACCGGGCTCCCCGGCGTCTGGGCTTCGCGCACGAGTTGATCGGCATCGATGATCGTAGCGCCCCAGCGCCGGAACAGCTCGGCGACGGCGGACTTACCCGAGGCGATGTTGCCGGTGAGGGCGATGGAGAGCATCGAGTTACGCTCCAGGGCGGTTGTCGCACTCCGGGCGCTGCGAGCGGCAACTGTTGGTCTGCAGCGCCCGGGAGCGACTCGGCCCCTGGCCTGGAGCGAGCTGGCTAGTGTACCACCTGCAGCCTCGGAGCTGATGCTCCCACACCCGACGACCCCTACAGCAGCTCCTTCTGGTCCTCGTCCTTCCTCGGCACCCGGTGACAGTGCCGGCACCGCGCTTCGTAGCTCTCCCTGCCGCCCACCATGATCGTCGGCGAGTCCCACCGAGCCGGCTTTCCGTTGATGAGGCGCTGGTTGCGGCACGCCGGATCGCCACAGACCACGCAGATGGCCTGCAGCTTCGTCACCATCTCGGCCACCGCCATCAGCTCGCCCATCGATCCGAACGGCTCACCGCGAAAATCGGTGTCGGCGCCGGCGAGCACCACCCGCACCCCCCGCGCTGCCAGAAGCGTCGCGACCCTTACGACGTCCGGATCGAGAAATTGCGCCTCGTCGATCGCCACGATCTCCGTTTCGGGGCGAACCATCCGGAAGATCTCCGCCGACGAATCCACCGGCGTTGCCTCCAGCTCGGTGCCGTCGTGGCTCGACACGCTGTACAACCCCATATACCTGCTGTCGAGATGCGACTTGAACACCTGCACCCGTCGGCGCGCGATGATCGCCCGCCTCACCCGCCGGATCAACTCCTCGCTCTTGCCGCTGAACATCACGCCGCTCACGACCTCGATCCAGCCCGGGTGCGTCCCATAGTTCATGTACCAGGTCTCCAAGCGCGCGAGGTGAGGGACGCTAATCTAGAACCCTGCGTGCGAAACTCCAGCCACCTTGCGGCACTCTCGCCCGGTCTGCGATATTCGGCGCCTCTTCACTCGCTCGGAGTCTCCATGAACAAGCACGCACTGGTGGCCGTGATCGCCAAGCGGTTGGGGACGACGAAGGCGAAAGCGGTGGAGATCGCCGACATGTTCTTCGCGCCCGCCGGAATCATCGCCTCCGAGTTGAAGCGAGGAGGCAAGGTCAGCATTTCGGGGTTCGGAAACTTCGAGCTCCGGCGCCGAGAGGCCCGCGAAGGAACAAATCCCCGCACCGGCAAGGCGATCACGATACGGGCGTCGATCGTACCCACCTTCCGGGCGGGGAAGGCACTGAGGGACTCGGTGAATAGGAAAAAGGTCTAGGGTCGCGCCCGATCCACCTTCGCCGTCACCCGCTTCCGCCTGATCGACTTCCCGCTGAGGGCTGCGGCAACCCGCTCCGCTTCCTGTGCCGGTACCTCCACGAGCATGAAAGCGTCGCGCAACTCGACCCGTCCGATCTTCTCGCGCTCAAGCCGCACTTCCTTGGTGAGCACGGCCACGAGGTCGTTCACGGTCGCCCCGTCCTTCTTCCCGATACCCACGAACACCTTGCCCGTCGCCGCAATCGATGGCGCCTCCGCCGGGGCCGCGGGTGCCTCCACTCCCGACCCCGACCACAGATCGAAAAGGGCCGCAGCCACTGTCGCGGAGTCATAGCGCTCGATGAGCGGCGCGATGGTGAGCAGCGCCCGGTCGAGCGACCCTCGCTCCAGCACCTGGACGATCGCAGCACGCCGCTTTTCCGCCGCTGTCGTAGCCGCTTCGAGGCTGCCGGACAGGCGGAGGGGCCGCCGGATGGCGGCGAGGCGCCGCACGTAGTCCTCCGCGGCCGGGGGCGTGAGCACGACTACCTCGCCGGCGGAGGCAAGCTGCCGAAGACGGAGCGGCGTGGGTGGGTCGAATGCGATGACTGTCTGCGCGTTCGGTGCGTCGCCGGTGACGATTCGAACCGACGGATCGGACGGAGTGACCGCCCGGCGGATGGACTCTTCGTGACCTCGGTCGAGCGTCCATATCACCAGCGAGGCTGGATCGAGCAGCTCCACGAGGTCGGCGAGCGTGCCTGCCCGTCGATTCCAGGGCACGCTCACGGTCCGAACCGATCCAGCCGGCCCGACCGTTCCGTCGAGCCCTGGCGCGCTCACGGTGAGCGCCCGCCGCGCATATCTCTCCACCATGTCCGCCGCCCGGTCGGCTGCTCCGGTCACAACGATGCGCTGCGCATCCTTGGGAAGATCCTGCATGAGCGCCGCGAACCCGGGTTCGTCCTCCCATCCCTCGGGCCACGCCAGCAACACCGACGAAAGGGCCTCGGGGCGAAGCGCGGATCGCCCGTGGAGAGCCAGCGCCGTCGCCGGCGTGGTGACGAGAAGGTCCACCGCCGCGTCGCCGCGGAGGCGTCGCGCCGCACGTCCCGGTCGGTGTGACGCGAGCACGCTGAGCCCCGCGTCCGCCGTGAGCAGATGAAGGCGCCCCGCCCATTCGTCGAGGTCGGCCTCCGCGCAGAGCAGGAGCCCAGCGGTTCCTCCGCCGAGGCGGCTGAGCATTCCGGCGAGCGCGGGTGTCGCGGCCGCCGGAGTCGGCGGTACCACGGTGACGAGATTGTGACCGCGCGCCGCCGTCGGCGCGGCGTCGCGCATGACGGGATCATCGGCGGTCCAGCCGAGCCGGGTGACTGCCGCCGCGATTGCCGGGGAGAGATGCAATGCTTCGAAATCGGCCACGAACGCCTCGGTTGTGAGTGAAAGGCCTCGCCAAGCTACAGCCCTCCGCGGTACGGGGCCAACCCCTCATCTGCGTGGTTGACATCGCCCTGTCCGCGACAGACCTTTCTCCTCATCGTAAGCCGACTTCTCATCCGGAACCGGTATGCCCGACGCGCTCTCGCTGAATATCCAGAACCTCAAGGCCTCCGAAACGGTCGCCATCAGCAACGAAGCCAAACGGCGCAAGGCCGCGGGTGAGGACGTGCTCGATCTGGGCGTCGGCGAGCCCGATTTCGACACCCCGGCGGCTGCCATTCAGGCCGGCAACCAGGCTATTCAGAAGGGCTATACCCGGTATCCGCCCAATGTGGGCATCGCCGACCTCCGCAAGGCAATCGCGCAGAAGCTGAGCGCCCTGTCCGGCGGCCGGTCGGTCGACCCCGATCAGATCGTGGTAAGCTCCGGTTCCAAGCAGTCGATCTTCAACGCCTGTTTCACCCTCTTCGGCCCTCGCGACCAGGTGCTCATCCCCGCACCCGCCTGGGTTTCCTATCCCCAGATCGTGCATCTCTGCCGCGCCGAGCCGGTGCTCGTCCCGGGCGATCTCGAGTGGGGACTCAAGGTGAGCGCACGCGACCTCGACCGCCATTCCAACAAGTCGACCCGGGGAATTATCCTCTGCACGCCCTGCAACCCGACTGGTGCGGTCTACACGCTGGCCGAGCTTCGGTCCATCGCGGAGTGGGCCAAGCAGAACAACGTGTGGATCATCTCCGATGAGATCTACCGCCAGATCAACTTCGGCCCGGGGCCGGCGCCGTCGCTGCTCGATCTGCCCGACGATCTGCTCGAGCGTGTGGTCATCATCTACGGCGCCAGCAAGGCGTATGCGATGACCGGCTGGCGCATCGGCGCCGCCCTCTCGCCACCCCACGTCACCAAGGCCATGGCCGCGCTTCAGTCGCACATCACCACCGGGGCCAATCACCCGGCGCAGTGGGCCGCGGCAGCGGCCTTTACCGACGAGCGGGTCGACGCCGAGGTCACGAAAATGGTCGCCGCGTTCCGCCGCCGTCGTGACTATCTCGTCGACCGCTTTCGCCGGGAGGCTCCGGGCGTTGAGTTCGTCGAGCCGCACGGTGCCTTCTACTTCTTTTTCCGGGTCGACGGCATTCGCGAGAAAGACCCGGTCACCGGCACGTCGTTCTGCGAACAGCTCATGCGGCAGGAGGGAGTCGCGCTGGTGCCGGGGGGCGCGTTCTCCGACGATCGCTGGGTCCGGCTGAGTTACGCCGTCTCCGATGCCGAGCTCCAGCAGGCCCTCGATCGCATTCTGGGTCTCATCCGCCGTCTCGAGTCCGCACGTGCCGCCTAGGGCAGCCGTCGTGGCGGTAGAGGCCCGCGTCGAGCCGCTGACCGGGGCACTGCCGCCCATCGGTTGGCGCTGGGATCCCGAGACCGACATTCTCTCAGGCTCGTTCAAGGGGAATCGTAAGAGCGGCGGACTCACCGGCACCGTCGAGCTTACCGATGCCGAAGGCTCGGTTGCCGTGCTCGACGTCAACAACGGCGTCATCTGCGGGCTCGACGTCGTCGTCTGGCCCGAGGTCACCACCGTTCCCGATCTGAAAGTTCCGGGGCAGCTCACCGACGGAAGGGTCGTCGTTCCTACGCGGCCGTCGCGCCCCGGCGTGGCGTCGGTCGAGGTCGACACCACCCTCTCGGTGCGGACCAATCCGGCCGAGAGCGTCTTTCACCTCCGAATCGGCGCGCGGCGCGCGGTGGAAGTCGTCCGTGTCGCCGACAACTTTCACATCGAGGTCGACCAGCAGGGTGGGCTCGCCGGTTTCTGGATGAGCAACGTCCCGCCGTTCACTGCCCTCGAAGACGAGATGTAGGCTTCCCGGCACTTTCGTGCACTCGAATAGGCTGAATCTCCTTCGGCGCGCGCTCTCACTTCGGGGCCTCACGCCGGCCTCCTACATCCCCGAAGCCAGCGATGGCCGCACCGATCACGCCGCCATCCGCCCCGCCCGCCTCATCGGCGACCCGGCGCTGCGGTGCGTCCCGGTGGGCGCCGCGGAGCGATGGCCCGATCCGGTCGCCTTTCTCAATGGCGTCCAACGCATCGAGCTGCTCGCCTACTGCGGCCACAGCCCGATCGTCTTCGCGGAGATCGCAGCCGCGGTTCGCGAGCGCACCGATCGCCGGCTCGGAACAGTCCTCGAGGAGCGGCAGACCCTCGTACTGGGTCGGCCAGACGCCCTCGCCGCGGCCGGCCCGGTGCTCGAGGGGCTTCCTCTCGTCGCGCTGCCGGCGGAGGAGGCCGGGCATCCTTCCATAGACCTGATCCTGGCGGCGCGCGCGGTCGACAGGGCTCGCGGCGCGCTGGAGCTGCAGTTGGCCAGCCGCTATCGCGCCCGGTCGCCCGGCTGGCTCATCGTGGACGGTGTCCTCACCGAGAGCCCCGAGCTCGCGTCCGATCCCCGCATGGTGGGGGTCGTGAAGAGCCATGGGTCGCTTCCCTTCGACGGGCCCGACCTCGATCGGTATCTCCGCCTCCCGGCGGGGCATCGCTCCTCCATCTTCATGCCCGAAACGCGGAGCCTGACCCCGGTGTATTCATGGGGGCTGAGGCTCTGGCCGTGGGAGGACAAAGACCTTTTTCATGGCCTCGTCCGAGTCGAAGTCGCCCCGGGCTGCACGCCGGAGTCGGCCGACCTCGTCTCCCGGTGGCTGCTCTCCGAGCGGGCTCCGCTCAGCACGCCCGACGGCCGGTGGGATCGGCTGCTCTACGGCGTACACTCCGTCGAGGCCTACCTGCGGGCCGGGACAGTGCGATAATTCACCGATGACTGCGAATCCTCCCATCGGCCGTGTCGTCGCCACCGAGCTCAAGCCTTCGACCCCTCATCAATTCCACTTCTGGACCGCGCGGGAGTCGGCCATCGGCATCGGCGCGATCGTCCGGGTCGAGGAGGGCCCGCGTGTGGTGTACGGGGTCGTCACCGACGGCGTGGCCTACTCCGATCTGGTGACGCCCATGCATGCCGTCATCGGGGCCGATGGCGACCCGGTCGCCGCGGTCGACGAGCCGAGCCAGCGTGCGGAGATCCGGCTCTTCACCGCGGCCGTACTGAGGCAGATTCCCGAGGAGCCGCTCCAGCCCGTGCCCCTCGGCTCCGTCTGGCTGGCGTCCGATGCCGACGTCGTGCTCGCGCTTCGTATGGATGCGTTCACCACCGGCGCGCGCCCAACCGGCATCCCCATCGGGCTCTATGCCGCCGGCGGCCTCGAGTCGCCGGTCTATCTCGACTGCGACTTTCTCCTCGGCCCCGAGGCGGCGCACCTCAACATTACCGGGGTGTCGGGCCTCGCCACCAAGACGAGCGCCGTCGAATTCCTACTGTCGAGCATCTTTCAAACATTCCCCGCCCACAAGGGCTCGGTCGCCGCGGTGTGCTTCAACGTGAAGGGGCCGGACCTCTGCTTCCTCGACCAGCCGGCGTCGCTCTCGGATGAGGATCGCCGTCTCCACGAAAAGCTCGGCCTGAGCGCGGAGCCGTTCCACGACGTGCACTACTACGCCCCGTTCAAGCCCGATGGTGTAAACCTCAACACGCTGCGCACCCACGACGCCCTCGCCGCCAACACGCAGCCCCTCGTCTGGGGGCTCCGCGAGGTGCTCGACTACGCCGAGGTGGTGCTCAATCGCGACGATGTCGACGCCAAGGCCGATGCGTTCATCGATTTTCTCGCGGAGCGTGTCGTGGGACGCGAGTACCGCGATGAGATGCTGCGGGGCCGGCCGTTCCTGGTGCAGAGCTTTACCGATCTCGACGAGTTCTTCCGCTCGATCTTCGACTTCATGGAGGCGCTGGGGAAGGGCGGGGAGGTATGGAAGACGCACCACGTGGCGACCATCAGGAAAGTGCGGAATCGGCTCAGCAACATCTCCACCCGCTCCAAGGGCCTGGTCACCGACGACGGCGCCGCCAGCGACCTGCCCTGGGGCAGCTTCGCCGACCGCAGCATCCACGTGGTCGACGTGGCCGGCCTCGACCCGCTGGCACAGGACCTCGTGTTCGCCCGCGTCGTTTCACGGCTGCGCGAGCATCTCGAGCGGCGCGAGCTCGGCGTAGACCACGTCGTGGTGTTCGTCGACGAGCTCAACAAGTACGCCCCGGCCGACGGCCCCGATACCTACGTCCGAAAGATGCTGCTCGACCTCTCCGAGCGCGGACGCTACCTCGGCCTCGTGCTCTTCTCGGCGCAGCAGTTCCGCTCGCAGGTGCAGCGCCGGGTCGTCGGCAACGCCGGCACTTCCGTGTACGGCCGGATGGATCTCGACGAGCTGGCCACGCCGGGCTACTCCACGCTCTCTCCCGCCACCAAGATCAAGCTCGCCACCCTGCCCAAGGGCGAGCTGATGGTCCGGCATCCGCATTTCACGCAGCCGATTTTCGTGAAGTTTCCCCGGCCGGCGGTGCTCAACAGCCGGGAAGGTATCGAGCGATTCCCGCCGTCCGCAGACATGCCGTTCGCCGATGCGGTGATTCGCCAACTCCGCGGCCTCGATCGCCGCATCAGCTCCGACGG
>JBBRGF010000081.1:0-13703 GCA_038240975.1 Gemmatimonadales bacterium
GGTGACCGGGCCGCGCTCAGTGGCAGGATCGAGTCGCTCCGGGCGCTGCCGTGGGCTGCGCCCGGGTGAGGAAGTGGTTGTAACTAACGCCCCACTGACGCGCCCTGGCGACCCGGTCCCTGCCTCTGAGCGTGCCGGTCGTCCTCGATAGCTGGTCGCGAAGGGGAGCGGCACTCCCTAAGCCGGGCGTCAGTCGGGCGATTGTAGCCCCACTTCCTGTCCCCGACGCAGCCGACTGCAGGCCGGCGAGGGGGGCCGCTCCCGCACGCGACAGCGCACTGGGCGCAGTCCAACCGATTCTGGTTGCACGGACCTATCTGCCTAGTGGCCAACTCTTCCTCCGAACCTCGAGCCTCATGCGATCAACCCTCTCCACTCTCGCGCTGCTCGTCGCGCTCCCCAGCGCCGCGGCGGCACAACACCGACCCTACGACATCCTCATCCGCCACGGCCGGATCATCGACGGCACCGGCGCGCCATGGTACTCGGGCGACGTGGCGATCAAGGACGGCCGGATTGCGGCGATAGGACGCCTCGACAGCACCGCGGCGAGGCGAGTCATCGACGCTGGCGGAAAAGTGATCGCCCCGGGCTTCATCGACATGCTCGGTCAGTCGGAGACCAGCATCCTCGTCAGTCCGAGCCTTCCCTCCAAGATCTTTCAGGGCATCACCACCGAGTTCACCGGGGAGGGCGGGTCGGCGGCGCCGCTGACCGACACTCTCGTGAAGGCCGACCAGGCGTCCTGGGACCACTTCGGCGTCAAGCCCGACTGGCATACGTTTCGCGATTTTTTCGCCCGGCTCGAGAAGCAGGGAATGGGGATCAATCTCGCGAGCTATGTCGGCGCGACGCAGGTGCGGCGCGTCGTTCTCGGTGACGACGACCGGCAGCCGAGCGGCGCGGAGCTCGACAGCATGAAGGCCCTGGTGCGCGAGGCGATGCGCGACGGGGCAGTGGGACTCTCGACCGCGCTCCAGTACCCACCCGCGCCGTACGCCAGGACCGACGAGCTGGTGGCCCTCGCGAGCGAGGCGTCGAAGTACGGCGGGGTGTATGCGACCCATATGCGCTCCGAGGGTGAGACGATCTTCCAGGCGCTCGACGAGGCGATCACGATCGGCCGCAAGGCGCGGATTCCGGTCGAGATCTGGCATCTCAAGACCGCGGGCAAGAGGAACTGGGGGCGCATGCCCCGGGTGGTCGCAAGGATCGACTCCGCGCGGCGGGCGGGCGTGGACATCGCGGCCGACACCTATGCCTATCCTGCCTGGTTCAACTCGATGTCGGCGTTCGTGCCGCCATGGGCACTCGACGGGGGTACGGCCAAGCTGCTGGCCCGGCTCCGCGACCCGGTCGCCCGGCGCCGGATACGCAAGGACATGCTGACGCCCGACCCGTCATGGGACAATGAATGGCAGGAGATTCCGGGCCCGCAATCGGTGCTGATCGGCGTGGTCCAGAATCCGGCGCTGGCGCAGTACCAGGGAAAGACCCTCGCGGAGGTGGCGAAGCTCCGGAAGCAGGACCCGATCTGGACGCTGCTCGATATTCTCGCGGAGGACCAGGCGTTCACGTCCGTCGCGGTGTTCGGCATGGCCGAGCCCGACGTCGCACTGGCGCTCAAGCAGCCGTGGACATCGGTGGACAACGACTCGCAGGGAACGTCGCCGGATGGGCCGCTCGGCAAGGAGCACCCGCATCCACGCGCGTACGGGACGTTTCCGCGAATCCTGAGGAAATACGTGCGTGAGGAGCACCTGCTCAGTCTCGAGGAGGCGATCCGGAAGTTCACGTCGCTCCCAGCAGGACGGATGCGGCTATCCGACCGCGGCGTGCTCAAGGCGGGAATGTGGGCGGACGTCGTGGTGTTCGATCCCGACAGCGTGCGCGACAAGGCGACCTTCGCGGAGCCGAACCAGCTGGCCCAGGGTATGACGTGGGTGATGGTGAACGGCGTGCCGGTCATCGCCGAGGGCAAGGCGACCGGTGCGCTCCCGGGGAGGGTGCTCCGAGGTCCGGGGGCGACTACCCGTCAGGAGTCGTAGATCGTCGCGCTCGCGTGTCGCACCACCCACTAGCCCGCGATCCGCCCGCCCGAATACTTTCACCCATGCTCGTCGACGTCACCTCCGAAATCGGCCCGCTCGAGTCCGTGCTGGTTCATACGCCAGGCCACGAGCTCGAGGCGGTCACTCCCGGCAACCGCGCCGACTACCTCTACGACGACATCATCGACCTGGAGATCGCCCAGCGCGAGCACCGCCAGTTCGTCTCGGTCCTCCGCCGCTTCGCCCGCGTCCACGAGGTCCGGGACCTCCTCCGCGACGTGCTCGGCGAGCCCGAGGCACGCGACTTCCTGATCACCAAGACGATGGATGTCGTACCCGACGATGAGTTGTCCAAGCGGCTCGGCACGTATCCGCCGGCGCAGATCATCGAGATGCTCATCGAGGGGACCCGGGAGGAGAGTGGCCCCATCTCGCGGTCGCTCAACGAGGAGGGATTCGCCTTTCCGCCGCTCCCCAATCTCTTCTTTCCACGCGACATCGGGATGGTGATCGGAAGCCACGCCGTGGTGGGCTCGATGCGCTACGGCGTGCGATGGACGGAGGAGCTGCTGGTGAAGGCGCTGTTCCTGTTTCATCCCGAGCTTGCCAATGCCGGGTTCCTGTACGACGGGTCGGAGGAGCGCCGGAACAACTACACCCTCGAGGGCGGAGACGTCCACTACCTGCGGCCCGATCTCCTGGTGCTGGGCCTGAGCGAGCGCAGCTCGCCGGCGGCGCTCGACGAGCTGTGCGACAGGGTGTTCGAGCGGGGCCAGGTCACCGACGTGATCGTGGTCGTGATGCCCAAGGCGCCGACGGCGATTCACCTCGACATGATCTTCACCCACGTCGACCGCGAGCTGTGCGTGGTGTCGCCGCCGTTCTTCATGGGACCCGAGCGGCGCGCCGTGCTCCACCGCCGGAAGGGCGAAAGCGGCGTGCACGAGCGGCCGGACTTCTTCACCGCGCTGCGCGACGTGGGCCTCGTGCTCGAGCCGGTCATGGCCGGCGGTGAGCACCGGACCAGCCAGGAGCGGGAACAGTGGAGCTCGGCCTGCAACTTCCTCGCGGTGCGCCCTGGCACCATCGTGAGCTACCGGCGCAACGATGCGACGCTCTGCGAGCTGCAGGCCGCCGGGTTCCGGGTGGTGCCGTCGGTGAACTTTCTCGCCTTCGACGACTGGACCGACGCAAAACACAGAACCGTGATCACCATCGAGGGCACCGAGCTGGCGCGTGGAGGCGGCGGGCCCCGCTGCATGTCGCTGCCGCTCCGCCGGGCCTCGCTGTGATCGGCACCGGCGTCCATCCGGAGAGCACGCTCCTCGACCGGGTGCTGCGCATCCTCGCCGACGGGGCTCGCGCCGCCACCGGGCTCTGCCACGACGTGCTGGGCCTGCCCGGCGCGCCGCCTCTCGTGTGCGAGCGCATCGCGGTCGCCCTTCTCGGGGCCGATCCGCGGGTGCGTCAGCTGCCCGACGGCCGCTGGGGACTCGTTCCCGAGGCGCAGGGCTCGCCGCTGCTCGACGATTGCGCCTTTGCCGTGGTCGACGTGGAGACCACCGGCGTACGCGCGACCGGCAGCGACCGGATCACCGAGATCGCGGTGGTGGTGGTCCACGGCGACCGGCGGGAGGTAATCTTCGATTCGCTGGTCAATCCGGGCAGGGCCATCCCCCCGGTCGTGACCGCGATCACGCGGATCACCAACGACATGGTGCGCCACGCGCCCCCGTTCGACCAGGTCGCCGACCGGCTCCTCGCCGCGCTGGCCGGCCGGATCTTCGTGGCCCACAACGCCCGGTTCGACTGGAACTTCGTCTCCGCCGAGCTGCGCCGCGCGCGCGCTCTGACCCTCGACGGCCACCGGCTGTGCACCGTCAGGCTGGCCCGCCGACTCGTGTCCGGAGTGCGCTCGTGCGGGCTCGACAATCTGAGCATTCACTTCGGGCTCGAGAACGAGGCACGCCACCGCGCCGGGGGCGACGCGGTGGTCACCGCCGAGCTGCTGTCGCGCCTGCTGAGGCTCGCGCGGGCGGAAGGGGCGCGCACGCTGCAGGACCTCGCCCTGATCGAAGCGCGGCGCATCGCGCGCGCTCGCCGCCGGCGGATGGCCATGCCCACCGAGCCCCGCGCCGATTCGGCTCCCGAGGCTTCGGCATGACGCTCCGGACCACATTCCAGGTGGGTGGACTTCGCTGCCACGCGCTCGAAGGAGGGACGCAGCGGCTCGACGGGGGGGCGATGTTCGGCATCGTGCCGAGAACGCTGTGGAGCAAGCGGATCGTGCCCGACGAGCGGCATCGGATTGCGCTGGCGATGCGATGTCTGCTCATCGAGCATCCCGATGGCCTCGTGCTCGTGGACACCGCCCTTGGCAACAAGGAGAACGCGAAGTTCCACGACATCTACGGGATCGAGAATCAGGGACTCGAGGGCGCCACGCAGCTCGAGGATGCCCTCGCCTCCGCGGGATTTCTGCCGGACGACGTGCGCTGGGTGATCAATACCCATCTCCACTTCGATCACGCGGGAGGCAACACCACCATCGATCCCACCTTGGCCGACGATGCGCGCCGGCACGTGCGGCCGACGTTTGCCAAGGCGACGTACGTCGTGCAGAAGGGGGAGCTGGAGTTCGCCCGGCACACCAACGAGCGCACCCGGGCGACGTATCTCCCTTTGAACTTCGAGCCGGTCGCCTCGGCGGCGCGCTGGAAGCTTCTGGAAGGCGAGGGAGAAGTGCTGCCGGGAATTTCCGTCCGCCTGGTACCGGGTCACGTGGAGTTCATGCAGGCGGTGCTGGTCACCGACCGGGGCGACACGACCGCCTTCATGGCCGACCTGATTCCCACGACCCATCACCTGCCGCTGCCGTGGATCATGGGGTACGATCTGGAGCCCCTGCGTACCATGGAGACGAAGCGCGCGTTTCTCCGCGACGCGGTGGCCGGTGGATGGCGGCTGGTCTTCGAGCACGACGCGGCGGTGGTGTCGGGTGTGCCGGTCACCGAGGAGCGGGAGGTAATCCTTCGCGACGTCGTCGAGGCCCCGCGCCGCGCGGCAGCGGCGGCACCCGAAATTGACACTCGTAACGCCCTCCGCTAACTTCCCCCCTCAATAAGTGGGGAGCGGTGCTCCTCCACCCTTCGCCTGCCGGCCCAACACCGCGCAGTGCTACCGGGTCCCGATACCGCGGCTCAAGGTGGCTTCTGGCCACCGTGGTCCAGACGTGACGGGCACCCGCTGTACGCAGGGTGCTCGTTTTTCTTTCTCCACCCTTGGAGGCACGCGCACTGTCCACAAACGATCGCGAAAAGCGAACCCGCGTAAATCGGATGATCCGGATCAGTCCAGTCCGCGTCATCACCGGAGACGGCGAGCAGCTCGGAGTGCTCCCAATCGAAGAGGCGCTGGCCGCCGCGCTGGAACGCGGTCTCGATCTCGTGGAGGTTGCGCCGACCGCGCGCCCTCCCGTCGTCAAGATCATGGACTACGGGAAGTTCAAGTTCGAAGAGGCCAAGGCGGCGCGCGCCGCCAAGAAGAAGCAGCACATCATCCTGCTGAAAGAAGTGAAGTACCGCCCCGGAATCGACGACCACGATTTCGACTTCAAGACTCGGCACGCGCGCGAGTTTCTGGGCGACGGCAACAAGGTCAAGGTGACGATGATGTTTCGCGGGCGGCAGATCGCCCATCTCGAGCTGGGCCGCGCGGTGCTCGACCGCGTCGCGGCCAGTCTGGCCGATATCGGCAAGATCGAAGCCGACGCCAAGCTCGAAGGACGCAACATGACGATGGTGCTCGCGCCGAAATAACGGAGCCAGGCATGCCCAAACAGAAAACCAAGCGCGCCGCGATGAAGCGATTCAGCAAGACCGGAACCGGTAAGCTGAAGCGCTGGCACGCGAATCACACGCACATCCTGACCAAGAAGACGCGCAAGCGAAAGAATCGGCTGAAGAAGAGCGATCTCGTGAGCTCGGCCGACTTCCCGCGCGTCAACCGCCTGCTCCAGGCCTGAGGACCAGCCATGCCCCGCGTCAAAAACGGCGTCGCCCACCACGCCCGGAAAAAGAAGGTCATGGAGGCCGCGAAGGGCGCCCGGGGCGGCCGGAGCAAGCTCTACAAGGCGGCGAAGGAAACCGCCGAGCGCGCCATGCGGTACGCCTATCGCGACCGGCGCAAGAAGAAGTCGGAGTTCCGGGCGCTCTGGATCACCCGGATCAACGCCGCGGCCCGTATCCACGGGCTGAGCTACAGCCGGCTCGTCGCCGGGCTCAAGCGGGGTGGCGTGGAAATCAATCGCAAGGTCCTCGCCGACCTGGCGGTGCGCGACGTCGACGCCTTCGGCAAGCTGGCCGAGGTCGCCAAGAACAACCAGTAGAATCTCGCGGGGCACGAGTCCCGCCGGCACAGCCGCCCAATGGGGCCGTTCGCGCTGGCGGGCGGCCCCATTGATGCGCTCGGGACGACAACACGGCGAGGCATGACATACATCGACCTGGTCAGCGATGAGTGATTCGATGAACTATCCCCATCTGGAGGGGTTCGCTCCGCGCCTCGAGGCCATTCCCTCACTCGATATCGCGGCGCTCGAAGCCGAGGAAATCGCCGTCCTCGGCCGGAAGAGTGGAGCGCTCACGAGCGCGCTCAAGGCGGTCGCCACGCTGCCAGTCGAGGAGCGCAAGGGCTACGGCGCAACCGTCAACGCGCTCAAGGCCAGGTTCGAGGAAGCCTTCGCCGCGCGTCGCGCGAGGTTGGGCGAGGAGCGCGCCGGTCGCGACCGCGCGGCCATCGATCTCACCATGCCCGGACGCCACAGGTGGGTCGGGGCGGAGCATCCCGTCACCCGCGTGGTCGATGAGATCGTCGAGATCTTTCGGGCCCTCGGTTTTGCCGTGGCCGTGGGCCCCGAAATCGAGACCGAGTGGTACAATTTCCTCGCGCTCAATTTCCCAGCCGACCACCCCGCAATGGACATGCACGATACGCTCTACGTCGATGCGCCTCCCGCCGAGGGAGAACCGTCGGGGCGTTTGCTCATGCGCACCCACACGTCGCCGGTGCAGATCCGGACGCTCCTCGCCACGCCGCCGCCGGTGCGGGTGGTCATTCCGGGAATGGTCTACCGGAGCGATGCCTTCGACGCGTCGCACTCTCCGGTCTTCAGCCAGATCGAAGGGCTCGCCGTGGACGAGGGAATCTCGTTCGTCGATCTCAAGGCGACGCTCATCCACTTCGCCCGGCGCTTCTTCTCGCCGGCGACGCGTACCCGGTTTCGGCCCTCCTTCTTTCCGTTTACCGAGCCATCCGCCGAGATGGACGTCGAGTGCCAGCTATGCCACGGGAGCGGCTGTCCCGCATGCAAGGGAACGGGTTGGATGGAGATCCTCGGTTGCGGCATGGTGCATCCCGCCGTGCTCGAGAACTGCGATCTCGACCCGGAGCGCTTCACCGGGTGGGCATTCGGGATGGGTCCGCATCGAATCACCATGCTGCGCTACGGTCTTCCCGACATCCGTCTCCTGCTCGAGGGCGACATGCGATTCCTGAGTCGGGTGAGCGCACCGGGCGGCGCATGAACGTCTCGACTCGCTGGTTGGAGGACTTCCTTCGCCGCCCCCTCGATGCGGGCGACGTCGCCGAGCGGCTGACCATGCTCGGTGCGGCGGTCGATGCGATCGAGCCCCTTCATACCGATCTGGGCGAGATCGTCGTCGCGATGGTGGAGGAGGTCCGTCCCCACCCGAACGCCGACCGCCTCCGCCTCTGCACCGTGAACGACGGCGACGCGGCTCGACACAACGTCGTCTGCGGCGCCTCGAATGTGGCGGCGGGACGCAAGTATCCCTTTGCCCGGGTCGGCGCGACTCTCCCTGGCGGCCTCAAGATCGAGCAGCGCAAGCTCCGCGGGGAGACCTCCGAGGGAATGCTCTGCTCCGCCCGCGAGCTGGGGCTCGGCCAGGATCACGACGGCCTTCTCGAGCTCGCGACGGCCGCCGCGCCGGGGACGCCGCTGCTCAAGGCGCTGCCGCTAGCCGACCACCGCCTCATCGTCGACGTCGGCCCCAACCGTCCCGACCTGCTCTGCCACAAGGGCGTCGCCCGCGAGCTTTCTGTTTCTTACGGCGCGCCGTTCCGGCTGCCGGTGATTCCGCACGCGGGGGCCGTGGACATTCTGCCGTCGCGGCGAGGCGGCCCCACAGGCGAGGTGGGCGGCGTCGAGATCGTCATCGAGGACATCGAGTCGTGCCCACGCTTCCATGGTGCCCTGGTGCGGGGGGCGCGGGTGGCCCCGTCGCCGGAATGGCTGAGACGACGACTCGAAGCGGTCGGAGTGCGCTCCATCAACAACGTGGTCGATGCCACAAATTGGGTCATGCTGGAGCTGAATCAGCCGATGCACGCCTACGATGCTGCAAAGCTCCGCTGGGGCCGGCTGACCGTGCGGCGCGCCCTGGCCGGCGAGCGGCTGGTGACGCTCGATGACGTCGAGCGGAAGCTCACGTCCGACATGGTCGCGATTGCCGACGGTGAGGGCGTCATCGGCATCGCAGGCCTGATGGGCGGCGCCGGCACCGAAGTGAGCAACGAGACGCGCGACGTGCTGCTCGAAGGCGCGTACTGGGATCCAGCGCGGATCAGGCACACCCGCCGGACGCTCGGCCTGAGCACGGAAGCCAGCTACCGTTTCGAGCGCGGCATCGATCGATGGGGCGGCGCCGACGCGATGCGCCGCTGCCTCGAGATCGTCCTCGCAACCGCTGGAGGGGAGCTGACCGACGCCCCGGTCGATCTCTGGCCGTCTCCCACCAACCCTCCTCGGATTTTCCTTCGTCCCGCGTGCGTGGCTCAGGTGCTCGGTGTCGAGCTGCCGTGGAACGAGCTGGAGCAGCACCTCGTCGCCATCGGGGCGACGGTGGTCTCCAAACCCGACGACGGCCGAATCGCGGTGGACGTTCCGGGGTGGCGTCCCGACCTTCAGCGGGAGATCGATCTGGTGGAGGAGATTGCCCGGCTCCACGGGTACGATGCCTTTCCGTCGGAGCTGCGCCACTTCCGGGCGGGGACACTGCCCGACGCCCCGATCGAGGCTGTGGTCTCGTCGGTCCGGCGGGGTATGGCGGCTCAGGGTCTCTACGAGGTCGTGAGCCTGCCCCTCGGTCCGGCGGAAGGCCAGGAGAGCGTACGCCTCTTGAACCCCTTGTCAGCGGAGGATGCCTACCTTCGGCGAAGTCTCCTCCCCGGATTGGTCCGGCTGGTCAAGCGGAACTGGGCTAACCACGTCTCGGACGTCAGGCTCTTCGAGATCGGCACCGCCTTCTCCTCAGCCCCGGCCGGCAAGCGCCCGACGGAGGAGCGGCGGCTCGCCGCGGTGCTCACCGGCAGCCGGGAGCCGCCGCACTGGACCGACGGCGGCCCCGAGTCCATCGATATCTGGGACTTCAAGGGCCAGCTCGAGACGGCCGTCGCTCTGGCAATTCCAGAGGCCACGATACAGGTTCAAGGGAACGCGTGGGTCGTGCGGGACGCGTCGGGTCGGGTCGCCGGGCAGGGTGGCCGGCTCATGGCCGACGCACCTCCCTGGGCGGCGCCGCTCTTCGGGCTCGAGGTGTCCATCCATCCGGCGCCCCGCGGTCCGGCTCCGTTCGTTGCGCTGCCAGCCACGCCGGCTTCCGAGCGCGTACTCGCCCTGCTCATGCCCGAGTCGCTGGCCTCGGCGCGGGTCGTCGACCTCATCAGGAGCTCGGCCGACGGGCTGCTCGAATCGCTGGCCATCGAGAGCGACTACCGGGGACCCGAGTTGCCGGCCGGCACACGCAGCGTGGCCTTCAGGCTCACCTTCCGGGCGCCCGACCGCACACTGCGCGACACCGAAGTGGACCAGGCCGAATCCCGGCTCCTCGCCGCCCTCGCGGCAGAGCTCGGCATCCGGCGGCGAGACGCGGGGACGCCCCGCGCCGGAGAGTGACCGTGTCATACACTTATGAGCGTCCCGATCTACCGGCGGTGGCCGAGCTGGAAAAGGTCCTCCAGCACGTCGCGGAAGAAATCGCCGGATGGCGCCGGCGCACCCTCAAGGCCGAAAGCGAGCTGCAGGAGGCAAAGGCGAGCGGAGGGGTCGTCGCCGGGGCCGCCCTCCGCGAGGCTCGGCAACGTCTGATCGAGGTCGAGACGGAAAACCAGGCACTCCGCCAGCGGATCGAAGGCGCCAAAGAACGTCTTCGCGTACTGTCGTCGCGTCTGGCATTTCTCGAGCACCATGGTGGAGGGAACGCGGCGTGAACACGTCCAAGAACGCGGTCCGCGTGACGATCGGCGGCGAGGAGTACACCGTACGCTCCGAGCTTCCGCCCGAGTATACTCGCGAGGTCGCGGCATACCTCGACGCCGCGCTCAAGCGGGTTCGCGACTCGCTGCCGATGGTCGAGACCCACAAGGCCGCGATTCTCGCGGCCCTCGCCATCACCGACGAGCTGTTCCAATCGCGCCGCGGCGACCGTGAGATCGCCGGGCGACTGTCGGCCATGGCCGGCGAGTTCGCCCGCCTCCTGCCACCCGCCAAACGGGGCGGCAGGGCCGTCGCTTCCTGACCGGAGAATTGCCGATGCCTCAGAGCGTTCTCCTGCCGGCACTCGCAGGGGTGGCCGTCGGCCTTCTCGTCGCGCGGATCTTCATCCTCCTCCGCGCCCGAAGCCAGCGTCGTGCCGCCAGCGGAATCCTCGTCGCGGCGCGCTCCGAGGCCGAGCGCATGCGCGCCGAAGCGATTCGCGAGGGAGAAGCGGCCCGGTCGGAAGCGCTTGTGACGGCTCGGATCGAGTCGCTCAAGCTTCGCGAAGACATCGACCGGGAAGTCGCCCGCCGGCGCGAGGAGTGGGAGCGGCTCGAGCGCCGGGCCGACGAGCGTTCGCGCGCGCAGGAAAAGAAAGCCGAAGAGCAGGAAGGCCGGGATCGCCTCCTCAACAAGCGCGAAGAGGGAGTCGGCACTCGGGAGGGCGCGCTCAAGGCGCGCGAGGGCGAAGCCGACCACCTCGCCCTCGAGCAGCGCCACAAGCTGGAGCGCGTCGCGGGGCTCACGGCGGAGGACGCCCGGCGCGAAGTGCTGCAACGGGCGGAGGACGAGGCCAGGGGCCAGGCGGCCGCGCTCGGACGCGACATCAAGGAGCAAGCCCGCCGTGGCGCCGACCGCGAGGCCCGCCGGATTCTCTCGATGGCCATCCAGCGACTGGCTGCCGAGCACACCGCCGAGAGCACCGTCGCCGCGGTCGCGCTGCCGAGCGACGAGATGAAGGGCAGGATCATCGGCCGCGAGGGGCGGAATATCCGCGCCTTCGAGACGGCCACGGGAGTCGACGTCATCATCGACGACACTCCCGATACCGTCATCGTGTCCTGCTTCGACCCGATCCGCCGCGAGGTCGCTCGCCGGGCCCTCGAGGCCCTGATTCAGGACGGCCGCATTCATCCCGGCCGTATCGAGGAGCTGGTGGTCAAGGCACAGAAGGAGCTCGAGGGCCAGCTTGTCGAGCTCGGCGAGCAGGCCGCCTACGACACCGGCATCCACGGCCTGCATCCCGAGATGATCAAGCTGATCGGCCGGATGCGCTATCGTACGTCCTACGGCCAGAACATCTACGACCATTCGAAAGAAGTCGCGTGGCTGGCGGGGATGATGGCCGCCGAGCTGCACCTCGACATCCAGCTTGCCAAGCGGGGCGGCCTGCTGCACGACGTTGGCAAGGTGCTCACGCACGAAAACGAGGGCACCCACGTCGAGCTCGGCGTCGAGGTGGCGCGCCGGTACGGCGAGAGCGGCGGAGTGATCAACTGCATTCAGGCCCACCATGACGACGTCCCCCACGAGAGCACGGAGTCGGTGCTCGTGCAGGCCGCCGACGCCATCAGCGGCGCCCGGCCAGGCGCCCGGCGCGAGGCGTTCGAGACCTACGTCAAGCGCCTCACGCGCCTCGAGGAGATCGCCAACGCCTTCCCGGGTGTGGAGAAGAGCAACGTGATTCAGGCGGGACGGGAGGTGCGCGTCGTAGTCACGC
Source organism: Gemmatimonadales bacterium (assembly GCA_038240975.1). Lineage (GTDB taxonomy): Bacteria > Gemmatimonadota > Gemmatimonadetes > Gemmatimonadales > GWC2-71-9 > CAVVWJ01. Next base: position 12,107 of record JBBRGF010000081.1, read on the forward strand.
CCGACCGGATCGATGACGGCGCGGCCGCCGCACTGTCGGAGTCGATCGCCCGCAAGATCGAGAACGAGCTGCAGTATCCGGGACAGATCAAGGTGGTCGTCATCAGGGAGACCAGATCAGTGGATTACGCACGATGAGCGCCCGCATCATCGACGGCGTCGCGCTGGGCAAGACCATCCGCGGTGAGGTGGCCGCGGAGGTGGCCGGTCTGAACGGAAAGAAGCCGGGGCTCGCCGCCGTGCTGGTGGGAGAAGATCCGGCCAGCGGCGTGTACGTACGCTCGAAGGGCAAGGCCTGCGAGGAAGCCGGGATGCACTCGGTGACGATCCGGCTTTCGGTGGAGACGACGGAGGCCGAACTGCTGGCGACGGTCGACCGGCTCAACAACGATCCCTCCATCCACGGGATCCTCGTGCAGCTTCCGCTACCCAAGCACATCAACAGCGCGAAGGTGCTGCACCGGATCGACCCGGCCAAGGACGTCGACGGCTTTCATCCGGTCAACGTGGGCAAGCTGGTGACCGGCGACAAGTCGGCGTTCCGTCCGGCGACTCCGTACGGCGTTCAGCAGATGCTGATGCGGTCGGGCGTCGAGACCAGGGGTGCCAACGCCGTGATCGTCGGCCGGTCGAACATCGTCGGCAAGCCGATGGCCAATCTGCTGATTCAGACCGGCCCGGGTGGCGACGCGACCGTCACGGTGTGCCATTCGCGCACCCGGGATCTGCCGGCGGTCACCCGCACCGCCGACATCCTCATCGCCGCCATCGGAAAGCCGGAGTTCGTCACCGCCGACATGGTGCGGCCCGGAGCCGTGGTGATCGACGTGGGGATCAACCGGGTGGACGATGCGTCGCAGGCCAAGGGCTACCGGCTCACCGGTGACGTGGCGTACGGGCCGGTGTCCGAGGTGGCCTCGGCGATTACGCCCGTGCCCGGCGGCGTGGGTCCGATGACCATCGCGATGCTGTTGCAGAATACCCTCCAGGCCATGCGGCAGATGGATGCCTAGAGGGCCAGCGGGTGTTTTTTCGAGGAGTCGATGAAGCGATGGCTGCCCCCTTTCAATTGAATGCGTTCGACCCCACCCCGGACGTCTGGTCCGTCAGCGATCTGGTCGGCAGCGCGCGGCGGGTCATCGAGGCCGAGCTTCCCGACGTCTGGGTTCGCGGCGAGATCGTCGGGTGCAAGCCGTGGCCCAGCGGCCACTGGTATTTCAATCTCCGCGATGCCTCCAGCCAGGTTCGCTGTTGCATGTGGAAGCTCAACGCGCAGCGCGCGGGCCGGCCGCCGGCCGACGGCACCAAGGTCTACGTCCTGGGCCGGCCCGCCATTTACGAGAGCAAGGGCGAGTTTCAGCTCGTCGTCACCCGCATCATCCCGACCGCGGCCATCGGCGCCGCTCAACAGAGGCTGGAGAGGGTCAAGGCCGCCCTCCAGAAGGACGGACTCTTCGATCCGGTCCGCAAACGCTCGCTGCCCATCTATGCCGCGACGGTCGCCGTAGTCACCAGCGTGGCCGGCGCGGCGCTTCGCGACATCATCACTGTCACCCGAAAGCGCTGGCCCTCGGCGCGCATCCTCGTGGTGGATGCCC